>NZ_JBICWZ010000005.1:347557-516572 GCF_043199995.1 Streptomyces sp. NPDC048507 | reverse complement strand
GGGGTGGGGGCGCCCGGGCCCCCCCGCCCGGGCCCCCCCCCCCCGGGGGGCCCGCCGCGCCCCCCCGCCCCGCCCCCCCCCCCCCCCCCCGGCCCCGGCCCCGGCCGCCCCGCCCCGGCCCCGCCCCGCAGCCACCCCACCCCACCCCCGCCCCGCCCGGCTAGGGCATCGGCGCGGACACGGGAAGCCTCAGCACCGCCAGCGCCCCGCCCCCCTCCGCCTCCCCGAACTCCAGCTCCGCCCCGATCGCCTCCGCCTGACCCACCGCGATGGTCAGCCCCAGCCCGTGCCCCCTGCCGCCGCTGCGGAACCGCTGCGGCCCGTGGGCGAGGAGGTAGTCCGGGTACCCGTCGCCGTGGTCCCGTACGGTCACCACCGGCCCGTCCACCGTCACCACCACCGGACCCCGTCCGTGTTTGTGGGCGTTCGCGACCAGATTCCCCAGCACCCGCTCCAGCCGCCGCCGGTCCGTCTCCACGTGCGCGTCCCGCAGGACGCGGACCTCCGTGTCCGTGCCCGACGCCCGCACCACCCGGTGCGCCAGCCGGGCCAGCTGGTGCAGGTCGGTGTCCACCCGCTCGCTGCCGGAGTCCAGCCGGGAGATCTCCAGCAGGTCCTCCGTCAGCTGCCGCATCGTGCCCACCCGCTCCCGCACCAGCTCCGTCGGCCGCCCCTCCGGCAACAGCTCCGAGGCCGCCTGCAGCCCGGTCAGCGGGGTGCGCAGCTCGTGCGCGACGTCGGCGGTGAACCGCTGCTCGCGCAGCAGCTTCGCCTGTAGGGTCGCCGCCATCGTGTCCAGCGCCCCCGCGACCGTCGAGACCTCGTCCTGGTGCCGCGAGGGGTCCTTCGTCCGCGGATCGCCGACCCGCGCGTCGAGGTCGCCGCCGGTGATCCGGCGGGCGACCGCCGCCGTCTGCTGGAGCCGCCCCGTCACCCGGCTCACGGCGAAGGCCCCCACCAGCAGGGTTCCGCCGAGCGCCAGCAGCGAGGAGCCGATGATCGCGTTGTCCAGGCCCCGGATGGCGCGCGCGCTCTGCCCGTAGTCGACGGCCGTGGCCAGCGCCTTGCCGTCCGCCGGAGCCGCCGCCCACATCAGGGGCCGCCCGCGGGACTCCGCGACGAGCGTCCCGCGCTGTCCGCTCACGGCGAGCGCCCGCAGCCGCGGCGGCAGCCCGGCCGGGTCGAGGGCGGCGCCGCGCGGCAGGTTCTCGCCGGCCTCGTACGCGAGGGCGGCGTCGTGCAGCCTGTTCAGTGCCTTGTCGCGGGCGGTCGCGACGGTCTGCCGGGTCACCTCGACGTGGACGAGCGCGCCCACCACCGCTGCCAGCGAGCAGCACATCACCACGATGAAGCACGCCGACTTCCAGGTCAGCGACGCCGTCCACGCGGGCAGCACCCGCCTCACGGCCCGGCCCCCGCGCCGGCCCCCGCCGAGGAACCCGCCCCCGCCGAGGACCGCGCCCGCGCCGGCACCCGTACGACCTGCTCCCTCGTCGGCAGCATCGTCTTCTGCCGCGGGTCCCAGGACCAGGCGGTGATCAGTTCGTAGCCCGGGTTGCCGCTCGGCACCCGCAGGATCACGTCCTGCCCGGCCAGCTCCACCGAGACGACGGTCTGGGTGGTCGCCATGATCCGGTTGAGCCGTCCGTCGGCGTCCGCCGTGTAGACCCGTACGGACATCATCGTGTCGGGGAGGTCGATGCCCACCACGACCTCGTCCTTGCCGTTCCCGGTGAGGTCCCGGTAGTACGGCTTGCGCACCGGGCACTTGCCCGGCTCCTCGCGCGGCGTCCCGCAGTCCCGGATCGCGGCGGCCGTCTGCGCGGGCATCCCGTCCGGTCCGGTCACGGCCCCGGGGTGGGCCCGCAGCTCCGCCTGGACGAGGGCCACCGGGTCGACGCCGCTCACGTCCTGACCGGGAACCCTCGGCAGCCCCTGGACGTAGACGGGCGGCGCGCCCCCCGGATCGGCGGGCGGTACGTCGGCACCCTTGCGCTCCGGCCACAGGTGTACGGGCCCGATCGCGGTCGGCGTCGGCCCGGCGGCGGACAGCCCCCCGGGATCGCCGCACCCGGCCAGCAGGGGCAGCGGCAACAGTGCCAGGAGCAGGGCGGCACCCGAGCGGAACGGTCGATTTCGCACGGGGTGAGCCCTCCTCTGCACGGCATCCGGTCGATATCCATCAACTTTATGCAGAGAAACATCCCTTTTGCCGCCGCGTCCGTTCACCGGACGCCCGGCACCCGCGCCCGGCACGGTGCGGGTCGGCCCGCCGGCCCGGCCGGCTCAGCCCTCGGTGCGTCCGCGCCGCAGCATCGCGAAGCCCAGCCCGGCCGCTCCGACGGCCGCGATCCCGCCGCCCGCGGCGAGCAGCAGCACGCCCTCGCCCGGCCCGTCGGCGATGGTGTTCAGCCGCAGCGCCTGCACGGTCCCGGTGCCCGTGGCCCCGTCGCGCCCGCCGCCCTCCACGGCGGCGGGCAGCACCCGGCCACCGCCGCCGGCACCGTCCGTCCCGCCCGTGTGCCGGGTCCCGGTCTTGTACCCGTCGCCCGCCACCGCGTGCGAGCCGCCGGCATCCGGAAGGGTGTCCCCGACCCAGGAGGACAGCCGCCCGTCGGGCCGCAGCGCGGTGTGCAGCTCCCCGGTGGTGCCGAAGCCGGTGTACCCGTCACGGCTGTGCAGCGTCGCCACGGTGGCGCCCGCGCGCTGGATCTCGGCCTGGTACGCGTCCTTCGCGACCCGGTACACCTTCGCCGTCGAGAGGCCGTCCGCCAGGGTGAGGCTCTTGACCAGCGTCCGCTGCGTCCCGGAGGCGGCCGGCACCCCGTCGGCGGACGCCGCGCCGGCGGGCAGCGCCAGCACGGCGGCCGCACAGGCGGTCACGGCGGCGGCGCGAACGGCGGAGCGGCGGCGAGCGGTACTCACGGGAATCCTTCGGTACGGGACGGGTCCCGGCGGTTGCGGGCGGCACCAACGTAGGCCCCGGCCGTTGCAGTACGGCGGTGGACGTGTAACAGCGAGGCCGCAAGGAGCCGACGGAGCTGTTACACAACCGAGGGATTGCCGTGGACGGTCCCGGCTGCTCCCATGGACGGCGGGGGTGAGCCGATGCGCGGACTCAAGGTGGTGCCCAGCGGACGGCCCGGCCGGGGCAGGCTCTACGTCAACCGGCCCGACGGCCGGGCGGTGGCCTGGTACGACCGGCGGACCAACCGGATCAGCGTCCTCGCGGACGACCAGCGCGAGCCGGTGCTGGCGGCCCTGCGCCCGTACCTGAGCGGCGAGTGGACCATCGGGCCGCCCCCCGTCCCCACCGCCGCCGACCTGCGCCGGCTCGCGCTGCGGCCCGACCAGGACCTGGCCCCGAACCGCCCGGGCGAAAGGCTGCTCGGCGAACTCGCGTACGGATCGCCCGGCAGCCGGACCCGGCACCGGATGCGCCAGGAGCTCCAGGCGCGCGAACGGATGGGGGCCGAACTGGACCTCCTGGAGGAGTCGGACGCGCACTGGCGGGTCCTGCACGACATCCCGCTGCCCGGCCTCGGGCTGCTGGACCACCTCCTCATCGGGCCGCCGGGCATCCTCGTCGTCCGTACGGTCCCGGGCCGCCGCCAGCGCGCCCGGGTCGGGGACCTGCTGCTGACGGTGGGCCGTGCCGAACCCACCCCGGACCCCCGCTGGATCCGCCGGGCGGCCGCCCTTGCCGCCCGGGTGCTGACGGCGCCGGTGACCCCGGTGCTCGCGCTCGCCGACGCCTCGCGCGTCGAGGTGGCGCCGACGGTCCGGGACGTCCTCGTCCTCCAGCCGCCGACCGCCGCCGCCCTCCTCGCGGCGGCCCCGGTCACCCTCAAACCGCCCGACACCGAAGCGCTCTTCGCCCTGGCCCGCAGCCACTCCGCCTGGTCGGGTCGCTGAGGCGCGGCGCTCGCGCGGCGCTCCGTCAGGCCGAACTCCGCTTGCGGGGCGCCGCCTTCTTCGCGGCCCCCGTGCCGGATTTCGCCGCGCCCGCGCCGGACTTCGCGGCGGCGGCCTTGCCGCCCGCCGTCGCCGAGGCGGACCGGGCGGTGGCCGAAGCCGACTTCTTCCCGCCCGCCGCCGCGCCCGACGCGGCCGTCTTGGCCGTCTTGGCCGTCTTGGCGACCGACGCGGTCTTCCGCCCGGCGGCGGCCTTCTTGGCCGCTCCGGCCCCCGCCGAGGCCGTCGACTTCTTACCCCCCACCGTCTTGGGCGCGGCCGGCGCCGCCTTCCGCCGGATCGGCGTCACCTCGGCCCCGGCCCCGGCGTCGCCCCCGCCCCCGGCTCCCGCGTCGGCCGCGGCCGCGTCGCCGTCGCCGTCCCCGGAGCGCGAGGCCCGGGCGGCCCGGACGCTGCTCTCCAGCGCCGCCATCAGGTCGATGACCTGGCCGCCGGCCGGCTCCGCCACCGTCTGCGCCGGTTCGAACCCGTCGCCCGCCTTCGCCGCGAGCATGGCCTCCACGGCCTCCCGGTAGTCGTCGTGCAGCGAGGCGATCTCCACCTCCCCCAGGGTGGCCATCAGGGCGTCGGCCAGGTCGAGTTCGGCCTCCCGTACGCTTACCGAGCCTTCCGGGGCCACGCCCTCCGGGGCGCGGATCTCGTCCGGCCACAGCAGCCCGTGCATCGCGATCACGTCGTCGACGACCCGCAGCATGCCGAGCCGCTCCCGCCCCCGCAGCGCGTACTTGGCGATCGCGACCTTCCGGCTCCGCTTGAGCGCCTCCCGCAGCAGCGTGTACGGCTTGGCGGCCGTCGCGCCGTTCGCGGCGAGGTAGTAGGCGGCGTCCATCTGGAGGGGATCGATCTCGTCGGCGGGCACGAACGAGACGATCTCGATCGTCTTCGCGGTGGGGATCGGCAGCCGCGCCAGGTCCTCGTCCGTGATCGGGATGATCGATCCGTCCGCCTCCTCGTACCCCTTGCCGATCTCGGCGGTCGACACCTCCTCGCCGTCGAGCTCGCACACCTTGCGGTACCGGACGCGGCCGCCGTCCGTCACGTGGATCTGACGGAAGGAGATCGAATGGCTCTCGGTGGCGTTCACGAGCTTGATCGGAATGCTGACCAAGCCGAAGGAGATCGCCCCGTTCCAAATGGATCGCACGGTTCCTCCTGATTCGTGGCAATCTCATCGTATGACGCCGATCACCATGGTGGAGGGGCGTCGCATCGCGCTCAGCAACCTGGACAAGGTCCTGTACCCGCGGACCGGCTTCACCAAGGGCGAGGTGCTGCACTACTACGCCACCGTCGCACCCGTCCTGCTCCCGCACGTCCACGACCGCCCGGTCTCCTTCCTGCGCTACCCCGACGGTCCGGACGGGCAGCTCTTCTTCACCAAGAACCCGCCGCCCGGTACCCCCGCATGGGTGAAGACCACCCCCGTTCCGCGCTCCGAGGACGAGCGCGCCGAGCAGGTGGTCGTCAGCGACCTGCCCACCCTCATGTGGGCCGCCAACCTCGTCGTCGAGCTCCACACGCCCCAGTGGACCGCCGGCCGCCCGGCCGTCGCCGACCGGATCGTCCTCGACCTCGACCCCGGCCCGCCCGCCACCGTCGTCGAGTGCTGCGCCGCCGCCCTGTGGCTGCGCGAGCGCCTCGCCGCCGACGGCCTGGAGGCCCACGTCAAGACCTCCGGCTCCAAGGGCCTGCACCTGGCCGTCGCCCTGGAGCCGACCCCCTCCGCGCGCGTGTCCGCGTACGCGAAGGCCCTCGCCCAGGAGGCGGAGGCCGCCCTGCCCGGACTCGTCGTGCACCGCATGGCCCGGGCGCTGCGCCCGGGAAAGGTCTTCGTGGACCACAGCCAGAACGCCGCCGCCAAGACCACCGCCGCCCCCTACACGCTGCGCGCCCGCCCCCTGCCGACCGTCTCCGCCCCCGTCTCGTGGGCGGAGACCGAGGCCTGCCGGGCCCCCGCCGACCTGGTGTTCCTCGCCGACGACATCGCGTCCCGGCTGGCCCGCGACGGCGACCTGTTCGCCCCGCTGACCGACCCCGAACGGGCCGGGAGACTGCCGTGATCCGGGTGGCGCTGGCCGCGTCCGTACGGACCCTGCCGCGCGGGGCGGGACTGGCGTACGAGCCCAAGTTCGACGGCCACCGCCTCCTCGTCCGGCGCACGGCGGCGGACGTCGTGCTCCAGGCCCGCTCCGGCCGCATCGTCACCGGCGCGTTCCCCGACCTGGTGGCGGCCGCCCGGCAGCTGCCCGCCGGGACCGTCCTGGACGGGGAAGTCGTGGTCTGGCACGCCGGGCGCACCGACTTCGCGCTGGTCCAGCGGCGCGCCGCGGCCGCCACGCAGGTCCGGGCCGCGGTGCTCGCCCAGTCCCTGCCCGCCTCGTACGCCGCCTTCGACGTGCTGGAGCTGGCCGGGCTCGACGTGCGCGCCCGGCCCTACGAACGCCGCCGGGCGCTCCTCGTCGACCTGCTCCTGCCGCTGGGCCCGCCGCTGCAACCGGTACCGATGACCACCGACCCGGAGCTCGCCGAGACCTGGTACGAGACCCTGCCCGCCAGCGGCATCGAGGGCCTGGTCGTCAAACGGCTCGACGAGGCCTACCCGGCCGGGCGGCGCAGCTGGCGCAAGCTGCGCCACACCGACGTGGCGGACGCGGCCGTGGTCGGCTTCACCGGCACCCCGCGGCATCCCAAGGCGCTCGTCCTGGTGCTGCCGGGGGAGGACGACGAGGAGCCGCTGGTCTCCAGTCCGCTGTCGGCGTCCCTGCGCACGGAGGTGGCGGCGGCCGTCGCGGCCCGTACGCAGACGGCCCCGGCGGGGGCCACCGTCACCGCGATCGGCTTCGGGGACGTGCCGTTCCGCCCGCTGGACCCGCCGCTGGCCGCCGAGGTCCGGCGCAGCTCGGCCCGGCACCCGCCGCCGGAGGTGCTCCGGCTGCGGACCGACCTGCTGTGACGGGCCCGGACGGACCCCTGACCCGCGGTGGGCGCGGGCCAGGGGCCGTTGGGACGGGCCGGCGTCAGGCGTGGGCGCCGCGGCCCGCGTCCGGCGGGGCGCCGGGCTGCGGGTGCGGGCCGGGGCCCTCTTGCGGCGCGTAGCCGGACTCCCGCTCCGCGCGGGCCTCGACCGGGTGGCTGTGGGTCCGGGACCCGAAGTTCCCGTACCCCTGCATCTCGTGCGGGCGCAGGCCCCCTTCGGGGATCTCGACGTAATCCCGTTCCTCGCGCACCTCGTACACCGCACCGCCGTCCGGGAGGTGGGGCTGCGTCTCGGGGGTGGGGGGTGCGGGCTCGTGGTCGCGCACCCGCCTGCCCAGCACGAATCCACCGAGCAGGACTCCGACGACGGCGAGCCCGACGACCAGGAACCAGGCGATGTTGGTCAGTGTCCTGTCCATCGCGAGGGAGATCAGGGTCGTGTTCATACGTCCTATTTTCCCGCTTTTGGTCAGGATTCACGCGGTCGGCCGAAAAGAATCACCGCAGCGGGCCGTCGGAGTCCCGCAGCCCCTGTGCCTCCCGGCCGCCCAGCACCCCGAGGATCTCGGCGCAGATCGCCAGCGCCGTCTCCGCGGGCGTCTTGGCGCCCAGGTCCAGCCCGATCGGCCCGTGCACCCGCGCCAGCTCGGCCTCCCGCACCCCGGCCGCGACCAGGCCCTCGCGGCGCCGCGCGGTGGTCCGGCGGGAGCCGAGCGCCCCGACGTACGGGATCCCGAGCGCGAGCGCCGTGCGCAGGGCCGGCACGTCGAAGTCCGGCTCGTGGCTCAGCAGCACCAGGCAGGCCGCGTCGCGGTGGGCGGTCAGCACCTTCTCCGCCTCGGCCGCGCTCTGCACGGCCACGGCCTCCCACCCCAGCAGCGCCGCCTGCGCCCCGATGACCTCGGCCAGCTCCCCGGCCCCGCCGATCACCACGTGGGGCGCCGACGGGTACGCCTCCACCAGCACCAGCCCGGACCCCCCGTACAGGGCGTCCCGCCCGGGCCGCCGCGTGCCGAGGAGCTCCCCGGCCCGCCGCTCGGCGTCGTCGGCGGGCGTCCCGCCGACCCGTACGACCCGGCTCTCGGCCCGGTCGGCGGCCTCGTTGAGCCGCGTCACCAGCGCCACCCCGGCCCCCGTGCCGAGCAGCTCCCACCACTGCTCCGGCACCGCCGCCAGCGGCTGCAACAGCACCTCGGCCTGGCCGCCGCAGGTCAGCCGGGCCTCGACGGCCTCCCCGGCGCCCACGGACAGCTCGCACACCCGGGCCCGGTCCCCGTCCCCGCCCAGCGCACCCGCTTCGGCGACGAGCTCGGCGTCGAACACCCCCCGGTACAGGGCCCCCACGCACTCGCCCCGCGCGTCCACGAGCACGGCCCCGGCGGGATCCCGCGGCCCGAACCCCTGCTCGGTCACCGGCCGCGCCAGGAACGCGACCCGCCCCTCGGCCACCCACCGCCGTGCGGTCTCCGCCAGCTCACGCATCCTCGTAGCCCCATCCCGTCCGCCTGTCTTCCCGCAAAGTGCCAGGTCAACGGCACGACGCGGCCTCACCAACCACCCTACGCACGCCCCCGCCCCCCACCCACCCCCCAAATCCCACAGACCCACCCCACCCCCCTCGTACAGACCACCGGAAGTGGCCCGCGGACCGGCACGACGCAGAATCGAGGGAGCGGGACGACCGTGTTCCCCAGTGGGCCGCCGTGGCGGCGCGGGGCCGTGGAAAGGGAACCGACCGAGCCGTGGAGACCCTGAGGCGCACCTTCCAGTCCCTGTCGGTGCGCAACTTCCGGCTGTTCGTCCTGGGGCAGCTGCTCTCCGTGACCTGCACCTGGATGATGGTCGTCGCGCAGGACTGGCTGGTGCTGGAGCTGTCCGGGGACTCGGGCAGCGCGCTGGGCGTGGTGACGGCCCTGCAGTTCACGCCCGTGCTGCTGCTGACCCTGTACGGGGGCCGGCTCGCCGACCGGCACAGCAAGCGGCGGCTGCTGATGCTCGCCAACGGCGCGTCCGGGGCGCTCGCCCTGGCGCTCGGCCTGTGGATCCTGCTCGGCGAGGTCCGGCTCTGGCACATCTGGCTCTTCGCGCTGGCCCTGGGCACCGTCAACTCGGTGGAGGCGCCGACCCGGATCTCGTTCGTCGGCGAGATGGTCGGGGGCGAACTCCTGCCGAACGCCTCCGCGATGAGCGCGGCGTACTTCAACGCCGCGCGGGTGGCGGGCCCGGCGCTCGCGGGCTTCCTCATCGCCCGCCTGGACGTCGGGCCCGTCGTCCTGATCAACGCGGTGAGCTACCTGGGTACGGTCATCAGCGTCGCCCTGATGCGCCCGGCCGAGCTGCACGTCCCCGCGGTCCGCCCGGCCAAACCCCGGGTGGTGGACGGGCTGCGCTACATCGGCCGGCGTCCGGACCTGATGCTGCCGCTGGCGCTGGTCGGCGTACTGGGCCTGGCCGGGTTCAACTTCCAGCTGACGCTGCCCCTGCTGGCGAAGACCGAGTTCCACACCGACTCCACCGCCTTCGGCCTGCTCAGCAGCTCCCTGGCGGCGGGCTCCCTGCTGGCCGCCTTCGCCACCACCGCCCGCCGGGGCCGGCCGACGGCCCTCGTGGTGACCGGATCGGCCCTGGCGTTCGGCGCCACCGAGGCCGTCACGGGCCTGGCACCGACCCTGCCGGTGGCCTGCCTGCTGCTGATCCTGACCGGCTTCACGATGATGTACTTCGCCCAGGCCTCGAACCACCGCGTCCAGCTCGGCTCCGACCCCGCCTACCGGGGCCGGGTGATGGCCCTCTACACGGTGATCTTCCAGGGCACGACCCCGCTGGGCGCGCTCGTCACGGGCTTCCTCGCACAACACTGGGGCCCCCGCTGGGCCCTCTCCGCGGGAGGCCTCGTCTCCCTGGCGGCCGCCACCCTCGCCCTGACGGCCCTCCCGTCCCTGGCGGCCCTCAGCCGCAGCCCGGAACCGGACCCCGGGCCCTGAAGTCACGAGCCGGCCGCGCGGGGCGGCCCGCCGTGCGACCGGTGTGCGCCCCTCCCCGGACCGGCGCGTTCCCGTCACACTCGGCCGGGAACGGGCGGGACGTCCGTGGGCTGGTGCGTGCCGGGTGCGCTGGGGGTGAGCCGTTGGCCTACGTTCCGATCCTCAAAGGCAAGGCGGGGGAGTTCTCGGCCCTCCGGCACACCACGCCCGCGGTCCGCTCGTGCATCCGCCCCGTCATGGAGCTGGTGCCCGACCCGGACGTGCGCAACGTCCTCGAGACCTTCTGCGACCGTGCGATGGACGCGGTCCCACCGGGCATGGTGCTGACGGTGGACAGCGGCGCCCTGCCCGCGGCACGCGTGCTGGAGGGCGCCGCCGGGGGCCCGATCGACCGGCTCAGCGAGTCGCTGGGCCTGCGCGGCGTACCGATGCGCCCGGTCATCCGGCTCACGGACCCGCCGGACGTCCTGGCGGAGGCCTCCCGGGCGGCCGCCGCGCACCGCAGCGGCGTCTGCCTGCGCCTGTCCGTGGCGGCCGACGCGCCGGGCCCCCTGCCGGAGCGCGGGCAGATCCGCGCCCTGCTCGGTCGTCTGCGGCTCGGACCGGAGGAGGTCGACCTCCTCGTCGACGCGGGTCCGGTCGGCTCCGACCGGGCCCGCGACCTCCTGGCCGATCGCGCCCTCGGCGCGCTGAGGGCCCTTTCCCCGTGGCCCTGGCGGCGGGAGTGCGTCGCCGCCGGTGCCTTCCCGGTGAACTTGACCGGATTCCCCCGGGGGCGGGCCACGCCGGTTCCCCGGCACGACGTACGGCTGTGGCGACGAGTCGCACGCGGGTGCGACGCCGAGCCGCCGGACTTCGGCGACTTCGGGGTGACGCATCCACGGATGCCGGCGCGGTCCCGCGGGACCCCGGATCCGAACATGCGCTACACGACCCCGGAGGACTGGCAGGTCTACGTCTATCCCCGGGTCCGGTCCGGCAACGACGACTTCTTCGCCCTGAGCGCGGACCTGGTCGGCTCAGCACACTGGCCGGCGGCGGGGGCGCGCACGTCGTGGGGCGACGCACGGCTCGAGGAGTGCGCCACGCGGCAGCGGGCCAGGGCCGGCGGGGGCACGCAGTGGCGGGCCTGGGGCACGTCTCACCACCTGGCGGTGGCCTCACGCGCCCTCATGACCGCGGGCCACGCCTGAGCCCGGCACCCGCCGCGTCCTCACCCCGCCGCCGACGAGCGCCAGCCCCACGGCGATGACCCCGAGGTAGGCGGCGGGCGGGAGGTCGACGACCTTGTGTATCCAGCCCCACTCCGCGCCGAAGAAGGCCCGCGAAGCGAAGCCGACGAGCCCCTGGGCCCCGATGACGTAGCCGATGCTCTCGATGGTGTACCCGATGGTTGTCCGCACCCCCCAACCCTCCCGCGCCCCCG
Organism: Streptomyces sp. NPDC048507; assembly: GCF_043199995.1. Lineage (NCBI taxonomy): Bacteria > Bacillati > Actinomycetota > Actinomycetes > Kitasatosporales > Streptomycetaceae > Streptomyces > Streptomyces sp. NPDC048507. The sequence goes on along the minus strand of NZ_JBICWZ010000005.1, from coordinate 505,211 downwards.
CCACCCCCTCATCCTCCCCAGGACCGAAAGCCCACTAGGCCAAAGGATGCAGCGCCCGCCGCGGCGCCGCCCGCGGCCGCCGCTCGCCCAAAGCGGCCGTGGACTTCTCCTCGTACGGCGGTCGCGGCCCGCTGGGCGGTGCGGGATCGGCTGCCCGTCGGCAGCACCGTGAGCGCCGAGTTGGACCTCCCGCACCGAACGGCCCTGTTCGCGGCGGCCGTTAAGGTTGTCCCTTCCGATTCGCGCGCCAAGGGGGGGGGCTTCTGTGACGTTCGACGAGGAGTGGGCAGCCGCCAAGCAGGGCGTCGCCGCGGGGGGCGGCTCGTCGCATGACCTGGTCGTCACTCAAGACGACCTGGGGGCCGTCGGACACGAGGCGTTCCTCATCCACGGCGAACTGCGCAAGAAGACGGACATCGCCGGCACCGGGGCGACCGGCCGGGCCGCGGCCGAGTGTTCCAGCCGCAACCTGACCATGGGTGCCGAACTGTCCGTGACCCTCTCCACCTGGGACGCGCAGGTCAAAACGGTGCTCCAGATGTACGCGCACATCTCCAACCACCTCGACTACTCCGAGAAGGCCCACGCGAACGACGACGAGGTCATCGCCGCCAGCCTGCGTCACCGCGACGGCTCCGCGATGTCGGTCTCCGAAATACAGATGTACGTGAAGTGACCCTGACCTGGACCGACCTCATCACGCTCGACCTCGCCAAGCTGAACGAATCCGCCTCGGAGTGGAAAACGGCCGCGGAGGAGCTGGCCAAGCTGCACGGCACCGTGCGCGATGGCCTGGTGAAGAAATCGGAGGCGGCCCGCTGGGAGGGAGCGAACGCCACCGTCACCAGAGAGTTCGTCCGCAGCGCGGCCAAGGAGGTGGACGGCCTCCGGCGCGAGGCCCAGGGCATTCACGCGGTCCTGGCCGACGCCCATGAGGAGCTGACCGGGATCCAGAAGCAGGCCAAGGCCCTGTCCGATGAGGCGAGGCGAGGCGACCCGGACCGCGGCTCCGAGCCGGATCCGGGGCTCCTGGTGTCCGATGGCGGCGGTGGCAAGGTCCGGGTGGAGTCATCCATCTGTGACGCGAAGGGTCCCAGCCAGCGAACCCAGAACATGATCCGCTGGTACGCGGAGACACTCGCGGGCCTGGTCAGCCACGCGGCCGAGGTGGACGCGGCGGTCACCCGGGCGCTGCGTGCCTCGCACGGCGCCGACCCGTACAACGCCGGCCACGCCGAGTACGCCTCGCTGGACCAGGACCAGCTGCCCCGCGCCATGAAGCTGGCCGCCCTGGGGGACGATGCCAAGCCCGCCCAACAAGCCGAACTGCGAAGGCTCTGGCAGTCGCTCAGCCCCGACGCGCGGGCGCAGCTGTGGACCGCCCACAGGGGCGACCTGATCGGCGCCGGTCTCCTGAGCCCGTCGGTCAAGCAGGTGGCGCCCGATAGGGGATCCGGCAGGCACGGTGCGGAGGGGGCCGAATGGGGCGACTGGATCACCAGGACCAAGATGCAAGGGCTCGTCGTCCTCGCCGATGGAAGAGGCCTGAACGACGCCTCCCGCAACATGAAGCACTATCTGGACGACACCGGCACGCCGATGGAGCTCCCGGTCGACAAGATGCTCACCGATGACGACGGCTTCCAGGGCCATGTGGACCGCCGTCACCTCCTCAACCACGAAGCGCAATGGCGTGAGCAGGCGCTGGCGGAATACGAGAGGAACGGCGGCCGGCCCGTCGCGATGCCGGTCGAAACCCCCAACGCCGACTACTCCTTCTCCATGGCGGAGAATCCCAACTGGTTCTACGCGGTCGGTTCCGCCCGGTCGAACGTGACGGGGGTGGTCACCGTTGTACCGGGCGCCGACGGCAAGCCAGCGGTCGGGCTCGACTACCAGGTCAACGTCTGGGACCGGTACAACTGGGACGAGGGCAAGGGCGTGCACATCGGGAGCTTCGAGATCCCCGACGGCGAGCCGAGCCGACAGCACAAGGTCGGCCTGGCCCAGGAGTTCAACATGGCGGGAAGCGGCTCGGTCCAGCACTACGAACTGGGCAACGGTGCGGCAGTGCCCGCCCCCGAAGATCCCGGACGGGCCGGAGAGCGCAGCGACCCGGGCCGCCATGCCCGCGACGGTGGCGGGGACGTGGATCGATGAGCGCCCCATCGGCTCCCGCCGTGCCCGGGAAGCGGAAGCGGCCCGGGCGGCGGGGCCTCGCGGCGGCAGCCTGGGCCTTCTCCGGCCTGTGCGCGCTCGGCCTCCTCGGCGCGGTTCTGATCTTCGCGTACGGGCCGAGTCACCCCGCCGAGGAGCGGAGGACGTGCTGCTGGGAGCAGGGCGCCACGCCCGAGTGGACGGCGAAGACGATGGGCTTCCAGGTACCGGATACGGCCGCTGACCGGCGAGCCGGGCTCCACAGCACCCCTCAGTACGATGTCGCGCTGCTCGTCTTCACCGTGACGACCGCCGAAGCGGACCGGTTCCTGGGGCCGCTGCAGCCGGAGGGCACGCGATTGGTCCGCAACACCCATCCCAAAAAGCCGGGGTACACCCGTATCGATGGCTTCAGCCACCTCGGTTTGCCCGAGCCCGAGACATTCGTCGACGGCATGCGCGTCGGCGGGGTCTGCCGTGGGGACAGCAAGACGCCCGAAGGCCGGGCGGTGCAGTTCTGTACGGACATCTACGCACACGAATTCCAGCCCGGCACCACCCGCATCTATCTCCGGGCCGCCAGCGATGCGCCGATCCAGAAGCCGTCGGTCTGACCTCGGATCACACCGGCCGGACCGGACACCGTCGATAGGCTGCAGGACGGCCCGCGCCTGCCCGGTCGCTCCGTTCGTCGCGGCGAACCGTGCGCGGGATGCCCTCACCATCACCTGGCACGGTGAACCGAGCGGGCTCCTAGAACCACTGGCCGCCGGATGGCGCACATGGGGGCCGTCGTGCCAAGTGAGACCACGGTCCGGTGATCTGTTCCGTGTCGGGCTTCTCCCCTGAAGCACGGCTGTCGCCACGGCGGGAGCCGATTCTCGAAACCTCCTCGACGGTGACCTTTTGTACGGGCTGACCGGCGAAGTCCCGCTGGGATCCAGGCCGCGAATAGTCCACAGCGGCTGACATACGGCTGCGCAGGGCGGCAGATGGCCGCGCATACGCGAAGACCCCGGCTTCAGCGTTACCGCTGATGGCGGGGTCTTTGGGCACTTCTTGCGAAGTGCCCCCGGCAGGATTCGAACCTGCGCACACGGCTCCGGAGGCCGTTGCTCTATCCCCTGAGCTACGGGGGCGCGTCGTCCGCGTTGCGGCGACGGGTTGAACACTACCAGCTCCCCCGGGGTGATCAGGAACCGTTTTGGGCGGGAGGGGGAGGTCGGTCGCCCGGAGGGGGTGGAAGTGGCGAAAACCCGGACGCGGGAGCTTAGGGAGACCTACTCTCGAGTTGTGCCAGGCGCCTCGGGCCGGGTGCTTGTTGTTGACGACAACAAGGTCATCCGGCAGCTGATCAAGGTCAATCTCGAGCTGGAGGGCTTCGAGGTCGTGACCGCGAACGATGGTGCCGAGTGTCTGGACATCGTCCACCGCGTGCGGCCCGATGCGATCACCCTTGATGTGGTCATGCCCCGGCTGGACGGGTTCGGGGCGGCCGCGCAGTTGCGGGCCGATCCGCGGACCCGGCACCTGCCCGTCGCCATCGTCAGTGCCTGTGCGCAGCACGAGGTCGAGGCCGGGATCGCCGCCGGGGTCGACGCGTTCGTCGCCAAGCCCTTCGAGCCCGCCGAGCTGGTGCGCGTCGTGCGCAGGCTCGTCGAGCGCAAGAACCGGCGCGAGCGCAAGGGCGGCGCTCCCGCCGGGCGGGGCGTGTGAGGGGACCCGCCGTTTCGCGTTCCTGTTCACATGGCGAAACCGGATGCGGGCGGGCGGGCCTTCTCGCCTAGGCTGGGTGCCGTGATTCCCGCCGACCTCTCTCGTGCCGTCGTACGCGCCGTACGCCGTGCCGTCGAGGGCGGTGAGCTGGGCGGGACCGTGCCCGAGCGGGTGGTCGTCGAGCGGACGCGGCCCGGCGGGGCGGGGGAGTACGCCAGCCCCGTCGCCTTCCGGCTGGCCAAGGGCGGAGACGGTACCCGCCGGGCGCCCCTCGACGTCGCGCACACCCTGGCCGGGCTGCTGCGCGCGGAGCCCGGGATCACCCGCGTCGACGTCACCGGCGCCGGGTTCCTCAACTTCACCCTCGCCCCCCGCTCCGACGCCGCCCTCGTGCGGGAGGTCCTGAGGCGCGGTCCCCGGTACGGGTACGCCGAGGGGGCCGTCGAGGCCGGTCCCTTCCGCTGGGCCGCCGCCGTCGGGCCGCGCGAGCGGGCCGTGCGCGAGGCCGTCGCCCGGCTCCGGGCCGCCCAGGGGTACGGGGAGGACCGGGAGGACCTCGCCGTCGCGCCCGTCGCCCGGCGCGACGGGGACGTCGTCGCCCGCTACGGGGCCGACGCCGCCCGCTGGGCCATGCTCGCGGTGCCGCCCCGCGAGACCCCCTCCTTCACCGCCGGGCTCCTCGCCCAGGACGAGTCCAGCGAGCCCTTCCTCGTCCGGTACGCGCACTCCCGCGCCCGGGCCCTCGTCCGGGGCGCCGCCGCCCTCGGTTTCCAAGCCGTGGCAGACGAAGACCCCGCCACTCCCGACAGCCGCGCCCTCACGGGGCTGCTCGCCGACCACACCCTCGTCCTCGAGGCCGCCGCGCACCACCGGGCGCCCGAGCGGCTCTGCCGGCACCTCGTCACCGTCGCCGACGTGCTCCTCGACCACCAGCACCACGTCCTGCCCCGAGGGGACGAGAAACCCTCGGCCGCCCACCGTGCCCGGCTGGCCCTCGCCGAAGCCGCCGGGACGGTGCTGGCCGGTGGCCTGGCCCTGCTCGGCACGGACGCCCCCGACTTCCTGTGACCCGCGAAGAGAGATTCCGATGAGCCGTTCCGCGCACCCCGCCGGGCCCCGCCACGCCGACGTCCTGCCCGAGGGCCACTACGCACCGCCGCCCGCCGACCTGAACGCGCTGGACGAGAAGGTCTGGGCGCACACCGTCGGGCGCAACGACGACGGCGTCGTGACCGTCGGCGGGATGGAAGTGACCCGGCTCGCCGAGGAGTTCGGCACTCCCGCCTATTTCCTCGACGAGGAGGACTTCCGCGCCCGCTGCCGCGCCTGGGCCCACGCCTTCGGCAAGGACGCGGACGTCTTCTACGCCGGAAAGGCATTCCTCTCCAAGGCCGTCGTGAAGTGGCTGAAGGAAGAGGGACTGAACCTGGACGTGTGTTCCGGCGGGGAGCTGGCGACCGCGCTCGCCGCCGGAATGCCCGCCGGGCGGATCGCCTTCCACGGGAACAACAAGTCGGAGGCCGAGATCCGCCGGGCCGTCGAGGCGGGCGTCGGCCGCGTCGTCCTCGATTCCTTCCAGGAGATCGCCCGCGTCGCGCACGTCGCCCGCGAGCTCGGTGTGCGCCAGCCCGTGCAGATCCGCGTGACGGTGGGCGTCGAGGCGCACACGCACGAGTTCATCGCGACCGCCCACGAGGACCAGAAGTTCGGCATCGCCGTCGCCGACGGCTCCGCCGCCGAAGCCGTCCGGCGGGCGCTGGGCCACGAGAGCCTCGACCTGCTCGGCGTCCACTCCCACATCGGCTCCCAGATCTTCGACATGGCCGGCTTCGAGGTGTCCGCCAAGCGGGTGATCCAGCTGCTGGCCGCCGTCCGCGACGAGCACGGCGTCGAGCTCCCCGAGATCGACCTCGGCGGCGGCCTCGGCATCGCCTACACCTCCGCCGACGACCCGCGCGAGCCCCACGAGATCGCCAAGGCCCTCACCGAGATCGTGGCCCGGGAGTGCGAGAGCGCCGGCCTGCGGGCCCCCCGGATCTCCGTGGAGCCCGGCCGCGCGATCGTCGGCCCCACCGCCTTCACCCTGTACGAGGTGGGGACGATCAAGCCCCTCGAAGGGCTCCGTACGTACGTCTCCGTCGACGGCGGCATGTCGGACAACATCCGCACCGCGCTCTACGACGCCGAGTACTCGGTCGCCCTCGTCTCCCGCGTCTCCGACGCCGAGCCCATGCTGGTCCGCGTCGTCGGCAAGCACTGCGAGAGCGGCGACATCGTCGTCAAGGACGCCTTCCTCCCCGCCGACCTGGCGCCGGGTGACCTCCTCGCGGTGCCGGCCACCGGGGCGTACTGCCGCTCGATGGCCAGCAACTACAACCACGCGCTCCGCCCGCCCGTCGTCGCCGTGCGCGACGGGCAGGCCCGGGTGATCGTCCGGCGCGAGACGGAGGAAGATCTCCTGCGTCTCGACCTCGGGTGATTCCCATATTTCTGGGGAAAGCCCCTCGACCCCCAAAATAGGCATCTGGGCGGTGTCTCACTCAATGGACCGAGGATGGAAACTGCTGTCCATTGAGTGAGACTGGTTCAGGACCCGCGCGCATCCGCGCGCGGGTTACGGATGGAAGATCGAAAGGCGTAGGTCGAATGATGCGTACGCGTCCGCTGAAGGTGGCGCTGCTGGGCTGTGGAGTGGTCGGCTCAGAGGTGGCGCGCATCATGACGACGCACGCCGACGATCTGGCGGCCAGGATCGGCGCGCCCGTCGAACTCGCCGGCGTGGCGGTGCGCCGTCCCTCCAAGGTCCGCGAGGGCATCGACCCGGCGCTGGTCACCACCGATGCGACGGCCCTGCTCAAACGCGGTGACATCGACGTGGCCATCGAGGTCATCGGCGGCATCGAGCCCGCCCGCACCCTGATCACCACCGCCTTCGAGAACGGCATCTCCGTCGTCTCGGCGAACAAGGCGCTGCTCGCCCAGGACGGCGCCGCGCTGCACGCCGCGGCCGAGACGCACGGGCTGGACCTCTACTACGAGGCCGCCGTCGCGGGCGCCATCCCGCTGGTCCGCCCGATGCGCGAGTCCCTCGCCGGCGACAAGATCAACCGTGTGATGGGCATCGTCAACGGCACGACCAACTTCATCCTCGACAAGATGGACTCGACCGGCGCCGGCTACCAGGAGGCCCTGGACGAGGCCACCGCCCTCGGCTACGCCGAAGCCGACCCGACCGCCGACGTCGAGGGCTACGACGCCGCCGCCAAGGCCGCGATCCTGGCCGGCATCGCCTTCCACACCCGGGTGCGCCTCGACGACGTCTACCGCGAGGGCATGACCGAGGTCAGCGCGGCGGACTTCGCCTCCGCCAAGCGCATGGGCTGCACCATCAAGCTGCTGGCGATCCTGGAGCGCGCCGCCGACGGCCGGTCCGTCACGGCCCGCGTGCACCCGGCGATGATCCCGCTCAGCCACCCGCTCGCCTCCGTCCGCGAGGCGTACAACGCGGTCTTCGTCGAGGCCGAGGCCGCCGGGCGGCTCATGTTCTACGGGCCTGGCGCCGGCGGCGCCCCGACCGCCTCCGCGGTACTGGGCGACCTCGTCGCGGTCTGCCGCAACAAGCTCGCCCAGGCAAAGGGGCCCGGCGAGTCGGCGTACACCCAGCTGCCGGTCAGCACCATGGGGGACGTCGTCACCCGCTACCACATCAGCCTCGATGTGGCGGACAAGCCGGGCGTGCTCGCCCAGGTGGCGACGACCTTCGCGGAGCACGGTGTGTCCATCGATACCGTACGTCAGCAAGGACGTCCGGACGGGGTCGGCAATGAGGCCTCCCTCGTCGTCGTCACCCACCGCGCGCCCGACGCCGCCCTTTCCGGGACCGTCGAGGCGCTGCGGAAGCTGGACACCGTGCGCGGTGTCGCCAGCATCATGCGTGTTGAAGGGGAGTAAGGACCCATGAGCAGCAATCGCACCCACCAGTGGCGCGGCATCATCGAGGAGTACCGCCACCGCCTGCCGGTGACGGACACGACTCCGGTGGTCACGCTCCGCGAGGGTGGTACTCCCCTCGTCCCCGCCCAGGTGCTCTCCGAGCGCACCGGCTGTGAGGTGCACCTCAAGGTAGAGGGCGCGAACCCCACGGGGTCCTTCAAGGACCGCGGCATGACCATGGCCATCACCAAGGCCAAGGAGGACGGCGCCAAGGCCGTCATCTGCGCCTCCACGGGCAACACCTCGGCCTCCGCCGCCGCCTACGCGGTGCGCGCCGGAATGGTCTCCGCGGTGCTCGTGCCCCGCGGCAAGATCGCGCTCGGCAAGATGGGCCAGGCGCTCGTGCACGGCGCCAAGATCCTGCAGGTCGACGGCAACTTCGACGACTGCCTGGACCTGGCCCGCGCGCTGTCCGACAACTACCCGGTGGCGCTGGTCAATTCGGTCAACCCGGTGCGCATCGAGGGCCAGAAGACGGCCGCGTTCGAGATCGTGGACGCGCTCGGCGACGCCCCCGACATCCACGTGCTGCCCGTCGGCAACGCCGGCAACATCACCGCGTACTGGAAGGGCTTCAAGGAGTACAAGGCCGACGGCCTCGCCTCCCGTACGCCCCGCGTGTGGGGTTTCCAGGCTTCCGGCTCCGCGCCGATCGTGCGCGGGGAGATCGTCAAGGAGCCGCACACCATCGCGACCGCGATCCGCATCGGCAACCCGGCCTCCTGGGACTACGCGCTGGCCGCCCGGGACGAGTCGGGCGGCTTCATCGACGAGGTGACGGACCGCCAGATCCTGGCCGCCTACCGCCTGTTGGCCGCGCAGGAGGGTGTCTTCGTCGAGCCCGCCTCGGCCGCGTCGGTGGCCGGTCTGCTGAAGGCCGCCGAGGCCGGTCTGGTCGACCCGGGCCAGCGGATCGTGTGCACCGTCACGGGCAACGGCCTGAAGGACCCCGACTGGGCGGTCGCCGGCGCTCCGCAGCCGGTCACCATTCCGGTGGACGCGGAGGCAGCGGCCGTCCGTCTCGGCCTGATCTGACCCGGGTCCCCGGGACCCCCGGGGCCACCGCGCCCCGCCCGCCCCGTTGCCGGGTTCCGGAAACTTCCGGAACCCGGCGGCGGGGCCCCGTACGGCACCGGGATCCGCGGCGGCCCGGGGGAGGGCCGCGACACGCATCGTGCGCCTCCTGTGCGCCCTATGTCGCGGGAGAACCTTCCTTCGATACGCTGTACTTACATCCGCCACCGCGCCCCGGACCGCGGTGCTGCCCCGAGGGCCTTCGGGTGTCGTACGTAGTCCAGTACATTTCGCAGCGAAGATCCCGCACCGCCACCAGATCTCGCACAGTCACAAGGAGTGTCATCGACCGATGGCAGGTCCAGCGTTCCGCGCCGCCGCCGTACGAGTGCGCGTCCCCGCCAGCAGTGCCAACCTCGGCCCGGGCTTCGACGCCCTCGGTCTGGCCCTGGGGCTCTACGACGACGTGGTCGTCCGTGTCGCCGACTCCGGCTTGAACATCGACATCGCCGGCGAGGGTGCCGACACCCTCCCGAGGGACGAGAGCCACCTCCTCGTACGTTCCATGCGCACCGCCTTCGACCTGCTGGGCGGCCAGCCGCGCGGCCTGGAGGTCGTCTGCGCCAACCGCATTCCGCACGGGCGCGGCCTCGGCTCCTCCTCGGCCGCCATCTGCGCCGGCATCGTCGCCGCGCGCGCCGTGACGATAGGCGGCGAGGCGAAGCTCGACGACGCGGCGCTGCTGGAACTGGCCACCGAGATCGAGGGCCACCCCGACAACGTCGCCGCCTGTCTGCTCGGCGGCTTCACGCTGGCCTGGATGGACGGGGGCAGTGCCCGGGCGATCCGGATGGAGCCCGCCGGTTCCATCGTTCCGGTGGTCTTCGTGCCCTCCAGCCCGGTGCTCACCGAGACCGCGCGCGGCCTGCTGCCGCGCACCGTGCCGCACGTGGACGCGGCCGTCAACGCGGGCCGTGCCGGCCTGCTCGTGGAGGCCCTGACCAGGCGTCCCGAGCTGCTGCTGCCCGCCACCGAGGACCGGCTGCACCAGGAGTACCGGTCCCCGGCGATGCCCGAGAGCGTCGCGCTCGTGGGCCGGCTGCGGGCGGACGGCATCCCCGCGGTCATCTCCGGCGCGGGCCCCACGGTCCTCGCGCTGGTCGACAACGACGCGGCCGACAAGGTCGCGCGGCTCGCGGGCGAGGGGTGGGCGGCCAACCGGCTCGCCCTCGACGCCGCGGGCGCGAGCGTCCTTCCGCTGGGTGCCCAGGGCGGCCAGACCGTGTCGTGACGACACGGCCCGCCGGGGGCGGGCGGCCGGGCAGGCCGCCCACCCGCGGACGGGGCTATTGCCGGAGATTGAGAGGGGGAATGTCTGTTGGATCCGGTAGTGTTAGTCTCAAGTGCGCATCCGAAGCCGCCATGGCTCGGTGCTCAGTGTCCCCATCCGGGACCACCTTTCTTCCGGGAGCCTCCCCGACTGCTTTGATCGCTGCCAGCAGTTTCGAGCACGCTCCGGAATCGGCGTGACATTCCCACGCTTCCAGCTCGGGGGCTTCTCGCCGGAACCACCCACGCACGTTCCCCTCCGCCGTACATCTTCCGGCGGACCACCGCCCCGGCTGCGGTCCATGCCCCATCAGGTCATGGTCTGTCGTCGGACAGCACAACCGGTCGCCGAGCCAGACAGGCCGACGTCCGCTCCAGGGAAGGACCCTTCGTGAGCGACACCACCGATCTGATGGGCGCTGCCGACACCAACGTCGACACCAGCGCCCCCGCCGCGGGCGCCGCGCCCAAGCGTCGCCGCTCCGGCACCGGCCTCGAGGGCATGGTCCTGGCCGAGCTGCAGCAGGTCGCGTCGGGCCTCGGAATCAGGGGCACCGCGCGGATGCGCAAGAGCCAGCTGATCGAGGTCATCAAGGAGGCGCAGGGCGGCAGCGCCCCCAAGGCCGCGGCTCCCGCCGCCGCCGAGGCCGCCGAGACCAAGCCGAAGCGCCGCGCCACCAGCAAGGCCCGTACGGGCGAGACCGCCGCCGTGGCGCCCGTTGAGAAGCCCGCCGTCCAGGCGCAGATCGACATTCCGGGCCAGCCGGCCGGCGGCCCCTCCCGCGCGAGCGAGGCCGAGCGCGGGGAGGAGGCCCCGGCGGGCGAGCGTCGCCGCCGCCGGGCGACCGCCCCCTCCGGCAGCCCGGAGACCTCGGCCCCCGCCGTCGTGCAGGTCGAGCAGAAGACCGAGGCCCCCGCGGCCGTCGCGGCCGAGCCCAAGGCCGAGGCGGCGACCGCCGCCCTGGCCCAGGGCCAGGGCCAGACGCAGGAGGCCGGCGAGGGCCGGACCCGCCGTGACCGCCGTGACCGCGCCGAGCGGGGCGAGCGCGGCGAGCGCGGTGAGCGGGGCGAGCGTCAGCAGGGCCGCCGCGAGCGCGGTGCCAAGGCCGACGACCAGGGCCAGGGCGGTCAGGGTCAGGGCGCTCAGGGCCAGGGCGGTCAGGGTCAGGGCGGCGGAGGCCGTCAGGACCGTGCCGACCGGCAGCAGCAGGGCGGCCGCGGCCAGGGCCAGCAGGGTCAGCAGGGCCGTCAGGACCGGCAGGACCGTCAGGACAACGGCCCGCAGGACGACTTCGACGAGGACGGCCGCCGTGGCCGTCGCGGCCGCTACCGCGACCGCCGCGGCCGTCGTGGCCGCGACGAGTTCGCGCCGAACGAGCCGCAGGTCGCCGACGACGACGTGCTGATCCCCGTCGCGGGCATCCTCGACATCCTCGACAACTACGCGTTCATCCGGACCTCGGGCTACCTGCCCGGCCCGAACGACGTGTACGTCTCGCTGGCCCAGGTCCGCAAGGCCGGGCTGCGCAAGGGCGACCACACCACCGGTGCGGTCCGTCAGCCCAAGGACGGCGAGCGCCGCGAGAAGTTCAACGCCCTCGTGCGGCTGGACTCGGTGAACGGCATGGCGCCCGAATCCGGCCGCGGCCGACCGGAGTTCCAGAAGCTGACCCCGCTCTACCCGCAGGACCGGCTCCGCCTGGAGACCGACCCGGGCGTGCTGACCACGCGCATCATCGACCTCGTGTCGCCGATCGGCAAGGGCCAGCGCGGTCTGATCGTGGCCCCGCCGAAGACCGGCAAGACCATGATCATGCAGGCCATCGCCAACGCGATCACGGTCAACAACCCCGAGTGCCACCTGATGGTCGTCCTGGTCGACGAGCGTCCGGAAGAGGTCACCGACATGCAGCGGTCGGTCAAGGGCGAGGTCATCTCCTCGACCTTCGACCGTCCGGCCGAGGACCACACCACCGTCGCCGAGCTGGCCATCGAGCGCGCCAAGCGCCTCGTCGAGCTGGGTCACGACGTGGTCGTCCTGCTGGACTCGATCACCCGTCTGGGCCGTGCGTACAACCTCGCCGCCCCGGCCTCCGGCCGCATCCTGTCCGGTGGTGTCGACTCGACCGCGCTGTACCCGCCGAAGCGCTTCTTCGGTGCCGCGCGCAACATCGAGGACGGCGGCTCGCTGACCATCCTGGCCACCGCGCTGGTCGACACCGGCTCGCGCATGGACGAGGTGATCTTCGAGGAGTTCAAGGGCACCGGCAACATGGAGCTCAAGCTCGACCGCAAGCTCGCCGACAAGCGCATCTTCCCGGCCGTCGACGTCGACCCGTCGGGCACCCGCAAGGAGGAGATCCTCCTCAACGCGGAGGAGCTCGCCATCGTCTGGAAGCTGCGCCGGGTGCTGCACGCGCTCGACTCGCAGCAGGCGATCGAGCTGCTGCTCGACAAGATGAAGCAGACGAAGTCGAACGCCGAGTTCCTGATGCAGATCGCCAAGACGACCCCGGCCGGCAAGAACGACGACTGACCGGTCCGCGTCTCACCGAAGCCGCCCCCGCCGCCTCCGCGGCGGGGGCGGCTTCGTCGTGTCCGGCGCCCGCCGGACCCGTGCGACCTTCACCACACGCCCGCCCCGGCCGCACCCCGCGCCCGCCCGTCCCCGGGGCTCCCGCACCGCCGGTGGGACACCGAGGGTGGCCGGTCCGTCACGGAACGCCGATGCCCGCTCCCCTTGTCCGCCCCGATGGTTCCCCCGCCCTCTACACCGTGGAACCCTGGAACGCACTAGTCCGTCTGAATGAGAGACGCGGCGGGCAACGCACGCAGGACTGAGGAGAGCATGAGCGAGGAAAGCAAGGGTCGCGGCCGACGCGCCGCCACCCGGCGCCGACGTAAACCGCCGCAGCGCCGGCGTGCCCTCACCATCACCGCGTGGACGGCCGCGGGTGTCGTCCTGCTGGGCGGCGGCGGCCTCGGCTGGTTCTACTTCAAGCTCAACGGCAACCTGAAGACCGTGGACATCGACCAGGCCCTGGGCAAGGACCGCCCCGCCAACGTCGACAACGGCTCGATGGACATCCTCGTCCTCGGCTCGGACTCGCGCGACGGGGCGAACAGCGAGTACGGCGCGGACGACGGGGGCTCGGCCCGCTCCGACACGGCGATGATCATCCACCTGTACGAGGGCCACAAGCAGGCCAGCGTCATATCGATACCGCGCGACACGATGCTCCCGCGGCCCGCCTGCCCCACCGGCAAGGGCAAGAGCAGCACGCCCCGCCAGCGCGCGCAGTTCAACGAGGCCTTCACCATCGGCGGGGCCGCCTGCGCGGTCAAGACCGTGGAGGCGATGTCGGGGATCCGCATGGACCACTACATCGAGGTGGACTTCACCGGCTTCAAGAAGATCATCGACAACCTGGGCGGCGTGCAGCTCACCACGACCAAGCCGATCAAGGACGGGGGCAGCCACCTCGACCTGCAGCCCGGCCCCCACAAGCTCAACGGCGAGCAGTCCCTCGGCCTGGTGCGCACCCGCAAGAGCGTCGGCGACGGCAGTGACCTGGGCCGAATACAGCTCCAGCAGGCCTTCATCAAGGCGCTGATCAAGCAGGTCAAGGGCGTCGGGGTGTTCGACAACCCCAAGAAGCTCTACGACCTCGCGGACTCCGCGACCAAGGCGATCACCACCGACAAGGCGCTCGGCGACGTGAAGTCCCTCGCGGGATTCGCCCAGGGCCTCCAGGGCATCACCGGCGAGAACATGCACATGATCACGCTGCCGGTGACGCGGGACCCGCTGGACAAGGACCGCGTGGCGCCGCTGGCCAAGGAGTCCAAGATGGTCTGGGACGCCCTGCTCGGCGACCAGCCGATCCCCGCCGCGGCCACCGAGAACTCCTCCGGGGACAAGAGCGAGGCCGGGTCCATCGTCCAGTGACGGCCCGGCCGCGACCGGCGGGAATAGCCGCACCTCCCTCCCCGTTGAGGGGAGCGTCCTCAGAATTTTGACAGGCGGCCCGGTCCTGGCAGACTGGTCTGTCGGCCCCGGTTCACGCAGTGCGCAATTCGGCTCCTGCGACCCGGCGCCCTCCCGAATCTAGGAGACACCTTGAAGCGCGATGTTCACCCCGAGTACGTCGAGACCCAGGTCAGCTGCACCTGTGGCGCGTCGTTCACCACCCGTAGCACCCTGACCGAGGGCACCATCCGTGCCGAGGTCTGCTCCGAGTGCCACCCGTTCTACACGGGCAAGCAGAAGATCCTCGACACCGGTGGCCGCGTGGCCCGCTTCGAGGCCCGCTTCGGCAAGGGCGCGGCCCAGAAGTAGCGCGACCCAGGCGCCGGTATCCGGCCGCTCCCCGATGCGACGGGGGTGGCCGGACCGGCGCCTTTGTCGTCGTGCCGACAAGCCAGCCCACTTTTGACTTTCACCACAGGAGCACCCGATGTTCGAGGCGGTCGAGGAACTGATCGGCGAGCACGCCGATCTTGAGAAGAAGCTCGCCGACCCTTCGGTCCACTCCGATCAGGCCAACGCGCGCAAGCTGAACAAGCGCTACGCGGAGCTGACCCCGATCGTGGCGACCTTCCGCGCCTGGAAGCAGTCGGCCGAGGACATCGAGACGGCCAAGGAGTTCGCGGCCGTCGATCCCGACTTCGCCGCCGAGGCCAAGGAACTGAGCGCCCAGCGCGACGAGCTCACCGAGAAGCTCCGCCTGCTGCTCGTCCCGCGCGACCCCAGCGACGACAAGGACGTGCTCCTGGAGGTCAAGGCCGGAGCCGGCGGCGACGAGTCCGCCCTCTTCGCCGGTGACCTGCTGCGCATGTACCTGCGCTACGCCGAGCGCGTGGGCTGGAAGACCGAGATCATCGACGCCACCGAATCCGAGCTCGGCGGCTACAAGGACGTCCAGGTCTCCGTCCGCACCAAGGGCGGCAACGGCGCCACCGAGCCCGGCCAGGGCGTGTGGGCCCGCCTGAAGTACGAGGGCGGCGTGCACCGCGTCCAGCGCGTGCCGGCCACCGAGTCCCAGGGCCGCATCCACACCTCCGCCGCCGGCGTGCTCGTCACCCCGGAGGCCGAGGAGGTCGAGGTCGAGATCAACATGAACGACCTCCGCATCGACGTGTACCGCTCCTCCGGCCCCGGCGGCCAGTCCGTCAACACCACCGACTCGGCCGTGCGCATCACGCACATCCCGACCGGTGTGGTCGCCTCCTGCCAGAACGAGAAGAGCCAGCTCCAGAACAAGGAGCAGGCCATGCGCATCCTGCGCTCGCGCCTGCTAGCCGCCGCGCAGGAAGCCGCCGAGCAGGAGGCCTCCGACGTGCGCCGCAGCCAGGTGCGCAGTGTGGACCGGTCGGAGAAGATCCGTACGTACAACTACCCGGAAAACCGGATCTCGGACCACCGGACCGGTTTCAAGGCGTACAACTTGGACCAGGTGCTCGACGGCGACCTCGACTCGGTCATCCAGGCCTGCGTGGACACGGACTCCGCGGCCAAGCTCGCCGCCGCGCACTGATCCCGCCCGATCCCGCACCACCCCCCGTACGACAGCAGCCCGGAGGACCAGCGTGAACTTGCTGCTTGCCGAGGTGGCCCAGGCCACCCAGCGGCTGGCCGCCGCCGGCGTGCCCTCACCGCGCTTCGACGCGGAGGAGCTCGCGGCCTTCGTGCACGGCGTCAAGCGGGGGGAACTGCACCACGTCAAGGACGCGGACTTCGACGCCCGCTACTGGGAGGCCGTCGCCCGCCGCGAGGCGCGCGAGCCGCTCCAGCACATCACCGGCCGCGCCTTCTTCCGCTACCTGGAGCTCCAGGTCGGGCCCGGGGTCTTCGTGCCCCGGCCCGAGACGGAGTCGGTCGTGGACTGGGCCATACAGGCCGTCCGGGCGATGGACGTGGTCGAGCCGCTGATCGTGGACCTGTGCACCGGCTCCGGCGCCATCGCGCTCGCCATGGCCCAGGAGGTGCCGCGCTCGCGCGTGCACGCCGTGGAGCTGTCCGAGGACGCGCTGCGCTGGACCCGCAAGAACGCCGAGGGCTCCCGGGTCAGCGTCCACCAGGGCGATGCGCTCAGCGCGCTGCCCGAGCTGGACGGCCAGGTCGACCTGGTCATCTCCAACCCGCCGTACATCCCGCTCACCGAGTGGGAGTATGTGGCCCCCGAGGCCCGGGACCACGATCCCGAGATGGCGCTGTTCTCCGGGGAGGACGGCCTCGACACCATCCGCGGCATCGAGCGCACCGCGCACCGGCTGCTGCGGCCCGGCGGCATCGTCGTCATCGAGCACGCCGACACCCAGGGCGGCCAGGTGCCGTGGATCTTCGCCGACGAGCGCGGCTGGGCCGACTCCGCCGACCATCCCGACCTGAACAACCGCCCGCGCTTCGCGACCGCCCGCAAGGCCATGCCGTGACCGGCGCGACCACCGTTCCCGCCACCACCCCGCTGTACGAGGAGGCCCGCTGATGGCCCGGCGATACGACTGCAACGACGCGACCGACCGCAAGACCGGTCTGCGTGAAGCGGCATCCGCCGTACGTCGCGGCGAGCTCGTCGTGCTGCCCACCGACACCCTGTACGGGATCGGTGCGGACGCCTTCAGCGCCGAGGCCGTCGGTGACCTGCTCGCCGCCAAGGGGCGGGGCCGCAACATGCCCACGCCGGTGCTCATCGGCTCCCCGAACACGCTGCACGGCCTGGTCACGGACTTCTCCGAGCAGGCGTGGGAGCTCGTCGACGCCTTCTGGCCGGGCGGGCTGACCCTCGTCGCCCGGCACCAGCCGTCGCTGGCCTGGGACCTGGGGGAGACCCGGGGGACCGTCGCCGTGCGCATGCCGCTGCACCCCGTCGCGATCGAGCTGCTGACCGAGGTCGGCCCGATGGCCGTGTCCTCCGCCAACCTGACGGGGCACCCCGCGCCGGAGGACTGTGACGCGGCGCGCGAGATGCTCGGCGAC
Source organism: Streptomyces sp. NPDC048507 (assembly GCF_043199995.1). Classification (NCBI taxonomy): domain Bacteria; kingdom Bacillati; phylum Actinomycetota; class Actinomycetes; order Kitasatosporales; family Streptomycetaceae; genus Streptomyces; species Streptomyces sp. NPDC048507. The sequence continues at coordinate 488,023 of NZ_JBICWZ010000005.1, read as the reverse complement.
TCCGTGTCCGTGTACCTGGACGGCGGCCCGACGCCCAGCACCCTGCCGTCGTCGATCGTCGACGTCACCGGGAAGGTGCCCGTCCTGCTGCGTGCGGGGGCCCTGACCGCCGAGCAGCTGCGAGAGGTCGTACCCGACCTCGAGGTGGCCCCGTGAGCCCTGAGGGGCGTGGCATAGCAAGGGGCCAGGTCCCGGTGGCAGCCGGGGGAGACCCCTTCCGCATACTCCACGTCAGCACCGGCAACGTGTGCCGCTCGCCGATCACCGAGCGGCTGACGCGGCACGCCCTGTCGCACCGGCTCGGCGGCCTCGGCCTGTTCTCCGGTGACCTCATCGTGGAGAGCGCGGGCACCTGGGGGCACGAGGGGGCGCCGATGGAGGCCAACGCGGCCGCCGTCCTCGCGGACTTCGGCGCCGACGCCTCCGGCTTCACCGGCCGCGAGCTGCTGGACGAGCACGTCATACGCGCCGACCTGGTGCTGACCGCGACGCGGGACCACCGGGCGCAGGTCATCTCGATGGGCCACTCGGCGGGGCTGCGCACCTTCACGCTCAAGGAGTTCACCCGGCTCGTGCGGGCGATAGACCCGGCGACGCTGCCGCCGCTGGACGACGGCATGGCCGAGCGCGCCCGCGCCCTGGTACGGGCCGCCGCGGCGCTGCGCGGGTGGCTGCTGGCGCCGTCGCCGGACGCCGACGAGGTGTACGACCCGTACGGGGCGCCGATCACCTTCTTCCGCTCGATCGGCGACGAGATCAACCAGGCCCTGGACCCGGTGGTCACCGCCCTCACGGGCGTCACCGCCCGCCGCTGACCGCGCGGCCGCACCCCCGGCGCACGCCGCCGGGCTCGCCGCGGAGCGGGTTCAGGGGGGCGGGGCTATCGTGGCTGGTACCTGACGGGTAGCCCCTGGAGTCGCGCCATGAGCGTCATCACCCAGCCCACGGACCTGCTGCGGCAGCAGGACCCGCAGATGGCCGACGTGCTCGAAGGGGAGCGCGGGCGCCAGGCGCTGTCGCTCCAGCTGAGCGCCGCCGAGAACTTCACCTCCGCCGCCGTCCTCGCCGCCCTCGGGTCCCCGCTCGCCAACAAGTACGCCGAGGGCTATCCCGGCGCCCGCCACCACGGTGGCTGCGAGTACGCCGACCTGGCCGAACGGATCGCCGTCGAGCGGGCCAGGGCGTTGTTCGGGGTCGAGCACGCCAACGTACAGCCGCACTCGGGGTCCTCCGCCGTGCTGGCCGCCTACGCGGCGCTGCTGCGGCCCGGGGACACGGTCCTGGCGATGGGGCTCCCGTACGGAGGGCACCTCACGCACGGTTCGCCCGCGAACTTCTCCGGCCGCTGGTTCGACTTCGTCGGCTACGGGGTCGACCCCGAGACCGGGCTCATCGACTACGCGCAGGTGCAGGAGCTGGCCCGGGCGCACCGGCCCAAGGCCATCGTGTGCGGGTCGATCTCCTACCCCCGCCATCCCGAGTACTCGGCGTTCCGGGAGATCGCCGACGAGGTCGGGGCCTACCTGATCGCCGACGCGGCGCATCCGATCGGTCTGGTGGCGGGCGGCGCGGCGCCGAGCCCGGTGCCGTACGCGGACCTGGTCTGCGCGACCACGCACAAGGTGCTGCGGGGCCCGCGCGGCGGGATGGTGCTGTGCGGGGCCGAGTTCGCGGAGCGCGTCGACCGGGCGGTGTTCCCCTTCACCCAGGGCGGCGCCCAGATGCACACCATCGCGGCGAAGGCGGTGGCCTTCGGGGAGGCGGCCGGGCCGGCCTTCACGCGGTACGCGCACACGGTCGTCGCCAATGCCCGGGCCCTGGCCGCGGCCCTGCGGGAGCGGGGCTTCGCGGTGACCACGGGGGGCACCGACACCCACCTGATCAGCGCGGACCCGGCCCGGTTCGGTCTGGACGGGCCCACCGCCCGAGGCCGGCTCGCGGCCGCCGGGATCGTCCTGGACACCTGCGCCCTGCCGTACGGGGACCAGCGCGGGATCCGTCTGGGCACGGCGGCGGTGACCACGCAGGGCATGGGGGAGCGGGAGATGGCCCGGATCGCGGAGCTGTTCACGGCCGCGCTGGCCGGCGGGGCGGCGGCCACCCGCAAGGAGGTCGGCGAGCTCACCCGGGAATTTCCCCCGTACGGGGATTAATGGGGCACGGGGGGCGTACCGCAACCGGCACGGGGTAACCGCGCGTCCTCTTGAGCGATGACATCACGGCTAATGTGTGGGGCTGAGATGGCCGGCGATACATCTGGGGCAGCCCGTGCGTGAATATCTGCTGACGCTTTGCGTCACGGTCGCGGTGACCTACCTGCTGACCGGGCCCGTGCGGAAGTTCGCGATCGCGGCCGGGGCGATGCCGGAGATCCGTGCCCGCGACGTGCACCGGGAACCGACTCCGCGGCTCGGCGGCATCGCCATGTTCGGCGGTCTGTGCGCGGGCCTGCTGGTCGCCGACCACCTGCGCAACCTCAACGGCGTCTTCGAGCTGTCGAACGAACCACGGGCCCTGCTCTCCGGCGCGGCGCTGATCTGGCTGGTCGGCGTACTGGACGACAAGTTCGAGATCGACGCCCTGATCAAGCTGGGCGCGCAGATGATCGCGGCCGGCGTGATGGTGATGCAGGGCCTGACCATCCTGTGGATCCCGGTCCCCGGCATCGGGACGGTCGCGCTCACCCAGTGGCAGGGCAACCTGCTCACCGTCGCCCTCGTCGTGATCACCATCAACGCGGTGAACTTCGTGGACGGACTGGACGGTCTGGCGGCCGGCATGGTCTGCATCGCGTCGACGGCGTTCTTCCTCTACGGGTACCGGATCTGGTTCGGCTACGGCATCGAGGCGGCCGCCCCGGCGACGCTGTTCGCCGCCATCCTGATGGGCATGTGCCTGGGCTTCCTGCCGCACAACATGCATCCCGCGCGGATCTTCATGGGCGATTCCGGGTCGATGCTGATCGGCCTGGTCCTGGCCGCCTCGACCATTTCCATCACCGGCCAGGTGGACCCGGACACGATGGCGCTCTTCGCGGGCGGTGAGCGCAACGCGACGCACGCGATGCTGCCCGCCTTCATCCCGCTGGTGCTGCCGCTGAGCATCGTCGCGATCCCGGTCGCCGACCTCGTCCTGGCGATCGTGCGGCGCACCTGGAAGGGCCAGTCGCCCTTCGCCGCCGACCGCGGGCACCTGCACCACCGGCTGCTGGAACTCGGGCACTCGCACAGCCGTGCCGTACTGATCATGTACTTCTGGTCCGGGCTGATCGCCTTCGGCGCGGTGGCCTACTCGGTGAACTCCACCTCGATGTGGATCGTCCTCGCCATCGCCTCGCTGAGCGGGCTGGGCCTGGTCCTGCTCCTGCTGCCCCGGTTCACCCCGCGGACCCCGCGCTGGGCCGAGGCGCTCGTCCCGCCGCGCTACCGGCGCGCGGCGCCGGTGCGCCGCGAGGTGGCCGCCCGGACCGCCCCGGTGCCCTCCGGGGCGGCGCCGGCCGAGGGCGAGGCCGTGCGCACCGCGGCCTCGTACGGGCTGAACGGCTCCACCGCGCTGTCCGAGCTGTCCCGCCGCGGGGGCGGCGGGACCGGCACGAAGGAGCGGGAGCGCACCTGAGCCCGGGTCCGGGCCGCCGCCCCGGTGGGGCCGGCGCCCGGGGCGGGCCGTCAGGGTGGGGCCGTCAGGGGTGGGCGCCCCGGGGCGGGTAGGTGCCCCACACCCCGCGCAGGGTGCGGCAGATCTCGCCCACCGTGGCACTGGCCGCCAGGGCCGACCGCATCGGGAACATGACGTTGTCGTTGCCGCGCGCGGCCTCCTCCAGCCGGGCCAGGGCGTCGTCCACCGAGGACTGCACGCGCCAGGCCCGCAGCTTCGCCAGCCGTTCCCCCTGGCCCCGGTGGGCCGCACGGGCCTCGGGGCAGGGCGCCTGGCCGCCGTACGGGCCGGGCGGCCGGCCCTCCCGGGGCAGGACGGTCCTCTGGAACCGGCGCTCGACGGCCCGGACGGCGCCGCCCAGCCGCTCGATGCTGTCCATCAGCGCGACCGCCGCCGCCTCGATCTCCCGGGAGGCATCGGCGCGCCGCCACGGCCGGCCGCCGCCGGGCGACGGGGTGATCCGCGGCGCGGGGCCGCCCAGGCGCAGCACGGTGCGGCCGGCCCGGTCGGGGCCGAACTGCTCGTTCATGGCCCGGGTCCAGATCCGGCGCGCGGCCCGGAACTTGGCCAGGACCTCGCTCTGGCTGTCACCGTCGGAGAGGCAGAAGGTGAGCCCCGGGACGAAGGTGTCCGCGTTCATGCCCGCGGAGACCGCCGTACGGACGTAGGCGATGCCGTTGGCGAGGGTGAACGCGACCTCTTGGGCCGGATCCGCGCCGGCTTCGGCCAGGTCGTGACCGCACACGGACAGGACGTTCCAGCGGGGCAGGGAGGTCCGGCAGTACCGCAGGACGTCCCGGGTCAGGCGCATGGACGGGGCGGGCGGGAAGAGGCAGGTCCCGCCGGGGGCGATGAATTCCTTGAGCACGTCGCCCCGGACCGATCCGCGCAGCCGCGCGGCGGGAACGCCGTGCTCCTCGGCGACGAGCTCGTAGAGCAGGATCAGGGGCGCGGCCGCGGCGTCCACTTCCAGGGAGAGGGAGACCCGGTCCAGCGGGATGCCGCTGAGCAGCACCCGCATGTCGTCGATGGAGTCGACGGCGACCCCGGCGCGGCCCACGTGGCCGAAGGCGAACGGAGCGTCGGAGTCGAGCCCCGATTCGGTGGGGCGGTCCACGAGCAGCGGCAGGACGCGCGCGCCGCGGTCGACCAGCTCTCGCAGACGGGTGTTGGCGGACACCGAGGTGCTGAACCGGGGGGTCCGTTCCGCGCCGGGGGAGATGCCGGACGTCATGTGCTCCTCACGGATGTGATGGGGGGCGCCGGAGCGCCACCGGGTCGGGATGGCGGCCCGCGGCCTCCCCGCCGGTGGCGGGGGCGGCGTCCACGGTGATCGCGGTGAGGACGGTGCCCGCGCGGGCGGTCCAGCGGCCGGCGAAGGAACTGAGGCCGGGGTGGGCGCGGACCAGGGCGGGTGGGAGCACGCGGGCGGAGAAGGTGCGGCGGACCGGGTCGATCCGGATCAAGGCGTCCTCGAACGACAGCGCGAGCGATGTCTGCGGGAACCACGCCTTGTAGACGCTTTCCTTGGCACTGAAGAGCAGTTTGTCCCAGTTGAGGGAGGGATGCCGGGCGGCGAGTTCGCCGACCTGGGTGATTTCCTGCGGCAGGGCGATGCTCGCCAGCACGCCCCTGGGGAGCGGCCGGTCGGGTTCCGCGTCGATGCCGAGGGCCGCGACCCGGGATCCGTGGGCCACGGCGGCCGCGTGGTACCCGGTCGTGTGGGTGATCGCGCCGCGCACCCCGCCGGGCCAGACGGGGAGCCCGCGGGGGGTGGCGAGCAGGGGGGCCCAGGGTGCGCCCAGGGCGTCGAGCGCCTGGTGGGCGCAGTGCCGGGCGGTGGCGAATTCGAGGCGGCGGCGCTCGACCGACCTGGCCACGAGGGCCGCCTCCTGGGGGTGCAGGGAGGAGAGCGGCACGTGGTCGAACGCCTCGAAGGCGTGGACGTGGGAGGGCAGGACTTCTTCGATCATGATTCCCTTTTTTCTCGTCCCCGCCCCGCCCCGCCACGGGCTCGGGCCGTGCGCTACCAGCTGCGGGCGGCGGCCACCGCGGAGGCGTTCCCCAGGATCTGGACCGGCCGCCCCGGAGGTGTCGGGCGCCGTTCCCACTCCCGCGGGTAGCCGAGGGACACCTCGTGGTGCGGGACGCCGTCGCAGTGGATGGTGCGGGGGATGTGCAGGTGGCCGTAGACCACGGCGGCCGCGCGGTAGGCGCGGTGCCAGTCGGCGGTTCCGGTCGTTCCGCACCACAGGGCGAACTCCGGGTACCGCAGGACCCTCGTGGGGTCGCGGACCAGGGGGAAGTGGTTGACCAGGACGGTGGGCAGGTCGGGCGGTAGCGCGTCGAGGCGGTCGCGGGTGACGGCCAGCCGCGCGCGGCACCAGGCTTCTCGGGTCGGGTACGGGTCGGGGTGCAGGAGGAACTCGTCGGTGCAGACGACACCGGCTTCGTCCGCCAGCCGCAGCGCGTGTTCCTTCGAATGGGCGCCGGCCGGGCGGAAGCTGTAGTCGTACAGGACGAAGAGAGGGGCGACGACGGCCGGTCCGCCCTCTCCGTGGAACACCGGGAAGGGGTCCTCCGGCGTGATCACGTCCAGCCGGCGGCAGATGTCGACGAGGTGGTGGTACTTCTCCTCGCCGCGCAGCTGTACCGGGTCGCCGGGATCGGTCCACAGTTCGTGGTTGCCCGGTGTCCAGACCACCCGGGCGAACCGCTCCCGCAGCAGGGCCAGGGAACTCTCGATGTCGGAGACGGTCTCCCCGACGTCCCCGGCCACGATGAGCCAGTCCGCCGGGGAGCCGGCCCGCAGGCCGCTGACGATGTCCCGGTTGCGCTCGTGGCGCACGTGCAGGTCGCTGATGGCCATCAGCCTGCCGTCATGGGCGGGGGGAAGGCCCGCGCCGGGGAGCGGGAGGCGGTGGTTCTCACGCATGTCCCTCTGCCCTCCTCGGTGTCGGTCGGACCTGGCATCGGCGACCTCACCGCCCCAGAGTGATCCGTCCCAGAGTGATCCATCCCACTGCTCGGGGAAACCCCTAACCGGCCCCCTAGGCCCGCCGGGCGGGGTGTCCGGTGGGGCCGCCCCGCCCGTCGTCGTGCCGGAACCTAGGGGTGGGCGGGTCGGCGATCAGGGGTTGTCGTCGTCGGGGGATGCGCAAAGGATCGCCACCAGGTGGGACGGCGGTGGTGGTGCGGCCGACGGCCGGTGCCCCGGACCCGTATGACGAAGGGAACTGCCATGACCTCGAACGGCGTCGACAGGAATCTGTGGATGCGGCAGTTCCACCCCGCTCCCGGAGCGAAGGTGCGGCTGGTCTGCCTCCCCCATGCGGGCGGCTCCGCTCCCTACTTCCTCCCGGTGTCCAAGGCGCTCTCGCCCGCGCTCGACGTCCTGGCCGTGCAGTACCCCGGCCGCCAGGACCGCCGTGACGAGCCCGGCATCGACAACATCGCGGAACTCGCGGACGCCGTGACGGACTCGCTGCTGTCCTGGGCGGACCGGCCGATCATCATTTTCGGCCACAGCATGGGAGCCACGCTCGCCTTCGAGGTCGCCCTGCGACTGGAGGCCAAGGGCATCGTGCCGCTCAGCGTCTTCGCCTCGGGCCGGCGTGCCCCCTCACGTCACCGCGACGAGCGCGTCCACCTCCGCTCCGACGACGACCTCATCAGGGAGATCCAGTCGCTGAGCGGCACCCAGGCGGCTGTGCTGGCCGACGAGGAGATCCTGAGGATGGTCCTTCCGGCCATTCGCAGCGACTACAAGGCGGCCGAGAGCTACCGCTACGAGCCGGGACCGAAACTGCGGGCCCCGATCCAGGCGCACTTCGGCGTGGACGATCCGAAGGTTTCCCTGGACGAGGCCCGGGCTTGGGAAGAACACACCTGCGGACCGTTCGAGCTCCAGACCTACCCCGGCGGCCATTTCTATCTGAACCAGCAGGCGGGACGGATCATCGAGGCGATCTCCGCGGTCGCTTCCTCGGTGTCCTGACGCCCGCGACCGCCCGGAAGGCGTCTCACGGACCGGGCGGGCTTATGAGACGGAGTTTTGGTTGTCAGTTCAATAAGGGGAAATCGAGTGCGGCGGAGATCCGTCGGCCGTGGCTGATTTCTGCCCGTGAGGTGGCGAGTTCGAGAAGGTGGAGCAGGCTTGATGGCCCCTTAGGGCTTGGTTGACACTGCCTTGAAGTTGATGTTGTCTGGCATTGGGTTCGAGCATGCGGAAGGGCGTCTTCAGACCCTTCCGGCGCTCGGTCCGAGTGTCCTGTCACGCGGGGGTGGCCCGGGCAACTCGACTGCGGGGGTGTCTTTTCTGCATGGTGCTTTTCGGTCGAACCGAAGAAATGAAACTGCTTGTTTCTGTCTATTCTGCATTGTGTTCATCCGGAAGGTCCGCGACTATCCTGGTCGAAGCGGCTCCGGGCTGCGGGAAAAGCGCGGTCATGGCGGCGCTGGCCGAGCATGCGGAATCTGCCGGAGCGGTCGTCCTGCAAACGGTCGCGGTTCCGCACGAGTCCGAGGTCCCGTTGAGCCTGCTGCGGAACATCGTTGACGGAAGCCCTTTCTACGACATGCTCGCGCCGCGTTTCCGTGCGCTGAGCGGCGGCCCCTCGACGGAGCAGGACGACGCCGCGTGCGAGCAGATCCGCCGCGACAGCGAACGCTACGAACTCCAGCGTGAATTCTGCGCCTCGCTTCGGGAACTCTCCCGGACGACCCCCGTGGTGCTGGCCGTCGACGACGTCCAGCACGGCGACCGGGAGTCCCTGCGTCAGTTGCTCCACCTGGCCCGGCATTGCCGCACGGCCCCGCTCATGATGCTGTTCACCCGGTCCCCGGCCACCTGCGGACGCCAGGAAATCGGGTTCGGCGCAGAGCTCCTGCGGCAGCCGAACTTCACCCGCGTCCGGCTGCCGCGCCTCGACCGCGGCGCCGTGCTCGGCCTGCTGGCCGAGGCGTGGCCCGGACGGCAGGAAGCGCACACGGTCGACCGCTACGTCGCGCTCAGCGGCGGCAACCCGCTGCTCCTGCGTGCCCTGATGGAGGACCACCGCGCCCATGCCGGTCCGGGTGCGAACCGGCCGCTCACCGAGCTCCGCACCGGTCAGAGCTACCGGGACGCCCTGCTGGTCTGTCTGGAACGCGGCGGCGAGCTCAGCCGCAAGGTGGCGACCGGCCTGGCGGTCCTCGGCGGCCCGGCCCACGGCGACCTGCTGGCCGATCTGCTGGCACTCTCCCCGGGGCAGCTGACCGAGACCCTGAACGCCCTCGCCGAGTCGGGGATCGTCGAGGGACGGGCCTTCCGCAGCCCACACGCCCGGGACACCGTCCTCAACGCACTGGACCCCGCCCGCCGCCACGAACTCCACTCGCGCGCGGCCGAACTGCTGCACGCCCGTGGTGCTCCGCCGTGCGCCACGGCCGAGCACCTCGTGCAAGCCGGGCGGGCCGACGGCGTCTGGGGGGTGGGGGTCCTGCGGGAAGCGGCCGAACAGGCCCTGCTCGACGACCACGTCAAGCAGGCGGTTTCGTACCTGGAGCTCGCCCACGCCGCCTGCGAGGACCCCACGCGCCGCATCGAGATCCGGATCAGGCTCGCCCTCATCGCGCAGCGCATCAGTGCCGCGACCGCCGAACTCCACCTCGCGGAGGTCTCGGAGACGCTGCGGCTCTGCCCGGTGCCGGACGAGACCGTCGGGTCGTTCGTCGAGCTGCTCCTCGCCCACGGCTGGCTGGAGCAGGCGCGCGACATCATCGAGCGCACCGCGCCGGGCGACGGCGAGCCCGACGGCGCCGGTACGGCCGAGGACGAGATCTGCGGCGCCTGGGACCGCGGGGGCGAACCGGCACCGTGGCCGTTGGCCGCATCGTCACCGGACACCGGCGCGCAGGAGGACCCTCCGGACTGCGGGGCGGTGCCGCCGAGGGCCCAGGGACGCCTGTGGGGCAGGAGGCCGGCCGCGTCGTGGGGAACGCAGCGGCCCCGGGAACTGGAGCAGTACGTCGCCGGCGCCGAGGGGCTGCTGGAGATCACCCCGCTGATGGACTTCACGTTCTACCCGCTGCTCGGGGCGATGCAGTCCCTGCTCCACAACGGGGCCGTCGACCGCGTCGTGCACTGGTGCGACACCTTCACGCGGAGATCGGCCCATCGGGACGCGCCGGGGTGGGAGGCGTCCTTCGCGGCCCTGCGCGCCGAGGCCAGCCTGCACAGGGGTGACCTCGCGGCGGCGGAGAAAGGGCTCCGGGACTGTCTGAGCGCACTGCCGCAGCGGCACCGGTCCACCAGCGAGGGAGCCGTGGTCGCCCACCTCGTGGTGGTCAAGATCGCCCAGGGCGATCTGGACGAGGCGGCTCGCTGCCTCAGCCGGCCGACGGCGCGGTCGCTGGCCGGCAGCGTGCACTGGCTGGTCTACCGGCGGGCGCGCGGCCTCTACCACCTGGCCAACCACCGGTACCACTCGGCTCTGCGGGACTTCAACGCCGCAGGGCGGCTCGCCGGGCTCTGGGGACTGGACCGGCCCGGCCTGTTGCCCTGGCGCACGGACGCGGCCGAGGCCATGCTGCGGCTGGGTGAACGCGAGGAAGCGCTGCGTCTGGCCACCGAGCAGTTGGCCATGGCCGAGAACGGCTCGCCCCGGGTCCGCGGGATCTCGCTGCGGATGCGGGCCCTCGCGGCGGACCAGCACGGACGCGTGGCGCTGCTCGGCGAGGCGCTCACCGAACTGCGCAGGTCCGGGGACCGGCTGGCTGTCGCCCGGGTCCTGTTCGACCTCGCCGACGCCCACGAGGAAGCGGGCGAGAGCCGCCGGGCCGTCGTCTCCCGGCGGCGGGCGACACGTCTCGCGAAGGAGTGCGGGGCGCGTTCCCTGCTGCACCGTGACGAGGGCGGAAGCGCGCCGGAGGCATCGAAGCGGATCCACCTCGCCTGCGCCGGGGCGCTGCCGGTCCCCCCGGAGGAAGCGGAGGCGCAGGCCGAGGCGGAGCCGGATGAGGGGGCGCCGGACGAGGTGGCCGCAGACCGCCCCGGCGGGCCCGCCGCCGGGCCCCGCCAGGAGCTCAGCGATTCGGAGCGCAAGGTCGCGGCGCTCGCCGCCAACGGCTATACGAACCGTGAGATCTCCGTGCGTCTGTTCATAACGAAGAGCACGGTCGAGCAGCACCTCACCCGCGTGTACCGGAAACTTCGCGTCGCCGGACGGGAAGAATTACCGCTGGATCTCGAAACCTCCGTCGAGGTGTGACGCCCACGTCCGGCGCATGCCGCTGCCCGCCCCTCCCGTAGGGGCGGGCAGCGGCATTTAGCCACCCCACCCCTCATCGCCCCCCGCCGAGCTGCGGGCAGGGGGTTGCGAGGGTTTGCGTAGGGGGTGTGCGGCCTTGACGAAATGGCTGCCCCGTGGGCTAGAGGGCGGGGGAGAGAAGGTAGGGGTTGGGGTCAGGGGGAGGGCTCAGTAGGGTCGATTCCAGTGGATCCGTATTCAAAACAAAGTGATCCTCAAGTGATTCTCAAGCGGCAGGGAAAAGCGGTGGGGATTGTGGCTGGCGGAGTTGTCTCGGAGCTTTTCGAGCGTGACGAGGAAATGGATCTCCTGACGGACGTACTGGCGGGGGTCCAGCGGGGGGAGGGCGGTGTCATCCTCCTCGGCGGGGGCCCCGGGGTCGGCAAGACGGCACTTCTCGACGCCTTCCTGCTGCGTGCCGCCGATGCCGGCGCTCAGGTGTTCAGAGCGTCGGGAGCGCTCTCGGGGACGGGCGGCGACCTCGCGGTCATCAGGGAGCTGTTCCTCGGCTCGAACGAGGACGAGGACGAGCACCTGCGCGCCGCCACGCGCACCCGTGAGGGGGCCGCCGAGTTCGAGGACCGGCTCTTCGCCGCGATGTGCCGGGAGAGCCGCCTGCGGCCCGTCGTGATCGGGGTGGACGACGCGCAGCTCGCCGACGCCGCCTCCCTGCGCTGCCTGCTCTACCTGGTCCGCCGACTGCGCTCCGCGCCGGTCATGATGGTGCTCACCGAGTCCACGGGCCCCCACACGCTGCCTCCGGCCTTCCACGCGGAGCTGCTGCGCCATCCCCAGGTCCGGCAGGTGCGCCTGCTGCCCCTGTCGCGGGACGGCATCGCAGGGGTGATCGAACAGCATGTCGACACCGTCGGGTCGCCGGGGCTGGTGGCGGACTTCCATGCCGTCAGCGGGGGCAATCCGCTGCTCGTGCACGCCCTGCTGGCCGACTGCCGCGACGCACGCCGCCTGGACCCGCGGCAGCCGTCCAGGGCCGTGGCGAGCACCGCGTTCACCAAGGCGGCCCTCGCCTGGGCCTACCGTGACGAGGCCGAACTCTTCGACATAGCCTGCGGATTTGCCCTGCTCGGGGAATCGGCGACGCCCACCCTGGTGGCCTGCCTGGTCGGCCGGGGCGCCGACGCGGTCGACCAGGTCATGACGGCACTGGACACGGCGGGGCTCCTGGAGGGCGGCACCTTCCGCGACGCCGTCGTCGGCAAGGCGATCCTGGAGCACGTGGACGCCGTCACCAAGGCGAACCTGCGCCGCCGCGCGGCCAGGCTGCTGCACGACGACGGCGCGCCCGCGACCGTGGTGGCGCATCACCTGCTCGCCGCCTCGGTCACCGAACCCTGGGCGGGCCGCACCCTGCTGGCGGCGGCCGAGAAGGCGATGGAGGAAGGGCAGGAGGAACTGAGCCTCGACTGCCTGCGGCTGGCCGGGCAGAGCGCGACGACCGAGCGGGAACGGGCCGCCGTCGTCATGGCGCGCGTGAAGACGGGCTGGCAGATCGATCCCCGGCTGGTGGTTCCGTGGCTCGACCCGCTCGTCGGCGCCCTCAACGCCGGGCACCTCAAGGGCGCCGACGCCGCCTCGGCCGTCAAACACCTCGCCTGGCACGGCCAGTTCCGCGAGGCGCAGGAGAGCATCGCCGCCCTGTCCGAAGCGCCCTACGCCGACGATCCCCGGATGGAGGACGAACTCCACTTCGTCCGACGCTGGTTGCGGCACACCTGCCCGCCGCTCGCCGCTGACGTTCCCGGTCCGGCGCGCCCCGCGGCGCGGCGCGGTCCGCAGCCCCGGCAGGTGAGCCCCTCCTCGTACGCCGTCGAACTGCTCGGCACGGTCCTGGCCGAGGGGCCCGACGACCAGACCGTCGCCATGGCGGAGGAGATCCTGCGGGGCTGCCGCTCCCACCAGACGGTCGTCGAGGCGCTGGAGGCCGCGCTCCTGACGCTGGTCTACGCGGACCGTCCGGACCGGGCGCGGTTCTGGTGCGACGTGCTGCTCCAGCAGGCCGGCACCCGGTCGAAGGGCACCCTCGTGGCGATCCTGTCCGGCGTCCGGGCGGAGATCGCGCTGCGGCAGGGCATGCTTCCGGCCGCGGAGGCGTACGGGCGGGCCGCCCTGTCGGCCATCTCGCTGCCCGGCTGGGGCATGGCCGTCGGCAGCCCGCTGGCCTCTCTGGTGCTGGCCACCACCGCGACCGGAATGACCGGGGAGGCCGGAGCCTGGCTGAACCAGAGCGTTCCCGAGGGGATGTTCGAAACCCGTCACGGGCTGCTGTACACCCACGCCCGGGGCCACTACCACCTCGCCGTCGACCGCCCGGACGCCGCCCTGGACGACTTCCTGACCTCTGGCGAGCTCGCCAAGGAGTGGGGCGCGGACACGCCGGCCTTCCTCCCGTGGCGGACTTCGGCGGCGCAGGCCCACCTCGCGCTGGGCAGCCCCGCGGAGGCGCGGACCCTCGTACGGGAACAGCTGGCCCGGCCCGGCGGAAGCACGCACCGGGCTCGCGGGGTGTCCCTGCGGCTGCTGGCGGCCACCAGCGCACCGGATCAGCGGCCCGCCCTGCTCAGGGAGTCGATCAACCTGCTGGAGGCCTGCGGGAGCCAGGTCGAGCTCATCCGCTCGCTGGCCGACCGCAGTCAGGCCCTGCATGCGCTCGGCGCGCCCGCGAAGGCCCGGATGGCGGCCCGCCACGCCAGGACCGTGGCCGACAACTGCGGAGCGGACGCGCTGTTTCGCCGGCTGTTCCGCGACGAGGCGTCCGAGGGGGACCACGGGTTCGAAGGCGCCGAGGGCGAGGACGAGGGTTCGGCGAACCTGACCGCCGCCGAACGCAGGGTCACGGCCCTGGCGGCGGTCGGCCACTCCAACCGGGAGATCGGCCGCAAGCTGTTCATCACCAAGAGCACCGTCGAACAGCACCTCACACGTGTGTACCGGAAGCTCGGGGTGCGCAGCCGGGCCGAGCTCGGTGATCTGTTCGTGGGGACGCACGCGGACAGCGGGACCGAACGGCTGGCCCGGACGTCCTGATGCGCCCTCCGCCCGGTACGGCGCGCCCCCCGCACGGGCCGGCCGGGGCGGAGGCCGGGACCGGGACCGGGACCGGGACCGCGGCGACGGTGGTCGGGGTCGGGGTCGGAGCTAAGGGGTCGGCTAGTGGTTGGGGCTAGGGGCGGCCCGGCCGGATATTCGCAATGGACTGCGGCCACGTGCCGCTTCGAGCGCGCTTCGCGTGATCCTCGTGACGTAAAGGGAAGCACATGGCGGGTCGGTCCGAGTCAAAGGCCGCTGAACTCCAGGCACGATCTTCCGAACCCATCGCGGTGGTGGGGATCTCGTGCAGGCTGCCGGGAGCCGCCGGCCCGGACGAACTGCTGAGCCTCCTGCGGGGCGGCGCGGACGCGGTGAGCGCCGCGCCGCCGGAGCGGCCCTACGCACCCGGACGGGGCGGGTTCCTGGAGTCCGTCGACACCTTCGACGCCGGATTCTTCGGCATCTCGCCGCGCGAGGCCGCCGCGATGGACCCCCAGCAGCGGCTCACCCTGGAGCTCGGGTGGGAGGCACTGGAGGACGCGGGCATCGTGCCCGGCCGCCTCCGCGGCAGCCGGACCGGCGTGTTCGTCGGCGCGATCGCCGACGACTACGCCGCGCTGGTCCGGGCCGGCGGCGACGAGGCGCTCACCCCGGAGACCACCACCGGCCTGAGCCGTGCCCTGATCGCCAACCGGGTCTCCTACGCCCTGGGCCTGCGCGGACCCAGCTTCACCGTGGACTCCGGCCAGTCCTCGTCCCTGGTCGCCGTGCACCTGGCCGCCGAGAGCCTGCGGCGCGGCGAGTGCTCCGTCGCCCTGGCCGGCGGTGTGAACCTGATCCTCGCCGAGCACAGCACCGCCGCCGTCGAGCGGTTCGGGGCCCTGTCCCCGGACGGCCGCTGCTACACCTTCGACGCGCGGGCCAACGGCTACGTGCGCGGCGAGGGCGGCGGTCTCGTCGTGCTCAAGACCCTCTCCGACGCGGTCGCGGCCGGCGACGACGTCTACTGCCTGCTGGCCGGCAGCGCCGTGAACAACGACGGCGGCGGTGAGGGGCTCACGGTCCCGGAGCGCGGCGCCCAGGAGGCGGTGATCGCCGCCGCGTACGAGCAGGCCGGGATCGCCCCCGCCGACGTCGCGTACGTGGAGCTGCACGGTACGGGAACCCCTACCGGGGACCCCGTGGAGGCCGCCGCCGTCGGCGCCGTCTTCGGCGCGGGCCGTCCGGACGACCGGCCGCTGCTCGTCGGCTCGGTGAAGACCAACATCGGTCACCTCGAAGGCGCCGCCGGCATCGCCGGATTCCTCAAGGGCGTGCTGGCCGCGCGCCACCGCGAGATCCCCGCCAGCCTCCACTACGAGTCCCCGAACCCGGCCATCGCGCCGGCCGAGCTGGGCATCCGGGTCAGCACCGCACTCACGGCCTGGCCCGAGCGGGCCGGCCGCTTCGTCGTGGGCGTGAGCTCCTTCGGCATGGGCGGCACCAACTGCCATGCCGTGCTCACCGAATGGGACGGCGCCGCCGCGACGCCGGCCGGGCCCGGCGTCCGGCCCTCCGCGACGCCCTTCCCGCTGCTCGTCTCGGGCCGGGACGAGCAGGCGCTGCGCGCCCAGGCACGCACGCTCCGCGCACACCTCGAAGCCCGCCCCGGCCGGCCGCTGCGGGACGTCGCCCACGCCCTGGCCACCAGCCGGACGGCCTTCGCCCACCGCGCGGTGCTGCTCGCCGCCGGACCGGACGAGGCCGTGGCCGCCCTGGGCCGCCTCGCCGACGGCTCGCTGGACCCCGACGCCGTGCGCGGCTCGGTGTCCAACGGCTCCCTGGCCTTCGTCCTCCCCGGACAAGGCGGCCAGCGGCCCGGTATGACGGCCTCGCTCCACCAGGCCTCCCCGGAGTACGCGGCGGCCCTCGACGAGGTGTGCGCCGCCATGGACCCGCACCTGCGGCTGCCCCTGCGCGACGTGCTGTTCGCCGAGGAAGGCTCGCCCGAGGCGGCCCTGCTGGACCGGACGGAGTTCACCCAGCCGGCGCTGTTCGCCGTCGAAGTCGCCCTGTTCCGGCTCGTCGAACACTGCGGTCTCACCCCGCAGCTGCTGCTCGGACACTCCGCCGGCGAACTGGCCGCCGCCCACGTCGCGGGCGTCCTGTCCCTGGAGGACGCGTGCACGCTCGTCGCGGCGCGCGGCCGGCTGATGCAGGCCCAGCCGTCGCACGGCGCGATGGTGTCCGTCCAGGCGAGCGAGGCGGAAATCCGGCCCCTCCTCGGCGACGGCGGCCGGGTCGCCATCGCAGCCCTCAACGGACCGCTCTCCACGGTGATCTCGGGTGACGAGGACGCCGTCCTCGACGTCGCCGCCCACTGGCAGGAGCGCGGACGCAAGACGAAGCGGCTGCGGATCAGTCACGCCTCCCACTCCCCGCACATGGACGGGATGCTCGCCGAGTTCCGCGCCGTCGCGGCCGGTCTGACCTTCCGGGCCCCGCGCATCGCGATCGTCTCCAACGAGACCGGACGGCTGCTCACCGCGGAAGAGGCCGGCTCCCCGGACTACTGGGTGCGGCACGTGCGCGGCGCGGTGCGCTTCCTCGACGGGGCCCGCTTCCTCGAGGACCAGGGCGTCACCACGATCCTCGAACTCGGCCCCGACGGCGTGCTGTCGGCCATGACCCGGGACTGCCTGCGCGGAGCCGAAGCCGTGTGCGTCCCCCTGCTGCGGGGCCGCAACCGCCCGGAGCCGGAAGCGGTGCTCGCCGCGCTCGCGGCGCTGTACGTCCGCGGGGTCCCGATGGACTGGGCGCGGCTGGCCACCGAGGCCGGCGCCCGCCGGGCCGCGCTGCCCACGTACGCCTTCCAGCGCAGGCGCCACTGGCTGGCGGACGGGGCGCAGCGGGCCGCCTCCGGCGCCGCCCGCGCCGTGCCGGGCCGGGGCGCCCGGACCCCGGAGCCGGCCCCCGGGGCCGCCGCGCCGGCGGACGGGCCGCAGTCCGGGCCCACGGCGGCGGAGCTCGTGCGGGCCGTCACGGCCCTGGTGCTCGGCCACGCGTCCGCCGACGACGTTCCGATGAACTCCGCCTTCAAGGAGCTGGGTTTCAGCTCCCTGATGCTGGCCGAGCTCGGCGAGCGCCTGACGCAGGCGACCGGCCGCCGCATCCCGACCACGCTGCTGTTCGACCACCCCACGCCGGACGCCCTCGCCCGGCGGCTGCAGGAGGACGGGCCGAAGGCGGCCGTGTCCGAGGAGCGGGCCGTTTCCCGGGACGCGGATGAGGACCCGGTCGTGATCGTCGGCATGAGCTGCCGGTTCCCGGGCGGCGTCGACTCGCCCGAGGAGCTCTGGCGGTTCGTGTCCGCCGAGGGCGACGCCATCTCGCCGCTGCCCGCCGACCGCGGCTGGGAACTGCCCGCCGGATTCGCCGGCGAGGGAGGCTTCCTCGCGGACGCCGCCGGATTCGACGCCTCCTTCTTCGGGATCTCGCCGCGCGAGGCCCTCGCGATGGACCCCCAGCAGCGGCTGCTGCTGGAGACCTCGTGGGAGGCGCTGGAGCGGGCCGGTGTGGACGCGCTGTCCCTGCGCGGCAGCCGCACCGCCGTGTTCGTCGGCGCGAGCCCCTCGGAGTACGGCCCCCGGCTGCACGAGAGTTCGCAGTCCGACGGCCACGTCATGACCGGTACGGCGCCGAGCGTGCTGTCCGGGCGCATCGCCTACGTGCTGGGGCTCGAAGGCCCCGCGCTGACCGTGGACACGGCCTGCTCGTCCTCGCTGGTGGCGCTGCACCTCGGCGTGCGGGCCCTGCGCGACGGCGACTGCGACCTCGCGCTGGTGGGCGGTGTGACCGTGATGGCCACCCCCGGAGCGTTCGTGGAGTTCTCCCGCCAGGGCGGTCTGGCCGGCGACGGCCGGTGCAAGGCCTTCTCGGCCGCCGCCGACGGCACCGGCTGGGGCGAGGGCGTCGGCATGCTCGCCGTCCAGCGCCTCTCCGACGCCGTGCGCGACGGCCGCCGGGTCCTGGCGGTCGTCCGCGGCTCCGCCGTCAACTCCGACGGCGCGTCCAACGGCCTGACCGCCCCCAACGGCCTCGCGCAGCAGCGCGTCATCCGGCAGGCGCTCGCCGACGCCCGGCTGGCCGCCGCCGACGTGGACGTGGTCGAGGCGCACGGTACGGGCACCAAGCTCGGCGACCCGATCGAGGCGCAGGCGCTGCTGGCCACCTACGGCCAGGACCGGGTGCATCCGCTGATGCTCGGCTCCGTCAAGTCCAACATCGGGCACACGCAGGCCGCCGCGGGCATCGCCGGTGTGATCAAGTCCGTGCTCGCCATGCAGCACGGGACGCTGCCCCGGACCCTGCACGTCGACGAGCCCTCGCCGCACGTGGACTGGTCCGCGGGCGCGGTGGAGCTGCTGACCGAGGCGCGCGAGTGGCCCGCGCCGGGCCGGCCGCGCCGGGCCGGCGTGTCCTCCTTCGGCATCAGCGGCACCAACGCCCACGTGATCCTGGAGCAGGCGGGGGTCACGGCGGAGCGGGACGAGCCCGCGGGCGGGCCGGCCGGCGCCGTTCCCTGGGTGCTCTCGGCCCGTTCCGAGGCGGCGCTGCGGGACCAGGCGCTCCGGCTGGCCGAGCACGTCCGGACGCGGGAGCCGCGTCCGGCGGACGTGGGCCTGTCACTGGCCGTCACCCGGGCCGGCCTGGAGCACCGGGCGGTGCTGACGGCCACGGACCGCGTCGAGTTCCTGACCCAGCTGGCCGCGCTCGCCACGGGCGGGAGCGCCGCGGGAGTGGTGCGCGCCGTGGCCCGCGAGGGCGGGTCGACCGCCTTCCTCTTCACCGGCCAGGGATCGCAGCGGCCCGGCATGGGGCGCGGACTGTACGAGAACCAGCCGGTGTTCGCCGCCTCGTTCGACGAGGTGTGCGCGGAACTGGACCCGCTGCTGGGACGTTCGCTGAAGGACGTCGTCTTCGGCGACCCCGATGCGCTGGACCGGACCGAGTGGGCCCAGCCCGCGCTGTTCGCCCTGGAAGTGGCGCTGTTCGACCTGGTCGCTTCCTGGGGCATCGGCCCGGACGTGCTGCTGGGCCACTCGATCGGCGAGCTGGCGGCCGCCCACGTCGCCGGTGTGTGGACGCTGCCGGACGCCTGCCGCGTCGTGGCGGCCCGCGGCCGCCTGATGCAGGCGCTGCCCACGGGCGGCGCGATGGCCGCGGTGCAGGCCACCGAGGACGAACTGCCGCCGCTGCCCGCCGAGGTGTCCGTCGCCGCCGTCAACGGACCCCGCTCGCTCGTGCTGTCGGGCGACGAGGACGCCGTGGACGCGCTCGTGCGGGACTTCGCCGCGCGGGGACGCCGCACCAAGCGGCTCGTCGTCAGCCACGCCTTCCACTCCGCCCTGATGGACCCCATGCTCGCGGAGTTCGCCGAGGTGCTCGCCTCGGTGGAGTTCCACCGGCCGGGGATCCCCGTCGTCTCCGGTCTGACCGGCGCGCTCGCGGGCGACGAACTGCGCACGCCCGCCTACTGGGTGCGCCACGCCCGCGAGACCGTCCGCTTCGCCGGCGCCGTCACGACGGCGCTGGGCCGCGGCGTGGACAAGCTGCTCGAACTCGGTCCCGGCGGTCCGCTGACGGCGATGGCCGAGGAGGTCCTCGCGGACGCGGGCCGCGACGCGGACGTCACCGCCGTGCCCGTCCTGCGGGGAGGCGACGACGAGGCCCGGGCCGCGGTGACCGCGGCCGGCCGCCTGCACGCCGCCGGGGCGGCCGTGGACTGGCCCGCCCTGTTCGCCCCGTACGGGGCCCGGCGCACCGGCCTGCCCACCTACGCCTTCCAGCACGAGCGCTACTGGCTCGCCCCGGCGGCCGGCCGTGACCCGGCCACGGCCGGTTCGCTGCGCTACCGCACGGCCTGGACGGCCGTGCCGGACGGCGCCCGCCCCGCGACGAGCGGCACCTGGGCCCTCGTGGTCCCCGCCGCCGGACTCGACGAGGCCACCGTGGACGGTGTGGCGCGGACGCTGCGCGAGCACGGCGCCCACCCCGCGGTCATCGAGGTCGACGCGGGCGCACCCGACCGGACCGGCATCGCGGACGCGCTGCGCACGGCGCTCGGCGAGGACGCGGGCGGCGTGGTGTCGCTGCTCGCCCTGGACGGCACGCCCGCCGCGGGCGTGGCCGCCACCGCCGTGGTGCTCGGGGCGATGGCCGACCTGGGCGGCGACAGCCGGCTGTGGTGCCTGACCCGCGGCGCCGTGTCCGTGAGCGCCTCCGACGCGCTGGACGCGCCGGAGCAGGCCCAGGTGTGGGGGATGGGCCGGGTCGCGGCCCTGGAGGCGCCCGAGCGCTGGGGCGGTCTCGCCGACCTGCCCGCCGTACTGGACGAGCGGGCCCGCACCCGGCTGGGCGCGGCCCTGTCCGGCGCCACCGGCGAGGACCAGGTGGCCGTCCGCACCGCGGGCCTCTTCGCGCGGCGCCTGGTGCGCCACACCGGCGGCGCCGACGGCGCCGACGGCGTCGACCGCATCGACGGCATCGACGGCGTCGACGGCACCGTCCTGGTGACCGGCGGCACGGGCGCGCTCGGCTCCCACCTCGCCCACTGGCTCGCCGACGGGGGCGCCCGCCACGTGCTGCTGACCAGCAGGCGCGGCCCGGACACGGAAGGCGCCCGGGAACTGGTCGCGCAGCTGCGCGAACGGGGCACCGACGTGACGGTCGCCGCCTGCGACGTCACCGACCGGGAGCAGCTGGCGGGGCTCCTCTCCGCGATCCCCGCCGACCGGCCCCTGACCGCCGTCGTACACGCCGCGGGCGTCCTGGACGACGGCGTGCTCGACTCGCTCACCCCCGGCCGGTTCTCCGCCGTCGCCGGACCCAAGGCGGACGGGGCGCGGCACCTGCACGAGCTCACCCGCGACCTCGGCCTCCGCGCGTTCGTGCTGTTCTCCTCCTTCGCGGGCACCGTGGGCCTGGCCGGACAGGGCAACTACGCGGCCGCCAACGCCTACCTGGACGCGCTCGCCGTACACCGCGCCCAGCTCGGCCTGCCGGCCACCTCGGTGGCCTGGGGCTCCTGGGCCGGGGCCGGCATGGCCGCCGATACGGAGGCCGTGCGGCGCCAGCTGGCGCGTACCGGACTGGTCCCCCTCGACCCGGCCGCCGCCCTGACCGAACTGCGACGCGTCCTCGACGACGGCGAGAGCGCCGTGACCGTCGCCGACATCGACTGGGAGCGCTTCACGGGCTCCGGCGCGGGCCGGCACACCACGCTGTTCGACAGCGTCCCCGGGGCCCGCCGCGCCCCGCACGACGGCGCCCGGGCCGGCGCGGACGGCGCGGCGGGCCGGCTCGCCGGCCTCGGCGGGCAGGAGCTGTACCGCGCCCTCGCGCAGCTGGTCGCCGCCGAGGCGGCCGCCGTCCTGGGCCTGCCGGCCACGGCCCGGATCCAGGAGGACCGGACCTTCCGCAACCTCGGCTTCGACTCGCTGATCGGCGTCGAGTTCCGCAACCGGCTCGCCGCGGCCACCGGGAGGCGGCTGTCGCCCGCCCTGGTCTTCGACCACCCCACTCCGCAACGGCTGGCCGAACACCTCGCCGCCACCATCGAGGGGACCTCCGCCGGATCCGTGGAGCGCACCGCCGCCGTGCGCGACCACGACGACCCGATCGTGATCGTGGCGGCCGCCTGCCGCTTCCCGGGCGACGTCCGCTCCCCGGAGGACCTGTGGCAGCTCGTCCTCGACGGACGGGACGCCATCGGCCCCTTCCCGTCGGACCGCGGCTGGGACCTCCACGGGCTCTACAGCCCCGACCCGGGCCGGGCGGGCACCAGCTACGTCCGCGAGGGAGGCTTCCTCTCCGACGTGGCCGGCTTCGACGCGGCCTTCTTCGGGATCTCGCCGCGCGAGGCCCTGGCGATGGACCCCCAGCAGCGGATCCTGCTGGAGTCCTCCTGGGAGGTCCTGGAGCGCGCCGGGATCGACCCGACGGCCCTCGCGGGCAGCCGCACGGGCGTGTTCGTCGGCACCAACGGCCAGGACTACGCCACCCTCCTGGGCTCGGCGGACGTCGAGGGCCACGTGCTCACCGGCACCGCCTCCAGCGTGCTGTCCGGGCGCATCGCCTACACCCTGGGCCTCGAAGGCCCGGCGATGACCGTGGACACCGCCTGCTCCTCCTCGCTGGTGGCACTGCACCTCGCCATCCAGGCGCTGCACGCGGGCGAGTGCGACCTCGCGCTGGCCTGCGGCGTGACGGTGATGTCCACCCCCGACATCTTCGTGGAGTTCTCCCGGCAGCGCGGTCTCGCCGTGGACGGACGCTGCAAGGCGTTCGGTTCGGGCGCGGACGGGACCGGCTGGGGCGAGGGCGTCGCCACCGTGCTGGTGGAACGCCTCTCGGACGCCCGCCGCCGCGGCCACGACGTCCTGGCCGTCGTACGGGGCAGCGCCGTCAACCAGGACGGCGCGTCCAACGGCCTGAGCGCGCCCAACGGGCCCGCACAGCAGCGGGTGATCCGCCAGGCACTGGCGGACGCCGGCCTCGCCCCCTCGGACGTGGACGCCGTCGAGGCGCACGGTACGGGGACGGCACTCGGCGACCCGATCGAGGCGCAGGCGCTGCTGGCCACCTACGGCCAGGACCGGCTCGCGGGCCAGCCGCTCCACCTCGGTTCCGTGAAGTCCAACATCGGGCACACCCAGGCCGCGGCCGGCATGGCCGGCATCCTGAAGCTGCTGCCGGCGCTGCGGCACGCACAGCTCCCGCGCACGCTGCACGCCACCGAGCCCACCCCCGAGGTGGACTGGTCCGGGGGCGCCGTCGAGCTGCTCACCGAGACCCGTCCGTGGCCCGCCCTGGACCGCCCGCGCCGTGCGGCGGTGTCCGCCTTCGGCGTCAGCGGCACCAACGCGCACGTGATCCTGGAGCAGGCGCCGCCCGCCACGGAGCCCGTGGAACCGGCGGACGCGCGACCGTCCGTACTCGGCTCCCCGGCACTTCCCTGGGTGCTCAGCGCCACGTCGGGTGAGGCGCTGCGGGAGGCGGCCGGGCGTCTGTTCGACCGGATGCCCGACGCGCCCGCGGCCGACATCGGCCGTTCCCTCGTCACGACCAGGGCGGTCTGGGAGGAGCGGGCGGTCGTACTCGCCGACGGCACCGGCGCGCACCTGCCGGCGCTCGGCGCGCTGGCCCGGGGCGAGGGCGACCCGCGCGTGGTGCGCGGCACCGCCGACACCCGCGGCCGGACCGTCTTCGTCTTCCCCGGGCAGGGCGCCCAGTGGGCCGGCATGGCCGCCGGACTCTGGGAGTCCTCGCCGGTCTTCGCGCAGTGGATGGACCGCTGCGCCGCAGCGCTCGCACCCCTGACCGACTGGTCGCTGGCCGAAGTGATCCGCGGCGCAGACGGCGCCCCCGGCCTGGACCGGGTGGACGTCGTCCAGCCCGCCTCGTGGGCCGTGGGCGTCTCGCTCGCGGGCCTGTGGCGGTCCTGCGGCGTCGAACCGGCCGCCGTGGTCGGCCACTCCCAGGGGGAGATCGCCGCGGCCTGCGTGGCCGGGGCGCTCTCGCTCGACGACGGCGCCGCCCTCGTCACCCTGCGCAGCAAGCTGATCGCCGAGGAACTCTCCGGCCACGGCGGCATGGTGTCCGTGGCCCTCTCCCCGGCCGACACGGCCGGGCGGATCTCCCGCTGGGACGGCCGGATCTCGGTCGCGGCGAACAACAGCCGCAGGTCCACCGTCGTTTCCGGCGACCCGCAGGCGCTGGCGGAGCTGCTGGCCGGCTGCGAGGCCGACGGGATCCGCGCCCGCCGCATCCCCGTCGACTACGCCTCCCACTCCGCCCACGTGGAGCGGATCGAGGAGCGGCTCGCCGAGCTGACGGCCGGCATCGCGCCGCGCACGGGCGAGATCCCGTTCCACTCCACCACGACGGGCGGTCCGCTCGACACGGCCGGCCTCGACGCCGGCTACTGGTACCGCAACCTCCGCCGGCCCGTGCTGTTCGGGCCGGTCGTCGAGGACCTCCTCGCCCGCGGCCACGACGTGTTCGTCGAGGTCAGCCCGCACCCGGTGCTCGTTCCCGCCGTGCAGGACGCCATCGACGCGGCCGGCACCGCCGCCGCCGCCGTGGGCACCCTGCGCCGGGACCAGGGCGGCCCCGACCGCTTCGCGCTCTCGCTGGCCGAGGCGTACGTCCGCGGCACCGGCGTCGACTGGACCGCGGTGCTCGGCGCCACCGGTGCCCCCCGCACCGAGCTGCCGACGTACCCCTTCCAGCACAGCCGCTTCTGGCCCGACTCCGCCCGGGCCGCGGCCGCCGCGGGCCCGGGCGACGAGGACGCCGAGCTGTGGCAGGCCGTCGAACGCGGCGACCTGGGCGCCGTCGCGGCCGAACTCGGGGTCCAGGACGGCGATCCCCTGCGGTCGCTGCTCCCGGCCCTGTCCGGCTGGCGGCGCAAGCGCCGGAACTCCGCCCTGGCGGACGGCTGGCGCTACCGCGTCTCCTGGACGCCGGTGGCACCTGCCGCCGCTCCGGCCCCGTCCGGCACCTGGCTGCTGGTGACCGGGGACCCGGACGGCGAGGAGTCCCGCTGGGCCCGCGCGGCCCTCGGCGAGCACGTCACCGTCGTGCCGGGCCCCGCGCCCTCCCCGGACGTACTGCGGGCCCCGGAGGGTGCCCCGTGGACCGGCGTGGTGTCCCTGCTGGGACTCGACGACCGGCCGCACCCCGAACACCCCGCGGTCCCCGCGGGCATCGCCGGCACCCTGACCCTGCTGTCCGCGCTGCGGGAGGCCGGGATCGACGCACCGCTGTGGTGCCTGACCCGGGGCGCGGTCGGCACGGGGCGGTCGGACCGGGTGTCCGCGCCCGGGCAGGCCCAGCTGTGGGGCCTGGGCCGGGTCGCGGGACTGGAGACCCCCGCCCCCTGGGGCGGACTCCTCGACCTGCCGCCGGCACTCGACGACCGGGCCGCCGGACTGCTGCGCGCCGCGCTCGGCGCGGGCGGCGACGAGCAGGAGTACGCGCTGCGCGCCGCCGGCCTCTACGTCCGCCGGCTGGTGCGGGCCCCGCTGGCTGGTGCGAAGCCGGCCCGCCGCTGGCGGCCGCGCCCGGACGGCACCGTGGTGGTCACCGGCGGCACCGGCGCCCTGGGCGCCCGGGTCGCCCGCTGGCTGGCCCGCGAGGGCGCCGGACACCTCCTGCTGACCAGCAGGCGGGGGATGGCCGCCGACGGTGCGGACGCTCTCGTGGCGGAGCTGCGCGAGCTGGGGGCCGGCGTCACGGTCGCCGCCTGCGACGTCGCCGAACGCGACCGGCTGGCCGAAGCACTGGCCCGCGTGCCGGACGGGTTCCCCGTCACCGCCGTGGTGCACACCGCGGGCGTCAGCCGGGTCGCCGCGCTGGCGGACACCACCGTCGCCCAATGGGCGGACGTCGTGGCCGCCAAGGCCGACGGCGCCCGTCACCTGGACGAGCTGCTGGCCGGCCACGACCTCGACGCCTTCGTGCTGTTCTCCTCCGGCGCCGCCGTCTGGGGCAGCGCCGGACAGGCCGCGTACGCGGCCGCCAACGCCTACGCCGACGCGCTCGCGGCCGACCGCCGCAGGCGCGGCCTCGTCGCCACCTCGGTGGCCTGGGGCAGCTGGGCCGGCGGCGGCATGGTCGACGACGGCCTGGCGCGGGAACTGGCCCGCGGCGGGGTGCGCTCGATGGACCCGGACCGGGCGATCGGCGCGCTCCAGCAGGCGCTCGACCACGACGAAACCGCCCTGACCGTGACCGACATGGACTGGGAGCGCTTCACCGAGACGTTCACCGCGGCCCGGCGGCGGCCCCTGCTCGACGACATCCCGGAGGCGGCCCGTGCCGTCGCCGCCGCACCGCCGGCCGACGGGACCCCGTCCCCGCTCGCCGGGCGGCTCGCGGCCCTGACCGCCACGGAGCGCGACCGCGTCCTGCTGGACCTCGTGCGGACCTCCGCGGGGCTGGCCCTGGGACACGCGGGCGCCGAGGCCGTCGCACCGTCGAAGCCCTTCAAGGACCTCGGCTTCGACTCGCTCACCGCCGTCGACCTGCGCAACCGGCTCGCCACGGCCACCGGGGTCCGACTGCCCGCCACCCTCGTCTTCGACCACCCCACCCCGCTCGCGGCCGCGGCCGAACTGCGGACCCTGCTGCTGGGCGAGGACCGCCCCGCCGGGGAGGTGTCCGCGGCGTCCGCCGCCGCTCCCGAGGGCGACCCCGTGGTGATCGTCGGGATGGCCTGCCGGTTCCCCGGCGGGGCGGACTCGCCCGAAGGCCTGTGGAACCTGGTCGCGGCCGGCAAGGACGGGATCGGAGACTTCCCCACCGACCGCAACTGGGACGTCCCCGCCGACGCGGCGTTCTCCCAGACCGGCGGCTTCCTCCCGGACGCCGCCCGGTTCGACGCGGCCTTCTTCGGGATCTCCCCCCGCGAGGCCCTCGCCATGGACCCCCAGCAGCGCCTGCTGCTGGAGACCTCCTGGGAGGCCCTGGAGCGGACCGGCGTGGACGCCCTGTCCCTGCGCGGCAGCCGCACCGGCGTCTTCGTCGGCGCGGGATCGCACGACTACGGCACCCTGCTCACCTCCATGGAGGGCGGACAGGACTACGCGCTGACCGGGGCCGTCGGCAGCGTGCTCTCCGGCCGGATCGCCTACACGCTGGGCCTGGAGGGCCCGGCCCTGACCGTGGACACGGCCTGCTCCTCCTCGCTGGTGGCCCTCCACCTCGCGGCGCAGTCCCTGCGCAACGGCGAGTGCGAGCTGGCCCTCGCCGGCGGCGTGGCCGTCATGGCCACCCCCCACGCCTTCGACGCGTTCGCCCGGCAGGGCGGACTCGCCCCGGACGGACGCTGCAAGGCCTTCGCGGCCGGTGCCGACGGCACCGGCTGGGGCGAGGGCGTCGGCGTCCTGGTCCTGGCGCGCCTCTCCGAGGCACGCCGCCGCGGCCACGAGGTGCTGGCGGTCGTCCGCGGCTCGGCGGTCAACTCCGACGGCGCCTCCAACGGCCTCAGCGCGCCCAACGGACCCTCGCAGCAGCGGGTGATCCGGCAGGCGCTGGCCGACGCGGACGTCTCCGTCACCGACGTGGACCTGGTGGAGGCGCACGGCACGGGCACCTCGCTGGGCGACCCGATCGAGGCGCAGGCGCTGCTCGCGACCTACGGCCAGGGCCGGCCCGAGGGCCGCCCGCTCTACCTCGGCTCGGTGAAGTCGAACATCGGTCACACCCAGGCCGCCGCGGGCGTGGCCGGCGTGATCAAGTCGGTGCTGGCGCTGCGGCACGGCATGCTGCCGACCACGCTGCACGTGGACGAGCCGACCCCCGAGGTCGACTGGTCGTCGGGCGCGGTGGAGCTGCTGACCGAGGGCCGGGACTGGCCGCGTACGGACGGCCCCCGACGGGCCGGCGTGTCGGCGTTCGGCATCAGCGGCACCAACGCGCACGTGATCCTGGAACAGGCGCCCGCCACCGCGCCGGACCCCCGGCCCGAGCAGGCGCCGCAGCCCTCCGGCCCGGTGCCGTGGACCGTCTCGGCCCGCTCCGCGGACGCGCTGGAGGCCCAGGCCCGGCAGCTGGCCGCGTACGTCGGCGCCGGCGGCCCGCCGGTCGGCGACATCGGCTTCTCCCTGGCGGCGACGCGGGCGCGCCTGGAGCACCGTGCGGTCGTGACGGCCGGGGACCGCGACGGCTTCGCGGCCGCCCTGACGGCGCTCGCCGAGGGCACCTTGGCCCCGGGCGTGGTGCGGGGCGTCGCCGCCGAGGGCGGGACGGCGTTCCTCTTCTCCGGGCAGGGCTCCCAGCGCGAGGGGATGGGCCGGGAGCTGTACGAGGCCTTCCCGGTGTTCGCCTCGGCCTTCGACGAGGTCTGCGCACAGCTTGACCTGCTGCTGGACCGGCCGGTGAAGGAGGTCGTGTTCACCGACGGCGCCGCACTGGCCGAGACCGTCCACACCCAGGCCGGGCTGTTCGCCCTGGAGGTCGCCCTGTCCGCACTCGTGCGCTCCTGGGGCGTGCGGCCGGACGTCCTGCTCGGACACTCGATCGGCGAGCTCACCGCGGCCTACGTGGCCGGGGTGTGGAGCCTGCCGGACGCCTGCCGGATCGTCGCCGCGCGGGGCCGCCTGATGCAGGCGCTGCCCAGGGGCGGCGCGATGCTGGCGGTGCGGGCGGCCGAGGACGAGCTGCCCCGACTGCCGCAGGGCGTATCGGTCGCCGCGGTCAACGGCCCCCGCTCGGTGGTGCTGTCCGGCGACGAGGAGCCGGTGGCCGCCCTGGCCCGCACCTTCGCCGAAGAGGGACGGCGCACCAAGCGCCTGACGGTCAGCCACGCCTTCCACTCGGCACGGATGGAGCCGATGCTCGCCGAGTTCGGCGAGGTGCTGGCCTCGGTGGAGTTCCGCGCGCCGGCCGTCCCCGTCGTGTCGAACCTGACGGGTGCGGTCGCGGGCGCCGAACTGACCACCCCCGGCTACTGGGTCCGGCACGTCCGCGAGGCCGTCCGCTTCGCCGACGGCGTCGCGGCCGCACGCGACGCCGGTACCGGGACGTTCCTGGAACTCGGCCCGGGCGGCGCGCTGACCGCCATGGCGCAGGAGGTCCTCGACGAGGCGGACAGGAGCGCCGCCGTGTGCGTCCCCGTGCTCCGGGCCGACCGGCCCGAGGCCGCCTCGTTCCTGCACGCCCTGGCCACGGTGTCGGTGCACGGCACCGACGTGGACTGGACGTCCGCGTACACCGGATCCGGCGCGCGCACCGTGGACCTGCCGACCTACGCCTTCCAGGGCAGGCACTTCTGGCCGCTGCCCGACCCGCCCGCCGCAGACCTGACGGCGGCCGGTCTGGCCGAGGCCGGCCACCCGCTGCTGACGGCCTGGCTCCCCGCGCCGCAGGGCGACGGGGTGCTGGCCACCGGCCGCCTGTCCCTGCACACGCACCCCTGGCTGGGCGAGCACACCGTACTGGGCACCGTCCTGGTTCCGGGCACCGCCTTCGTCGACCTCGCCTGCTGGGCGGGCGAGCGCGTCGGCAGCGGCGAGCTGCGGGAACTGACGCTGGCCGCGCCGCTGGCGCTGGCCGAGAACGCGGCCGTACGGCTGCGGCTCGTCCTGGAGGCGCCCGACGCCGCCGGCTGCCGCCCGGTCGCCGTGTACACCCAGCCGGACACCGAGGAGGACGGCGTCTGGACGCGGCACGCCGAGGGCCTGCTCGCCCCGGCCGACCCCGCGTTCACCCCGCCCGGCGGCCTCGACGTCTGGCCGCCGGCCGGCGCCGAGCCCGTCGATCTGGCCGGCTTCTACGACGGACTCGTCGAGGCCGGTTTCGACTACGGCCCGCTCTTCCAGGGTCTGCACGGCACGTGGCGGCGCGGCGACGAGGTCTTCGCCGAGGTGCGCCTGCCGGGCGACGGCGGCGACGCCCGCGGCTTCGGCGTCCACCCGGCCCTGCTGGACGCGGCCCTGCACGCGCTGGGGCCGGCCGCCCGGGCCGGGGACGAGCCGGGTTCGGCCCGCCTGCCCTTCTCCTGGGGCGGGGTACGGGTCCACGCGGTCGGCGCCGACCTGCTGCGGGTCCGGCTGCTCCGCGCCGAGGACGGCACCATCACGCTCCACGCCGCCGACGCGGACGGCCACCCGGTCGTCTCCATCGACTCGCTGGTCATGCGGCCCGTCTCCCCGGAGCGGCTGCGGGGCGCGGGGGCGGCACCCCAGGGGGGCGACGCCCTGTTCGCGACGGGCTGGGTACCCCTGGAAGGCCCCCTCACCGCGCCGGAAACGTCCGGCTGCGTCCTGCTCGGCGAACCGCTGGACGGCCCCTGGCGCCATCACCCCGACCTCGCGGCCCTCGCCGCGGCGCTCGCGGACGGCACGCAGGAGCCCGGCCCGGTGCTGGTGCGCTGCCCGCAGGAGAGCACGGACGGAGCCGACGCCGCGGGCGCGGCACACCGCGCCGCCGAGTGGGCCCTCGACCTGCTCCAGCGCTGGCTGTCCGACGACCGGCTGGCCGACAGCCCCCTCGTGATCGCCACCGGCCACGCGGCCGCCGTACCGGCGGCGCCGGCGCCCGTCCGGCTCGCCCACGCGACGGTGTCCGGCCTGGTCCGCTCGGCCCAGACGGAGAACCCCGACCGCATCTTCCTCATCGACTTCGACGACGCCCTGCCGGATCCGGCACACGTCGCCGAGGCGGTGCACCGGGACGAGCCCGAGGTGGCCGTACGGCAGGGGAGGCTCTACGCCCGCCGGCTGACACGTCCCGCCACGGGAACGTCCCTGCCGGTGCCCACCGGCCCCTGGCGGCTGGACAGCACCGGGCGCGGCACGCTGGACAACCTGGCCCTGGTGCCCTGCGACGAGGCCGGGGCCCCGCTCGCCGAGGGCATGGTGCGCATCGCGGTCCGTGCGGCGGGCGTGAACTTCCGGGACGTGCTGATCGCCCTGGACATGTACCCGGGCCGGGCGGAACTCGGTACGGAATGCGCCGGCGTGGTCCTGGAGACGGGGCCCGGCGTGAGCGGCCTGGTGCCGGGCGACCGTGTGATGGGCATGGTCCCCGGGGCCTTCGGACCCACCGCGGTCGCCGACCAACGGGTCCTCGTGCGGATGCCCGGGGGATGGTCCTTCGCATCCGCGGCCGCGACCCCGGTCGCCTTCCTGACCGCCTACTACGGCCTGGTCGACCTGGCCGGGCTGGGCGCCGGCGAGTCCGTGCTCGTCCACGCCGCCGCCGGCGGCGTGGGCATGGCGGCCGTGCAGCTGGCCCGGCACCTGGGCGCCGAGGTGTTCGGCACCGCCGGCGAACCCAAGTGGGAGACCCTGCTCGCCAACGGGCTGGACCGCGCGCACATCGCCTCCTCGCGGACGCTGGACTTCGCCGACAGCTTCCGCTCGGCGACCGGCGGCGCCGGTGTGGACGTCGTACTGAACGCGCTCGCGGGCGAGTTCATCGACGCCTCCCTCGGACTGATGCCGCGCGGCGGCCGCTTCGTGGAGATGGGCAAGACCGATCCGCGCGACCCCGGCCGGATCGCCGACGATCACCCGGGCGTCCGCTACCGGGCCTTCGACCTCGGTGACGCCGGCCCGGACCGCATCGGCGAGATCCTCACCCACCTCGCCGGACTCTTCGACCGCGGAGAGCTCGTACCGCTTCCGGTCACCACCTGGGACGTGCGCGACGCGCAGGACGCCTTCCGGGCACTGAGCCAGGCCGCCATCACCGGCAAGGCGGTACTGACCCTCCCCACCGTCTTCTTCGAGGCGGGCGAGACCGTCCTGATCACCGGTGGCACCGGCACCCTCGGCACCCTGCTGGCCCGGCACCTCGTCGCGGAGCACGGCCTGCGCCACGTGACGCTGGCCGGACGGGGCGGCACGGACACTCCCGCCGTGGAGCGGCTGCGCACCGAACTCGCCGCACTGGGCGCCGGGGTACGGGTCGCGGCCTGCGACGCGGGCGACGAGGAGGCCCTCGGCCGGCTCCTGGACTCGATCACCGCGGAGCACTCCCTGGCCGGTGTCGTGCACGCCGCGGGCGTCACCGACGACGGGGTCGTCTCCGCACTGGACCCGCGGCGGCTGAACGCCGTACTGCACCCGAAGGTGGACGGCGCCTGGAACCTGCACCGTCTCACCGAGCCCCTGGCACCCCGGATGTTCGCCCTGTTCTCGTCTGCGTCGGCCACGCTCGGTGCGGCGGGCCAGGGCAACTACGCGGCCGCCAACGCGTTCCTGGACGCGCTGGCCGAGTACCGGCACGCGCGGGGCCTGCCGGCCACGAGCCTGGCCTGGGGTCTGTGGGGCGTGGCCAGCGGCATGACCGGACGCCTCGACGAGCGCGACCTCCAGCGCATGAGCCGCTCCGGCGTCGCCCCGCTCGGCAGCGAGGAGGGCCTGGCCCTGTTCGACAGCGGCGTGCTCGGCGGGGTCCCGGCCGTCGTCCCCGTCAAGCTCGACCTGGCCGCCCTGCGGGCCCAGCACGCCGACCGGCCCCTGCCGGCCGTGCTGCGCGAACTCGTACGGGTAAGGCGCTCGGCGGCCACCGGCACGGTCACGCGCGTGGTGGGCGGGGCCGCCCCCGCGTCACTGACGGAGAAGCTCGCCCCGCTGTCCCCGGCGGAGCGGCACCGGCTCGTCCTGGACCTGGTGCGCGAGCACACCGCGGCCGTACTGGGCCACGGCTCCGCCGACGAGATCGACTCCGACCAGGCGTTCAAGGCCCTCGGATTCGACTCGCTCACGGCGGTCGAACTCCGCAACCACCTGCGGACGGCCACCTCCCTGACCGTCCCGGCGACCCTGGTGTTCGACCACCCGACACCGGCCGCGCTCACGGAGCACCTGCTCGAACTCGCCGCACCGCCGCGCCACGACCCGGTGCTCCAGGTCATGGGCGAGCTCGAACGCCTCGAAGCGGGCATCGAGGCGATCGGCACCGGCGAAGGCGCCCACGAGGAGGTGGCGGCACGCCTGCGCCGCATCCTGCGCACGCTCGAGGCCGGGTCCGCACCGGCCGCCGCCGACAGCGGGGACTCCTCCCTCGAAACGGCCACCGCGGCAGAAGTGCTCGCGTTCATCGACAGCGAATTCGGCGATCTCGCCTAAGACCATGGAGCTGATCCCAGTGGCGACTGACGACAAGATCGTCGACTATCTCAAGCGGGTCACCGCCGACCTGAAGCGGACCCGGCAGCGCGTGCGGGAACTCGAAGCGGGGGCGTCGGAGCCCATCGCCATCGTCTCGATGGCGTGCCGCTTCCCCGGCGGGATCGCCTCCCCCGAGGAGCTGTGGGAGTTCGTCCGCGCCGGCGGCGACGCGATCGGGGCGTTCCCCGCCGACCGCGGCTGGCGCACCGACCACCTGCGGGGCGACTTCCGCCTGGCGGGCGGCTTCCTCACCGGCGCCGGTGACTTCGACGCCGGGCTGTTCGGCATCTCGCCCCGCGAGGCCCTGGCGATGGACCCGCAGCAGCGGCTGCTGCTGGAGACCGCCTGGGAAGCCCTGGAACGGGCCGGTGTCGACCCCACCTCCAGGCGGGGCACCGAGGGCGGCGTCTTCATCGGCATGGCCGACCAGAAGTACGGCCCGCGCGACAGCGAACTCCTGGACGAGGTCAAGGGGCTCGTCCTGACCGGGACGACCAGCAGCGTCGCCTCCGGCCGCATCTCCTACTCGCTCGGCCTGCAAGGGCCCGCGATCACCATCGACACCGCGTGTTCCTCCTCGCTGGTCGCCCTGCACCTCGCGGTCCGGGCCCTGCGCGCGGGGGAGTGCTCCTTCGCCCTGGTCGGCGCCGCCGCCGTGATGGCCGAGCCCAACCTGTTCGCGGAGATGGCCGAACAGGGCGGCATGGCGGGCGACGGCCGCTGCAAGGCGTTCGCCGCCGCCGCGGACGGCACCGGCTGGGGCGAGGGCGTCGGCATGCTCCTGCTGCAGCCGCTGTCCACCGCGCGCGAGCAGGGCCTGCCCGTCCTGGCGACGATCCGCGGCACCGCCGTCAACCAGGACGGTGCCTCCAACGGCCTGGCCGCACCCAACGGCCCCGCCCAGCGCCGGGTCATCCGCAAGGCGCTCGCGGACGCCCAGCTCAGCGTCGGCCAGGTCGACGCGGTCGAGGCGCACGGCACCGGCACCCGGCTCGGCGACCCCATCGAGGCCCAGGCGCTGCTGGCCACCTACGGCCAGGACCGGGCCGGCGACGAGCCGTTGTGGCTCGGCTCCGTCAAGTCCAACATCGGTCACACCCAGGCCGCCGCCGGCCTCGCCGGTGTGATCAAGATGGTGGAGGCCATGCGGCACGGGGTGCTGCCGCGCACCCTGCACGTGGACGAACCGACCGCGCAGGCCGACTGGCGGGCGGGCGCCGTGCGGCTGCTCACCGACGAACAGGCCTGGCCGCGGACCGGCCGGCCGCGCCGCTCCGCCGTCTCCTCCTTCGGCATCAGCGGCACCAACGCCCACGTCGTCCTCGAACACGAGACGACGGCCGGGGCGCCCGGCCCGGACACCGGCGCCCCGGCCGACGCCTCACCCGCCGCCCCCCTCCCGTGGCTGGTGTCGGCGGCCGACGCCGACGGCCTGCGGGCCCAGGCGCGGCGCCTGCGGCGCCACGCCCGGGAGGACGGTCCGCTGCGGCCCCTGGACATCGCGCATTCCCTGGCCACCTCCCGCGCCCAGCTCACCCACCGCGCCGTCGTCCTCGGCACCGGCCACGAGGAGCTGCTCGCCGGACTGGCCGCGCTCGGTGCCGGCGACGCGCACCCCCGCGTCGTCAGGGGCCGCACCGCGCCGGCCGGCCCGGTCGCCTTCCTCTTCACCGGACAGGGCTCACAGCGCGTCGGCGTCGGACGCGAGCTGTACGACACGTTCCCGGTGTTCGCGCAGGCCTTCGACGAGGTGCGCACCCTGCTCGACCCGCAGCTGGCGTACCCCCTCGCCGACATCCTCGACGGGCGCGTCGAGGACGGCCTGCCCCTGATGCAGCAGACCGGGTACGCCCTCGCCGCGGTCTTCGCCCTGGAGGTCGCGCTGTTCCGGCTCGTCGAACACGCGGGGGTCACCCCCGACTTCGTCCTCGGCCACTCCACGGGCGAACTCGCCGCCGCCCACTGCGCCGGAGTGCTCTCGCTCCAGGACGCCTGCACCCTGGTCGCCGCCCGCGGACGCCTCGTGCAGACCCTGCGCACCGACGGCGCGATGGTCGCCCTGGAGATGTCCGAGGAGGACCTGACCGCCCTCATCGCGGAAGCCGGGGTCGGTGACCGGGTGACCCTCGCGGCGGTCAACGGGCCGCGCGCGGTCGTGCTGTCCGGAGACGCCGAGCCCGTGGAACGGGTGCGGGCCCTCAGTGCCGGACGCGGCCACCAGACCCGCAAGCTGCCGATCAGCCACGCCGCGCACTCCGTCCACATGGAACCGATGCTGGAGCGGCTGCGCGAGGTCGCCGAAGGCCTGGAACACCAGCGTCCCGGCATCCCGCTGGTCTCCAACCTGACGGGCGCGCCCTTCTCCCCGGAGGAGATGAGCTGGCCCGAGTACTGGGTCCGGCAGATCCGCGAGACGGTGCGCTTCCAGGACGGGGTCCGCTGGCTCGGGGCCCAGGGCGTCACCGCCTGCCTGGAACTGGGTCCCGGCGGCGCGCTCACCGCGATGGCCCGTGACTGCCTCCAGGCCGCGGGCCGCGAGATGGCGCTGGTGCCCGCCCTCCAGCACCAGCGGTCCGAGCCCGAAACGTTCCTGACCGCGCTGGCGGAACTGCACGTGCACGGCGTGGGAGTGGACTGGGGCACCGTGCTGACCGCCCGCGGCGCCGCCCGCCCGGCCCGGCTGCCCACGTACGCCTTCCAGCACGAGCGCTACTGGCTGCCCGCCACCCCGGCCGCACCGCGCGCCGCCGAACCGGCCGACGAGGCCGGCCGGCTGCGGTACGGCGTCGGCTGGGCGCCGCACACCGGCTTCGACGCCGGCGCGACGCCGCACGCCCCCTGGCTGGTCGTCGCCCCCGAAGGGGCGGACGGCTCCCGGGTCGCCGAAGCCCTCGGCGAGCCGACGCCGCTGCTGACCTACCGCACGGGCGAGGACACCGCGGCCCTCGCCGAGCGGCTGCGCGCGGCCCTGCCCGGGGGCGGTTCCCCCGGGGGCGTGCTCGCGCTGCCCGCACGGCCGGACACCTCGGCCCTGGAAGCCGCCGTGACACTGCGGCGCGCCATGGCCGAAGCCGGGCTGGACGCTCCGCTGTGGTCGGCCACCCGTGCCGCCGTCAGCGTCGGCACCGAGGCCGTGCCCGGTGCGGCCCAGGCCCCGCTGTGGGGGCTCGGCCGGCTCCCGCACGCCGACGGCGGCGTCGTCGACCTGCCGGCGGACCTGGACGCCCGCTCCCTCCGCCTCCTCGCGGCCGTGCTGGCATCGCCCGGCGACGCCGACGAACTGGCCGTACGCCCCTCGGGGGTGTTCGCCAGGAAGCTGCGGCCCGCGCAGCCGCCCCGGCACCACCGCGAGCGGCACCCCGCCGGAACCGTCCTGGTCACCGGCGACCTGGCCGGAGTGACGCCGCAGCTGCTGGAGACGCTCTCCGAGGGGGGCGAGCACCGCGTCGTGCTGGCGCACCGTCCCGGCGCGCCGCTCCCCGCCGCGCACGAGGACCACCCGTACACGCCCGTCGAGTGGGACCCCACCACCGGTGCGGACCCCCTGACTCCGCTCGGCGTCACCACGGTGGTGCACCTCAGCGGCATCGACCCGGCCGGCCCGTCCACCGTCGACGGCCTCGACCCGGCCGCGCTGGTCCGCGCCGTCGAGGACCGCCTGATCACGGTGACGCGCCTGGAAGAGCTGTTCCGGGACGCCGACCTGGACGCCTTCGTCCTGCTGTCCACCGTCGCCGGTACCTGGGGCGGCACCGAGGACGTCGTGCACACCATCGCCCACGCCGCCCTGGAGTCGCTGGCCGAGCGCCGGGCGCTCGACGGCCGGCCCGCCACCTGCGTCGGCTGGGGCCCGTGGCGGACAGCCGGTGCCGGTGAAACCCCGGCCGTGCCCGGGCTGCTGCCCATGCCCCCCCGGCTGGCGCTGACGGCCCTGGCGCACGCCCTGGACGCGGACGAGGCGGTCTGCGCGGTCGCCGACGTGGACTGGGCCCTGTTCCATCCCGTCCTGACCGGCCGGGGCCCCCGTCCGCTGGTCTCGGACCTCCCCGCGGTCCGGGCCCTGCCCGCGCCCACCACCGCCGGGGCGCCCTCCGCGACCGCCGCCGGCCGCGATCACGACCTGCTGGAGCTGGTGCGCGCCCATGCGGCGGCCGTTCTCGGCCACTCCTGCGGCGACGCCGTCGACCCGCTGCGCCCGTTCCGCGACCTGGGCTTCGAGTCCCTGGCCGCCGTACGGTTCCGGGACGGCATCGCCGCCGAGACCGGGCTGCGGCTGTCCGCCACCCTGGTCTTCGACCACCCCACCCCCGCGGCGGTCGCCGCGTACCTGCGGGCCGAACTCTCCGGCGTACGGCAGGACGAGGAGGAGGTCGCGGCGGTCGCCCGCCACGACGACGACCCCGTGGTCATCGTCGGCATGGCCTGCCGCTACCCCGGGGGCGTGAAGGACCCCGAGGACCTGTGGGACCTCGTCCACTCCGGCCGCGACGGCGTCGGCGACTTCCCCGCCGACCGCGGCTGGGACCTGTCCGCACTGCGCCGCTCCGACCTGTCCATGAAGGGCGGGTTCCTGCCCGACGCCGCGGACTTCGACGCCTCCTTCTTCGGAATATCGCCGCGCGAGGCGCTGGCGATGGACCCCCAGCAGCGCCTGCTGCTGGAGGTCTCCTGGGAGGCGCTGGAGGGCGCGGGCATCGACCCCGCCGCCCTGCGCGGCACCCGGACCGGCGTGTTCGCCGGCGCCGCCGGCTCGGACTACGGCCAGGTGCTGGCCGGAGCCCCCGAGGCGGACGGCTACCTCATGACCGGCACCGCGGCCAGCGTCGTGTCCGGCCGCGTCGCCTACACCCTCGGTCTGCACGGCCCGGCGGTCACCGTCGACACCGCCTGCTCCTCCTCGCTGGTGGCCCTGCACATGGCCGTCGGCGCCCTGCACAAGGGGGAGTGCGACCTCGCCCTCGCCACCGGCGTGTCGGTCATCTCCACCCCGGGCGCGTTCGTGGACTTCGGCCGGCAGAGCGGCCTGGCCGCGGACGGCCGCTGCAAGGCCTTCGCCGCCGCGGCCGACGGCACCAACTGGGCCGAGGGCGTGGGCGTCCTGCTCGTGGAGCGCCTCTCCGACGCCCGCCGCAACGGACACCGCGTCCTCGCCACCGTCCGCGGCAGCGCCATCAACTCCGACGGCGCCTCCAACGGCCTCGCCGCCCCCAGCGGACCGGCCCAGCAGCGGGTGATCCGCCAGGCGCTCGCCGCGGCCGGCCTGTCCGCCGCGGACGTCGACGCCGTGGAAGCCCACGGCACCGGCACCACCCTCGGCGACCCCATCGAGGCGCAGGCCCTGCTGGCCACCTACGGCCGGGACCGCGAGGACGGCCACCCGCTGTGGCTCGGCTCGCTGAAGTCCAACATCGGGCACAGCGGAGCCGCCGCCGGCGTCGGCGGCGTGATCAAGATGGTGCAGGCGCTGCGCCGCGGCGTACTGCCGCGGACGCTGCACGTCGACGAGCCCACCCCCGAGGTGGACTGGTCGGCCGGCGCCGTGGAACTGCTCACCGAGAACCGCGACTGGCCGGACACCGGACGCCTCCGCCGGGCGGGCGTCTCCTCCTTCGGCGTCAGCGGCACCAACGCGCACGTCATCCTGGAGCAGGGACCGCGGGACGCGGACACCGTGACCGCCCCCGCCCCGGCGGGCCCGGGCGCCACCCCCTGGCTGCTGTCCGCCCGTACGCCGGAGGCACTGCGCACCCGGGCCGCGCTGCTGGCCGAGCGGCTGGCCGACCGGGAGGCACCGGTCGGCGCCGTCGGACACGCGCTGCTCACCTCCCGCTCCGGCTTCGAGCACCGCGCCGTGGTCCTCGGCGACGGGTACGAGGAGCTCGCCGCCGGACTGCGGGCGACCGCCGCCGGCGAACCCGCCGACGGCACGGTCACCGGCACGGCCCGCCCCGCCGGCCGCGGCCCCGTCTTCGTCTTCCCGGGGCAGGGCGGACAGTGGCCCGGCATGGCCGCCGAACTCCTCGACACGGCGCCGGCCTTCGCCGCCCGCTGGGCCGAGTGCGAGCGTGCGCTCACCCCGTACACCGGCTTCTCCATCACCGAGACCGTGCGCTCCGGTGCGGCGCTCGACGGGGTCGAGGCCGTCCAGCCCGTGCTGTTCGCCGTGATGGTCTCGCTGGCCGAGCTGTGGCGCTCCCACGGAGTGGTGCCGGCCGCCGTGATCGGCCACTCCCAGGGCGAGATCGCCGCCGCCTGCGTGGCCGGGGCCCTCTCCCTGGACGACGCGGCCCGCGTCGTCGCCCTGCGCGCCAAGGCGCTGTGCGCCCTCGCCGGGCACGGCGGCATGGTGTCGGTCGCCGTCCCGCGCACCGAGATCGAGCAGTGGCTGCCGCGCTGGGAGGGACGCGTGTCCCTCGCGGCCGTCAACGGTCCCTCCGCCATGGTCGTCTCCGGCGAGCCGGAGGCCCTTGAGGAACTGATGGCGCACGCCCGGTCCCAGGACGTACGCGTCCGGCGCATCGACGTGGACTACGCCTCCCACTCGGCGCAGGTGGAGCGCATCGAGGACGAGATCATGGCCGCTCTCGGCCCGGTCCGTCCCGGCGCCGCACCCGTTCCGTTCTTCTCCACCGTCACCGCCCAGTGGCAGGACACCATCGGACTCGACGCCGGCTACTGGTACCGCAACCTGCGCGAGCCGGTGCTGCTGGAGCCGGCCGTCACCGCGCTGGCCGAGCAGGGCCACCACGTGTTCGTGGAGGTCAGCCCGCATCCGGTGCTCGGCGGAGCGCTCGCCGAGACCGCCGAACTGGCGGGCGTCGAACCGGTGGTCACCGGTACGCTGCGCCGCGGCGAGGGCGGCCTGACGCGGATGCGCACCGCCCTGGCCGAACTGTGGACCACCGGTGCGTCCGTCGACTGGGCGCCCGCCTTCGACGGCCACGGCGGCACCCCGGTGGAGCTCCCCACCTACCCCTTCCAGCGCACCCGCTACTGGCCCGCGCCCCGGGCGGCCGCCCAGGACCCGCAGGACGAGCGGTTCTGGCAGGCCGTCGAGGCCCAGGACCTGCCCGCGCTCGCCGGCACCCTCGGGCTGGCCGACGCACAGCCGCTGCGCGAGCTCGTTCCCGCGCTGTCCGCCTGGCGGCAGGGCCGCAAGGAACGGTCCCTGATCGAATCCTGGCGCTACCGCATCGAATGGAAGCGGCTGCCCGACGCGCAGGTCTCCACCCTGCCCGGCACCTGGCTCCTGGTCGTACCGGCCGGCGCCGGTGACGACCCGGTCGTCACCGACACCGTCCGCGCCCTGCGCGAGCGGGCCGGCGGACTCCTCGTCCTCGCCGTGGACGCCGGATCCGACGAGAACGCACTGGCCGCCGCGATCCGCGGCGTGCTCGGCGACGCCACCCCGGCCGGAGTCGTCTCCCTCACGGGCACGGACACCTCGCCGCACCCGCTGGAAGCCGTCGTCCCCGCGGGCCTGGCCCTCAGCCTGGCCCTGCTGCGCGCGCTCGCCACCCTCGGCGTCCGGGCCCCGCTGTGGTACCTGACCAACGGGGCCGTCGCCACCGCCGACGACGCCGGACCGGCCCGCCCGGAGCAGGCCGGACTCTGGGCCCTGGGCCGGGTCGCCGCACTGGAAGCCCCGCACACCTGGGGCGGTGTCGTCGACCTCCCCGACAGCGTCGACGAGCGGACGGCCGACCGACTGGTGGCCGTCCTCACCGGGACCGACGGGGAGGACCAGGTCGCGCTGCGCCCCTCGGGCACCCACGGCCGCAGGATCGTCCGGGCCGTCCCCGCCCCCGCCGCCCCCGGCACGGGCTGGAAGCCGCACGGCACCGTCCTGGTGACCGGCGGCACCGGAGCCCTCGGCGGACGGGTCGCCCGCTGGCTGGCCCGCGAGGGCGCCGAGCACATCGTCCTCACCAGCCGCAGCGGCGCCCGCGCGCCCGGCGCCGACGACCTGGCCGCCGAACTGACCGCGGCCGGCACCAGGGTCACCCTGATCTCCTGTGACCTCGTGGACCCCGGGCAGGTGGCCGAGATGGTCGCCCGGGTCCAGCGCGACGGCGACCGCATCGGCGCCGTGGTGCACACGGCGGGCGGCGGCGGCCTCGGCCCGCTGGCCGGGGCGGGGGTCGAAGACCTCGCCGACGCGCTGGCCGCCAAGGTCACGGGCATCGCCCACCTGGAAGCCGCGCTCGACCCCGGACAACTCGACGCGGTCGTCTACTTCTCGTCCATCAGCGCCTCCTGGGGCGCCGGCGGCCACGGCGTCTACGCCGCGGCGAACGGCGTGCTCGACGCACGCGCCGAAGCGCGCCGTGCGGCCGGGGTACCCACCCTGTCCGTCGCGTGGGCCCCGTGGGCCGGCGGCGGAATGGCCGACGACCCGGTGTTCGAGACGCTCTCCCGCAAGGGCCTGCCCCTCATCGACCCCGACCTGGCGGTCGCCGGACTCGCCGGGCTGCTCGCCGAGGGCGCGTCGTCCGTGCTGCTGGTCGACGTCGACTGGGCGCGGTTCGTACCGCAGTTCACCTTCGAACGCCGCAGCCGGCTGCTGGACGAGCTGCCCGAGGCCCGGCCCGAACCGGCCGCCGGGGAAGAGGCCCCCGACGACGCGGGCACCCCGCTCGCCCGGCGGCTGGCCGCACTCACCGGCCCGCAGCGCACCGCCGCCCTGCGCGACGTGGTGCGCGA
Organism: Streptomyces sp. NPDC048507; assembly: GCF_043199995.1. Taxonomy (NCBI): domain Bacteria; kingdom Bacillati; phylum Actinomycetota; class Actinomycetes; order Kitasatosporales; family Streptomycetaceae; genus Streptomyces; species Streptomyces sp. NPDC048507. The sequence continues at coordinate 446,664 of NZ_JBICWZ010000005.1, read as the reverse complement.
GCACGCCGCCGCGGTCCTCGGCCACGACGACGCACGGGCCGTCGACCCGGCCCGCGCGCTCAAGGAGCTCGGCTTCGACTCGCTGACCGCGGTCGAGCTGCGCAACCGGCTGAGCACCGTCACCGGGCTGAAGCTGCCCGCCACCCTGGTCTTCGACCACCCCAACGCCATCGCGCTGGCCGCCTTCCTGGACCGGCGGACGGGCGGCGGCACCGCCGCCCGGGGCGTCCCCGACACCACCGTGGTGCGGGTCGACCAGGACGATCCGATCGCCATCGTCTCGACGGCCTGCCGCTACCCCGGCGGGATCGCCTCCGCCGAGGACCTGTGGCGGGCCGTGCGCGACGGGGCCGACCTGATCACCCCGTTCCCCACCGACCGCGGATGGCCCCTGGACCGGCTCATGGACCCCGACCCCGACACGGCCGGCGCCAGCTACGTCGACCACGGCGGGTTCCTGCACACCGCGGGCGACTTCGACCCCGGCTTCTTCGGGATCTCCCCGCGCGAGGCACAGGCGATGGACCCGCAGCACCGGCTCCTCCTGGAGTCGTCCTGGGAGGCCCTGGAGCGCGCCGGCATCGATCCCAAGTCGCTGCAGGGCAGCCGTACGGGCGTGTACGTGGGCATGACCGACCAGGCCTACGGCACCCGGCTGCGCGGATCCACCGACGGCATGGAGGGTTTCCTCGTCAGCGCCTCGGCCAACGTCGGCTCGGGCCGGATCTCCTACTCCCTCGGATTCGAGGGACCCGCCCTCACCGTCGACACGGCGTGCTCCTCCTCCCTGGTCGCGCTGCACCTGGCCGCGCAGGCGCTGCGCAACGGCGAGTGCGACCTGGCGGTGGCGGGCGGCGCCACCGTGATGCCCGACCCGACCTCGTTCGTCGCGTTCAGCAGGCAGCGCGGCCTGGCCGCCAACGGCCGCTGCAAGCCGTTCGCCGCGGCGGCCGACGGGTTCTCCCTCGGTGAGGGCGCGGGCGTGCTCCTCGTGGAGCGGCTCTCCGACGCCCGCCGCAACGGCCACCCCGTACTGGCGGTCATCCGCGGCTCCGCGGTCAACCAGGACGGTGCCTCCAACGGCCTGACCGCGCCCAACGGACCCGCCCAGGAGCGGGTCATCCGCCAGGCGCTGGTCAACGCCGGCCTGCCGTCCTCGGCGGTCGACGCGATCGAGGCCCACGGCACCGGCACCACCCTCGGTGACCCCATCGAGGCCCAGGCCCTGCTGGCCACCTACGGTCAGGACCGGCCCGCGGACCGGCCGCTCTACCTCGGCTCGGTGAAGTCCAACATCGGCCACAGCCAGGCCGCCGCCGGTGTGGCCGGCGTCATCAAGATGGTCGAGGCGATGCGGCACGGAGTGCTCCCGCGCAGCCTGCACGTGGACGCCCCCAGCCCGCACGTGGACTGGACGGCGGGAGCGGTGGAACTGCTCGCCGAGGCCCGGGACTGGCCCGAGACCGGCGAACCGCGCCGGGCGGGCGTCTCCGCCTTCGGGATCAGCGGTACCAACGCCCACGTGATCCTGGAGCAGGCACCGGACGGCGACGCCGCCACCGGGGCCGGGGGCGGCCCGCGGACCACGGAGCCGGGCACGCCCGTCCCCGTCGTCCTCTCCGCCCGGACCCGCGAGGCCCTCGGCGGCCAGGCCACCCGCCTGGCCGGCCGGCTCGGCGGGGAACCGGCCGCCGTCACCGACATCGCCTACTCGCTGGCCACGACCCGAACCGTCCTGGACCACGCGGCCGTCATCGTCGCCGCCGACGCGGAGGAACTGCGCGGCGCCCTCGCCGACCTCTCCCGCGGGGCGGCCGAGGAACGCGCCGACGGCGGACTCGCCTTCCTGTTCACCGGACAGGGAGCCCAGCGCGCCGGCATGGGCCGCGAACTGTACGAGGCCTTCCCCCACTTCGCCGAAGCCTTCGACGAGGTGTGCGCCGAACTGGACCGGCACCTGCCGCGCCCGCTGCGCACGGTCGTGTTCGCGGAGCCCGGCTCACCCGAGTCCGCGCTGCTCGACCAGACCCTCTACACCCAGACGGCCCTGTTCGCCGTCGAAACCGCCCTGTTCCGGCTGCTGACGCACTGGGGCGTACGGCCCGACGCGCTGCTCGGCCACTCCATCGGCGAACTCGTCGCCGCGCACGCGGCCGGCGTCTGGTCGACCGCCGACGCGGCCCGGGTGGTCACCGCCCGCGCCCGGCTGATGCAGGCCCTGCCCGAGGGAGGGGCGATGCTGTCCGTCGCCGCCGCCGAGGACGAGGTGTCCGCACTGCTCGGCGCGTCCGCGGAACTGTCCGTCGCCGCCGTCAACGGCCCCGCCTCCGTCGTGCTCTCCGGCACCGGGGCCGCCGTCACCGAGGCGGACGCCCGCCTCGCCGCGGCGGGACTGCGCACCAAGCGGCTCGCCGTGAGCCACGCCTTCCACTCGCCGCTGATGGAGCCGATGCTCGCCGCGTACGAGCGGGAACTGGCGCAGGTCACCTTCGGGGAGCCCGCCCTGCCCGTCGTCTCCAACCTCACCGGCCGCACCGCCACCGCCGCGGAACTGCGAGACCCCGCCTACTGGGTGCGCCAGGTCCGGCACGCGGTCCGCTTCGCCGACGGGGTGCGCACGCTCCTCGACGAGGGCGTGACCACCTTCCTGGAACTGGGCCCCGACGGCGTCCTGACCGCCATGGCCCAGGAGACGGCGGCCGCGGCCGCGGCCGGCATCGCCACCCAGCGCAGGGAGCGGGACCAGGTGCGTACCCTGCTCACCGCGCTCGGCCGGACGCACGTCCGCACCGGACGGGTGGACTGGGCCGCCTTCTTCGAGGGCACGGGCGCCCGCCGGGTGGAACTGCCCACCTACGCCTTCCAGCACCGGCGCCACTGGCTCGACGCCCCGGCCGGCGGAGCCGACGCTCTGGCCGGCGCCGGGCTGGCCGGAACCGGGCACCCGCTGCTCACCGCGGCCGCGCCGCTGCCCCAGACGGGCGGGTTCCTCTTCAGCGGAGCCCTGCCCCGCGACACCGCCGCGCGGACCCTGCCCGCCGGCGACGTCCTGGACCTGGTGCTGTGGGCGGGCGGCCGGCTCGGCAACGACCGGATCGCCGGTCTCGACCTGAGCACCGCCGTCGCCCGGCCGGGCGCCCCGCTGCAGCTCGCCGTGGCCGGCCCCGACGAGGACGGCAACCGGGCCTTCACCCTGCACACCGGGCCCGCCGACGGCACGCAGGAACAGTGGGACCGCCTCGCCACCGGTGTGCTCGGCGGCGGGCCGGCCCCGACCGCATCCGATCCCGGGCAGTGGCCGCCGGCCGACGCCGAGCCGGACGCCCTGGACGCCGTGTGGCGCCGCGAGGGCGAACTGTTCGCCGAACTGGTGCTCACCGACGAGGAGGCGGCCGACGCCGACCGCTTCGGGCTGCACCCGGCGCTGCTGGCCGCCCTGACCGGCCTCGTCACCGAACTGGCCGGGGAACCGGTTCACTTCGACGGCGTGTCCCGGTACGCCACCGGAGCCACCGCGCTCCGCGCCCGGCTGACCCGGACCGCCGCCGACGCCGTCTGCGTCCGGCTCACCGACCCCGAGGGCGAGCCCGTCCTCACCGTCGACCGCGTCACCGTCAGGGAGGGCAGCGCCGCGAAGGCGGCCCCGGCAGGGACCCCGGACACGGACTCGCTCTACCGGCTCACCTGGACGCCCGCCCCGCAGACGGACACCGGACGGGCCACCCCCGTCTGGGCGGTGGTGGGCGACGACCCGCACGCCCTGGCGAAGGCCCTCGCCAACACGCAGGGCGCAGAGGTGCAGGCCCACCCGGACCTCGCGGCGCTCGCCGCGGCCGCCGACCACGGCGCCGGCCCCGACCTGGTCGTCCTCACCGTCGGCACGGCCCCCGGCGACCTGCTGGAGTCCGTCCGGCACACCACCCACCGCACGCTGGCCCTGGCCGCGGACCTCCTCGCGGACGCCCGGCTGACCGGAGCCCGCACCGTCTTCGTCACCCGGCAGGCCGTGGCCGCCGGCGACGGCGCTCCGGTGGACCCGGCCCAGGCGGCCGCCCGGGGCCTGCTGCTCTCGGCCCAGGCCGAACACCCGGAGCGGTTCGTGCTCGCCGACCTGGGCGACCGGGACGACGACGCCGACCTGCTCGCCGCCGCGGTGGCGCACGCGACGGCCGCGGCCGAACCGCAGCTCGCGATCCGCGGCGGGGAGGTGCTCGTACCCCGGCTCGCCCCGGTCACCGCAGAGCGGCCGGACGCCCCCGGCGCACCGCAGGACGGCCACGGCACGGTCCTGGTCACCGGCGCGACCGGCGGCATCGGCACCGAGATCGTGCGGCACCTGGCCGCCGAGCACGGCGTACGCCGGCTCCTGCTGCTCAGCAGGAAGGGGCCGCAGGACCCGCGAGCCGCCGAACTGGGCCGGACGCTCGCCGAGTCGGGCGCCGAGGCGACCTTCGCCGCGTGCGACACGGCGGACCGCGCGGCCCTGGCCGCCGTACTCGCGGACGTTCCGGCGGAACACCCCGTCACCGCGGTCGTGCACATCGCCGGAGTCGTCGACGACGGCGTCCTGACCACGCTGACGCCCGAGCGGGTGGACACCGTGCTGAGGCCCAAGGCCGACGCCGCGCACCACCTGCACGAGCTGACCGCCGGCCTGGACCTGTCCCGCTTCGTGCTCTTCTCCTCCGGCGTCGGCACCCTCGGCGGCGCCGGCCAGGCCAACTACGCGGCGGCCAACGCGTTCCTGGACGCGCTCGCCCACCGCCGCCGGGAGGCCGGCCTGCCGGCCACCTCGCTGGCGTGGGGACTGTGGGAGACCACCTCCGGCATGTCGGCCGGCCTGTCCGACGGCGACCGGCGCCGCATGGCGCAGGCGGGCGTCCTGGCCTTCAGCCCCCGGCAGGGACTCGCCCTGTTCGACCGGGCCTGGGACTCCGGGGCGGCCACCCTGGTGCCGATGCGCCTGGACCCGGCGGTCCTGCGGAAGAAGGCGGCGGACGGATCCCTTCCGGCCCCGTTCCGCGCCCTCGTCCGCACCCCGCTGCGCCGGGCCTCCGCGGGCGCGGCCGCCGCACCCGCGCAGACCCTCGCCCAGCAGCTCGCCGGACAGTCCGAGAGCGGCCGCCGGAGCATGCTGCTGGAGCTGATCCAGCGGCAGGTCGCGAGCGTCCTGGACTACGGGTCCGACGTGGTCCTCGACCCCAGGCGTCCCTTCCGGGAGCTCGGCTTCGACTCCCTGACCGCCGTGGAACTGCGCAACGGGCTGATCGCGGCCACCGGCGTCCAGCTCTCGGCCGCGCTCGTCTTCGACTACCCGACCGCGAACGCGCTCGCCGAGCACCTCCAGCACAAGATCCTGCGGTCCGTCGCCGGGGCCCCGCTGCCGGTACTGACCCAGCTCGACCACCTCGAGGCCGCGCTCGCGGCCTCCTCCCCGGACAACGCGACCCGCGAACAGGTGGCCGCCCGGCTGCGCGGCCTGGCCGCCGCCTGGAACGACCGCGAGGACGAAACGTCCGGGGCGGACATCACCAGCAAGCTCGATTCCGCGACGGATGAAGAGCTCTTCGACTTCATCAACGCGGAATTCGGAAAGGACTGAGCCGGATGAACAACGAGCAGCAGCTCCGTGACTACCTCAAGAGGGTCAGCTCGGAATTGCACCGCACCCGGCAGCGGCTGGCCGACGCCGAGGCGCGCGGCAGCGAGCCCATCGCGATCGTCGGAATGGCCTGCCGCTACCCCGGCGGGGTCAGTTCTCCCGACGACCTGTGGCGGCTGGTGACGGAGGAGACCGATGCGATCGGCCCGTTCCCCACGGACCGCGGCTGGGACCTGGACGGCCTCTACCACCCCGACCCCGACCACCCGGGCACCTGCCACGTCCGCGAGGGCGGCTTCGTCCAGGACATCGCCGGCTTCGACGCCGCCTTCTTCGGGATCTCCCCGCGCGAGGCCCAGGCGATGGACCCCCAGCAGCGTCTGCTGCTGGAGACGTCCTGGGAGGCCCTGGAGCGGGCCGGTTTCGACATCCACGCGCTGCGCGGCAGCCGTACGGGCGTCTTCGCCGGACTCAACCAGCAGGACTACGGCTCCCTGCTGGCCGCCTCCCCGGACGGAATGGACACCTACGGTTCCACCGGCACCTCCAACAGCGTCCTGTCCGGCCGCATCTCCTACGTACTGGGCCTGGAGGGCCCGGCGGTCACCGTGGACACGGCCTGCTCCTCCTCGCTGGTCACCCTGCACCTGGCCGCGCAGGCGCTGCGCAACGGCGAGTGCGACCTCGCCCTGGCCGGCGGCGCCACGACGCTCTCCACCTCCGCGGTCCACATCGCCCTGTCCCAGCAGCGGGCGCTGGCCCCCGACGGCCGCTCCAAGGCCTTCTCGGCCGCGGCCGACGGCGCCGGCTGGAGCGAGGGCGTCGGCGTCCTCGCGGTGGAGCGGCTCTCCGACGCCCTGCGCGACGGACACCCGGTACTCGCGGTGCTGCGCGGCTCCGCCGTCAACCAGGACGGCGCCTCCAACGGCCTGACCGCCCCGCACGGCCCCTCCCAGCAGCGCGTCATCCGCCAGGCGCTGGCCGACGCGGGCGTCTCGCCCGCCGAGGTGGACGTCGTCGAGGCGCACGGGACCGGCACCAGCCTCGGCGACCCGATCGAGGCGGACGCGCTGCTGTCCACCTACGGTCAGGCCAGGACCGCCGACCGGCCGCTGTGGCTGGGCTCGCTCAAGTCGAACATCGGGCACAGCGGCGCCGCCGCGGGCGTCGGCGGCGTCATCAAGATGGTGCAGGCGCTGCGGCACGGCCTGCTGCCCAAGACCCTGCACGTGGACGCGCCCACGCCGAACGTCGACTGGTCCGCGGGTGCCGTCGAGCTCCTCACCGAGGCGCGGCCGTGGCCCGTGTCCGACGCCCCGCGCCGGGCGGCCGTCTCCTCCTTCGGGATCAGCGGCACCAACGCCCACGTCATCCTCGAAGAGGCGCCCGAGCCGGCGGCCGAAGCCGTCACCCCGGACGGCACGGCGCCCACCGGCGCGCTGCCCCTGCTGCCGTGGCTGCTCTCCGCCCGCGGCGAGGCCGCCCTGCGCGCGCAGGCCCGCACCCTGCACGCCCACCTGCTGGCCGATCCGGAGCCCTCCGACGCCGACGTCGCGTACACGCTGGCCACCACCCGCACGGGCCTGGAGCACCGGGCCGCCGTCCTCGCCGCCGACCGGGACGGTCTCCTGGAGGCCCTGGACGCGCTCGCCGAGGACCGGCCCGCCGAAGGGGTCCTGCACGGCTCCCCGGTCGACGGCAAGACCGTGTTCGTCTTCCCCGGCCAGGGTTCCCAGTGGATCGGCATGGGCCGCGAACTCCTCGACGCCTCACCCGTGTTCGCCGAGAAGGCGGCCGAGTGCGCCGCGGCCATCGAGGAGTTCGTGGACTGGAAGGTCCTCGACGTCCTGCGCGGCGAACCCGCCGCGGCCTCCCTGGACCGCATCGAGGTCGTCCAGCCGGTGCTGTTCACCGTCATGGTGTCGCTCGCGGCGCTGTGGCGCTCCTACGGCGTCGAGCCCGACGCCGTGGTCGGCAGCTCGCAGGGCGAGATCGCCGCCGCGCACGTCGCCGGAGGCCTGACCCTCCCGGACGCCGCCCGGCTGATCGCCCTGCGCAGCCGCCTGCTGGCCGAGACCCTGGTCGGCAAGGGCGCGGTGGCGTCGGTGGCCCTCTCCGTCGACGAGGTGAACGCCCGGCTGGCCCGCTGGGACGGCAGGCTGTCCGTCTCCGGCGTCAACGGCCCGCGCATGGTCGCCGTCGCCGGCGACGACGACGCCCTGAACGAGTTCGTCGCCGAATGCGCCGCGGCCCGGATCCGCGCGAGGATCGTCGCGGCCACCGTGCCGACGCACTGCGCGCTGGTCGACCCGCTGCGCGAACGCCTGCTCGAACTGCTGGCCTTCGTCCGACCGCGAACCGGCGACGTCCCCCTCTACTCGACCGTCACCGGCGCGCTGCTCGACACCGCCGCCATGGACGCGGAGTACTGGTACGCGAACACCCGCGAGCCGGTCCTCTTCGAACCCGTCGTCCGCACCCTCCTCGCCGAGGGGCACAGCGCCTTCATCGAATCCAGCGCCCACCCGGTGCTGGCCCTGGGCATCGAGCAGATCGTCGACGCCTCCGCCGCGGCGGGCGTGACCGTGGAGACCCTGCGCCGCGACCAGGGCGGACTCGGCCGGATGCTGACCTCGCTCGCCGCCGCCCACCTCGGCGGCGTCCGCGTGGACTGGCGGGCCGTGTTCGCCGCGACCGGCGCCCGGAGCGTGGAACTGCCCACCTACGCCTTCCAGCGCACCCGCTACTGGACCGAGGTCACCGACCCCGCCGGAGACGTCGGCTCCGTCGGCCTCTCGCCGGTCCGCCACCCGCTGCTCGGCGCCCTCGTGCGGATGGCCGACGGTGACGGCGTCGTGCTGACCGGACGGCTCTCGCTGCGCGCCCAGCCCTGGCTCGCCGGACACGGCGTGTCCGACCGGGTGATCTTCCCCGGCACCGGGTTCGTGGAGCTGGCCGTACTCGCGGGCGACCAGGCCGGCTGCGGCCGGGTCGAGGAACTGACCCTGCACACCCCGCTCGTGGTGCCGTCCACGGGCGCGATGGTGGTCCAGGCCCACGTCGAGTCCGCAGACGAGAGCGGCGCACGCGTCGTCAGCGTGTACTCCCGCCCCGAGGACGCCCTGGCCGACGTCGTCTGGACGCGCCACGCCTCGGGCCTGCTCGTCACGGAGACCGCCACCCCGGCCGGGACCGACGCCCTCACCGGCAGCTGGCCGCCCGAGGGCGCCCGGCCCGTCGACATCACCGGCATGTACGACCGCATGGCCGAGGCCGGCTACCAGTACGGGCCCGAGTTCCGCGGCCTGACCCAGGTCTGGCACCTCGACGGCGAGGTGTACGCCGAGGTCGCCCTGCCCGCCGACCAGCGCACCCAGGCCGAACGGTTCGGTCTCCACCCGGCCCTCTTCGACGCGGCCCTGCACGCCATGTTCACCTGGGACGGCAACGACGGCGGGGGAGTCGGCATGCCGTTCTCCTGGACTGGCGTCCAGCTCCACGCGACCGGCTGCTCGCGACTGCGCGTACGCCTCGCCCGCCGCGGCGAGGACCAGTTCACCCTCCTGCTCGCGGACGAGACCGGAGAGCCCGTCGCCTCCGTCGACTCCCTGGTCGTACGCCGGATGACCGAAGCCGCCCTGCGTTCCGTCCGCTCCGACGTGCTGTACCGGCTCGACTGGAGGAACGTTCCTTCCGTCTCTTCCGAGGACGGCGCACCGCGCTGCGCGGTCCTCGGAACGGACCCCCTGGGGATCGCCGCCGCGCTGCCCGGCACGCCGGTCCTCGCCGGGATCCAGGAGGTCCTCGCACACCTCGACGGCCAGGGCCCGGACACCGTGCTGTGGCCGGTCCGCGGCGACGGCGGCCACGAGGACGTCGGCGCACCGGTGGTGGAGGCACTCGCCCTCCTGCAGGCCTGGATCGCCGACGCACGCCTCGACGGCACCCGCCTCGTCGTCGTGACCAGCGGCGCCGTCGCCACCACGGCCGACGAGGGCGTGGACGACCTCGCCGCCGCCGGGGTCTGGGGGCTGCTGCGCTCGGCGCAGAACGAACACCCCGGACGCTTCGGCGTCATCGACCTCGACACGGCCCCGGAGTCCCGTGCCCGGCTCGGCGCCGCCCTCGCCACCCGCGAGGAGCAGCTCGCCGTCCGTGACGGTGCGGTACGCACCCCCAGCCTGTCCCGCTGGGACCCGGGCACCAGCGTCCTGCCCCCGACCGGCGCGCCGGCCTGGCGCATCGAGAGCACGCGGCCCGGCACCATCGAGGGCCTGGAAGCCGTCCCCCACCCGCAGGCGCTCGAACCGCTCGGGCCGCGGCAGGTGCGGATCGGGGTACGGGCCGCCGGCATCAACTTCAAGGACGTGGTGGTCGCCCTCGACCTGGTCCCGGGCCTGACCGGACTGGGCGGCGAAGTGGCCGGCGTGATCACCGCCACGGGCACCGACGTCACCCACCACCAGGTCGGCGACCGGGTGTTCGGCCTGTCCACCGAGGTGTTCGGCCCCGTGACCGTCGCCGACGAGCGCACCGTGCACCGGATGCCCGCGGGCTTCTCCTTCGAGGAGGCCGCCTCCGTCGCCGTCACCTACATGACCGCCTACTACGGGCTCGTCGACCTCGGCGGACTGGCGCCGGGGCAGTCCGTCCTGATCCACGCCGCCGCCGGCGGCGTCGGCAGCGCCGCGATCCAGCTGGCCCGGCACCTCGGCGCCGAGGTCTACGCCACGGCGAGCCCCGGCAAGTGGCGGACCCTGCGCGACCAGGGCCTGGACACCGCCCACCTCGCCAACTCCCGCACCCTCGACTTCGAGCAGTGGTTCATGGAGTCCACCGGGGGCCGCGGCATGGACGTGGTCCTGGACTGCCTGGCCGGCGAGTTCGTCGACGCGGGCCTGCGCCTGCTGCCGCGCGGCGGCCGCTTCCTGGAGATGGGCAAGACCGACAAGCGCGACCCGGCGCAGGTCGCCGAAACCCACCCGGGCGTCGCCTACCAGGCGTACGACCTGCCCGAGGCCGGGCTGGAGCGCATCCACGAGATGCTGGAGACCCTCGTCGCCCTGTTCGAGAGCGGCACCCTGCTGCCCCCGAAGCTCAACCTGTGGGACATCCGCAACATCCGGACCGCCTTCCGGGCCCTGAGCCAGGCCACCCTCGTCGGCAAGGCCGTCCTCACCCTTCCCGGTGCGCCCTGGCCCACCGAAGGCACCGTCCTGATCACCGGCGGCACCGGCACGCTCGGCGGGCTGCTCGCCCGGCACCTGGTCACCGAGCACGGTGTCACCAGCCTGCTGCTGACCAGCCGGCGCGGCCCGGACGCCCCCGGCGCCCGGGAACTCGCCGGGGAACTGACCGCGGCCGGCGCCCGGGTGACCCTCGCCGCCTGCGACGTCGCCGACCGGGACGCACTCGCCGCGCTGCTCGCCGCCATCCCCGCCGACCGCCCGCTGGCCGCCGTCCTGCACACGGCCGCCGCCCTGGACGACGGCCTCGTCGAGTCCCTGACCCCCGAGCGGACCGCCGCCGTGCTGCGGCCCAAGGTGACCGGAGCGCTCAACCTCCACGAACTGACCCGGGACCTCGGCCTCAGCGCCTTCGTGCTGTTCTCCTCGATGGCGGGCACCATGGGCGCCCCCGGCCAGGGCAACTACGCCGCCGCCAACGTGATCCTCGACGCGCTGGCCGCCCACCGAAAGGCCCAGGGCCTGCCGGGACTCTCCCTCGCCTGGGGCTTCTGGCAGCAGCGCAGCGAGATGTCCGGCCACCTCGACGAGCGCGACATGGAACGCATGAGCCGCGGCGGCGTCGTGCCCATGACCTCCGAGGAGGGCCTGGCGGCCTTCGACATCGCCTGCCGCACCGACCTGGCCCAGCTGGCACCCATCAAGCTGAACCCGGCCGCGCTCGCCGGAACCACCGGCCGGGTGCCCCCCGTCATGCGGGCCCTGGTGCCCACCCCGGCCCGCCGGGCCGGCCGCCGCTCCGCCGGGACCGAGGACGGATCGCTGCGCGAGAGGCTGGCCCCGCTCACCGGCACCGAGCGCACCAGGATCCTCCTCCAGCTGGTCCGGTCGCACGTCGCGACCGTCCTGGGCCACGCCGACGCCGACACCGTCGGCTCGAGCACGCAGTTCCGCGAGCTCGGCTTCGACTCGCTGACCGCCGTCGAGTTCCGCAACCGGCTGACCAACGTCGTCGGCTTCCGGCTCCCCGTCACGGTGGTCTTCGACCACCCCACCCCCGCCGAACTCGCCGACTACATCGCCGGGGAACTCCTCGGCGACCTCGCCGGGGCCCCGGACCCGGCGCCCGCCGCCGCACCCCGCACGCCGGCCCCGGCCCGCACGGACGACGAACCCCTCGTGATCGTCGGCATGGCCTGCCGCTACCCCGGCGGAGTCGCCTCGCCCGACCAGCTGTGGGACCTCGTCCGCGACGAGCGGGACGCCATCGCCGGCTTCCCGGCCGACCGCGGCTGGACCACCGGGGCGCCCGCCGACGGCTCCGTCCCGCAGCAGGGCGGATTCCTGGAGCGCGTCGCGGAATTCGACGCCGCCCTCTTCGGTATCTCCCCGCGCGAGGCGCTGACCATGGACCCGCAGCAGCGCCTGCTGCTGGAAACGTCCTGGGAGGCACTGGAGCGCGCCGGAATCGCCCCCGACACGCTGCGCGGCAGCCGTACCGGCGTCTTCGTCGGCGCGGCCTCCTCCGGCTACACCAGCCTCTTCCGGCGCGGCTCGCAGGCACTCGCCGGATACGGCGTGACCGGCACGGCCACCAGCGTGGTCTCCGGCCGGGTGTCCTACGTCCTGGGCCTGGAGGGTCCGGCGATCACCGTCGACACCGCCTGCTCCTCCTCCCTGGTCGCCCTGCACACCGCCGCGCAGTCGCTGCGCGACGGCGACTGCGACCTGGCCCTGGCCGGCGGCGTCGCCGTGATGACCAGCCCGTTCCTCTTCGACGACTTCGCCAAGCAGGGCGGACTGTCACCCGACGGCCGCTGCAAGGCCTTCGCCGACGGGGCCGACGGCACCGGCTGGGCCGAAGGCGTCGGCATGGTCCTCGTCGAGCGGCTCTCCGACGCACGCCGCAACGGCCACCCCGTCCTCGCGGTGCTCCGCGGCTCCGCCGTCAACCAGGACGGCGCCTCCAACGGCCTGACCGCCCCCAGCGGCCCCTCCCAGCAGCGGGTCATCCGGCTCGCCCTGGAGCGCGCCGGACTCACCGCCGCGGACGTCGACGCGGTCGAGGCACACGGCACCGGCACCACCCTGGGCGACCCGATCGAGGCGCAGGCCATCCTCGCCACCTACGGCCGGGAACGCCCCGGCGACCAGCCGCTGCTGCTCGGCTCGCTGAAGTCCAACATCGGGCACAGCCAGGCCGCCTCCGGCATCGGCGGCATCATCAAGACGGTGCAGGCACTGCGCCACGGCGTGCTGCCCAAGACCCTCCACGTCGACGAACCGAGCACGAACGTCGACTGGACCACGGGCGCCGTGGAGCTGCTGACCGAGGCCCGACCGTGGCCGGAGACCGGCCGCCCCCGCCGGGCCGGCGTCTCCTCCTTCGGCGTCAGCGGCACCAACGCCCACGTCATCCTCGAACAGGCCGTCGAGCCCGGGAGCGCCGCGCCCACCGCACCGCTGCCGGTCACCCCGCTGCTGCTGTCGGCGCACGACGGGGACGCCCTGCGCGCCCAGGCCGGCCGGCTGGTCACCTGGCTCCGGGACCGGCACGAGGTACCCGCCACCGACGTCGCCCACTCCCTGGCGACCCGCCGCGCCGGCCTCGAATTCCGGGCGGCCGTCGTGAGCGCCGACCGCGAGGAGGCCCTGTCCGCGCTCGCCGCCTTCGCGGCCGGCGACACCCCGCGGGAGCTGCTGCGCGGCACGGCCGGCGAAGGCGCCCTCGCCGTCCTGTTCCCGGGCCAGGGGTCCCAGCGGCCGGGCATGGGACAGGAGCTGTACGCGGCCTTCCCCGCGTTCGCCCGCGCCTTCGACGAGGTATGCGCACACGTCGACCCGCTGCTCGGCAGGCCGCTGCGCGAGACCGTGTTCGGCGGCGGCCGGGACGAACTCGACCGGACCGCCGTCACCCAGCCCGCGCTCTTCGCCCTCGAAGTGGCCCTGTTCCGGCTCCTGGAGTCCTGGGGCGTGGTCCCCGACTACCTCCTCGGCCACTCCGTCGGCGAGATCAGCGCCGCCCACGTGGCGGGCGTCCTGGACCTCGCGGACGCGTCCCGGCTCGTCACCGCCCGGGGCCGCCTCATGCAGGCGCTCCCCGCGGGCGGCGCGATGCTCGCGGTGCAGGCGCAGGAACACGAGGCCGCCGCGGCCCTCACCGCGGTCCTGGGCGACCGGGCGCACACCGTGGACATCGCCGCCGTCAACGGCCCCCGCTCGGTCGTGCTCTCCGGCACCGCCGAAGGCATCGAGGCGCTCACCGCGCACTTCGCCGCCGCGGGCCGCCGGATCCGCGCCCTCAGCGTCAGCCACGCCTTCCACTCGCCGCTCATGGAGCCGATGCTCGACGCGTTCGCCGAGCTGGTCGACGGGCTGACCTTCGCCCCGCCGCGGATCCCCGTCGTCTCCAACCTCACCGGAGCCGTCCTCGGCGCCGACGAGATCGCGGACCCCCGCTACTGGGTGCGGCACGCCCGGCACACCGTCCGCTTCGCCGACGGCATCACCGCCCTCGCCGGCGCGGGCGTCACCGGGCTCCTGGAGCTCGGGCCCGACGCCACCCTCACCACGATGGCGCAGGACTGCCCCGGCCTCCCCGAAGAGGGAGTGCGCACCTCGCTGCTGCGCCGCGACCGGCCCGAGCCGCAGGCGCTCCTGACGGCCCTGGCCGCGGCCCACGTGAACGGCGTCACCATCGACTGGAACGCCGTCTTCGAGGGGACCGGAGCCCGCGCCGCGGACCTGCCGACGTACGCCTTCCAGCGGACGGCCTACTGGCCCTCCGAGTCCGCCGCCGAACGCGGCGACGTGTCCTCGGCCGGCCTGGAGAGCGTCGGGCACCCGCTGCTCGGCGCCATGGTCAGCCAGGCCTCCGGCGGCGACGTCCTGTTCACCGGGGAGATCTCCCTGGCCGGCCAGCCCTGGCTGGCCGACCACCGGATCCTGGACGCCGCCCTGTTCCCCGGCACGGGCTTCCTCGAACTCGCCCTCTGGGCAGGCGAGCGGCTCGATGCCGGCCACGTCGGGGAACTCGTCGTGCACAGTCCCCTGATCCTGCCCGAACACGGCGCCGTCACCGTCCAGGTCGCCGTCGGCGAAACCACCGACGCGGGACACCGTCCCGTCACCGTCTACTCCCGTCCCTCCGCCGGCACGGCATGGACCAGGCACGCGGAAGGACACCTCGCCGCCGCCGCGGGGACCCGGGAAACGCAAGGGCTCCCGGTCTGGCCGCCCCAGGGGGCCCAGCCGCTCGACCTGACCGGCTTCTACCCCGCGCTCGCCGCCTCGGGGACCTCCTACGGCCCCGTCTTCCAGGGCCTGACCGCCGCCTGGCGGCTGGACGGCGACGTCTACGCCGAGGTCACCCTGCCCCCGCAGGCGGCCGACGACGCCCAGGCGTTCGGAGCGCACCCCGCACTCCTCGACGCGGCCCTGCACACCCTCGCGTTCCTGCCCTCCGCACAGGACTCCGACGGCCCCTTCCTGCCGTTCTCCTGGCGCGAGGTGTCCGCCCACCACCGGGGGACCGGAAGCTGCCGGGTCAGGCTCACGGCGGGTGAGGGCGCCGGCGAGGTGGCGGCGAGCCTGTGGACCGGCGACGGCACCCCGTTGGCGACCGTCGGCGGACTCAGCCTCCGAACGGTCTCCCGCAGCCAGCTGGGCACCGCCGCCACGTCCTGCCTCTACCGGGCGGACTGGACCGCCGCCCCGGCCGCGGAACCGGCCGGCGCTCCCGCCCTGTACTGGGCCGTCGTGGGACAGGAGCCGGCCGACGCCGACCACTACCCGGACCTCGCCTCCCTGCGGCAGGCCCTCGCCGACGGCGCGCCGGTACCGGACAACGTCCTGATCACCTGCGCCTCCCCGGCCGCGGATCCGGACGCCGCCGCGGCCCGGACCGCCGTCCACACGGCACTCGACCTCGTCCGCACCTGGACCGAGGAGGAGCTGTTCGACAAGTCCACCCTGGTGCTGTGCACCCGCGGCGCGGTCGAGGCGCGGCCCGGCGAAGGAATCCGCGACCTCGCCCACAGCCCGGTGTGGGGCCTGGCGCGCAGCGCCCAGCTGGAGCACCCCGGCCGGCTGTTCCTGGTCGACCTCGACGCCGACAGCCCCCTCCCGGACCTCACCCAGGCGCAGACCCTGACCAGGGCCGACACCACCGAGGCGGCCCAGTTCGCGGTCCGCGACGGCAAGGTCCTCGTCCCGCGGGTGGTCCGGCACACCGTGGACACCGCGCTCCGCGCCGAGCGGTGGCCGGCCGACGGCACCACCCTGATCACCGGTGCCACCGGCATGATCGGCTCCCTGCTGGCCGGGCACCTCGTCCGCGAACACGGCGTACGCCACCTCGTGCTCACCTCCCGCAGCGGCCTGGCCGCGCCGGGAGCGGCCGACCTCCAGCGCGAACTGGCGCGGGAGGGCGCCGACGTACGGGTGGTCGCCTGCGACGCCGCCGACCGGGACGCCCTGGCGACCGTGCTCGGCACGATCCCGGCGAGCGCACCCCTGGTAGGGGTGGTGCACGCGGCCGGAGTCGTGGACGACGGCCTGCTCGGCTCGCTCACCGGCGACCAGGTGGACCGGGTCCTGACCCCCAAGGTCGACGCCGCGGTGAACCTGCACGACCTCACCGCCTCCTTCGACCTGCGCGGCTTCGCGGTCTGCTCCTCCCTCGCGGGCGCGCTGGGCGGTGGCGGACAGGCCGCCTACGCCGCGGCCAACGCCTACCTCGACGCCCTGTGCCGCCGGCGGCGGGCCGACGGCCTGCCCGCGCTCGCACTGGCCTGGGGACCCTGGGAGAGCAGCGGCGGCATGACCGCCCAGCTCGAAGAGGCCGACCTGCGGCGCATCGCCCGGGCGGGCATGACCCCGCTCACCGCGGCCGAGGGCACGGAACTGTTCGACGCGGCGCACGCCGCGGCGGAACCGGTCCTGCTGCCGTTCCACTTCGAGCCCGCCGCCCTCTCGCCGGCCGACCGGGCCGCCCTGCCGGAGGCGCTCCGGGCACTGGTCCCGCAGCCCCGCCGGACCCCGGGGGTGCCCGCGGCCGGACCCTCGGCGCTGCGCGACCGCCTCGGCCGACTCGCCCAGGACGACCGCGTCGCCGCCCTGGAGACCCTCGTACGGACCGAGGTGGCCTCCGTCATCGCCCTGCCCTCGGCGGACGCGGTGCCGGTCACCAAGGCGTTCAAGAGCCTCGGCTTCGACTCCCTCATGGCGGTCGACCTCCGCAACCGGCTCACGGCGACCACCGGCGTACGGCTCTCCGCGACCCTCGTCTTCGACCACCCCAACACGAGGGCGCTCGCCGCACACCTGCTGTCCGGCCTGGACCTCGAAGCCGTCACCGAGGCCGACCCGGCCCTGCTCGCCCTCAAGGGGCTGGAGGGCGCCGTGCGCGCCCTGAAGCCCGGGGACGGCGACAGGGCGGCCATGGCGACCCGGCTGCGGGTCCTCCTGTCGACGCTGGAGGGAAACACCGCGGACGAGGACGAGGACGAGGACGGCGAGGTCGACCTCGACTCGGTGAGCGCCGCGGAGCTCGTCTCCCTCCTCGACGACGAGTTCGGTCTCTCGTGACGGACTGAGGCCCAGGGGTCAAGGACCACGAGCACCCCAGGAAATAGGGGTGCTCGTGGTCCTTGTCTGGGGCCGGGGTGCGCCCCCCACGCCCATAGCCTGAAAAAAGCCGTGCCCGGCGCGTTGACGCAACATTCAAGTGGGAGTTGAACATGGACAGTTCCATCACGGAGGTCGTCGACGCGCTGCGGGCCTCGCTGCTGGAGAACGAGCGCCTCCGGCAGCAGAACCAGCGGCTCACGACGGCCTCCTCGGAACCACTCGCGATCGTCGGCATCGGCTGCCGCTACCCCGGAGGCGTCCACGACGTCGAGGGCCTCTGGCAGCTGATCACCGACGGCCGCGACGCCATGACCGGCTTCCCCGCCGACCGCGGCTGGGAACGCTGGGACGTACCCACCGCCCGCACCGGTGCCTTCCTGCACGACGCGGGCGATTTCGACCCCGACTTCTTCCGGATCTCGCCCCGCGAGGCCAAGGCCATGGACCCGCAGCAGCGGCTGCTGCTGGAGACCTCGTGGGAGGCACTGGAGCGGGCCGGGATCGACCCCGCCTCGCTCAAGGGCAGCCGCACCGGAGTCTTCGTCGGCGGAGCCCCCCAGGAATACGGCGCCCTGGTGATGAACTCCGCCGAGGGCGCGGGCGGCTACGCGCTGACCGGCGCTCCGGGCAGTGTGCTGTCCGGCCGGATCTCGTACGCCCTGGGCCTTGAGGGCCCCGCCGTCACCGTGGACACGGCCTGCTCCTCCTCGCTGGTGGCCCTGCACCTCGCCATCAAGTCCCTGCGCACCGGCGAGTGCGACCTGGCACTGGCCGGCGGCGTACTGGTGCTGGTCACCCCCTCGATCTTCGCCGAGTTCGCGGCCACCGGCGGCTCCGCCGGCGACGGCCGGTGCAAGGCGTTCTCCGCGGACGCCGACGGCACCGGCTGGGGCGAAGGCGCCGGTGTCCTCGCCATCCAGCGCCTCTCGGACGCCCGCCGGGACGGCAACCCGGTCCTCGCGGTCATCCGGGGATCGGCGGCGAACCAGGACGGTGCGTCGAACGGTCTGAGCGCTCCGAACGGTCCCTCGCAGCAGCGGGTGATCCGGCAGGCCCTGGCCAACGCCGGTCTGTCTCCGGCCGACGTGGACATGGTGGAGGCGCACGGTACGGGCACGACGCTCGGCGACCCCATCGAGGCCGAAGCCCTGCTGGCCACCTACGGCCAGGACCGCCCCGCCGACCGGCCCCTGTGGCTGGGAACGCTGAAGTCCAACATCGGGCACACCCAGGCAGCCGCCGGCGTCTCCGGCGTGATCAAGGCCGTGCTGGCCCTCCAGCACGGCGTCCTTCCCCAGACCCTGCACGTCCAGGAGCCGACGCCCGAGGTCGACTGGTCCTCGGGCGCGGTGGAGCTGCTCACCGAGGCCCGGCCCTGGCCGGAGACGGGCCGTCCGCGTCGTGCGGGTGTGTCGTCGTTCGGCATCAGCGGTACCAACGCGCACGTCATCCTGGAGCAGGCGCCCGAGGACGAGCCGGCCGAGCCGGCCGCCGACGCGGGCCGTCCCGCGCTCGGCGGGCCCGTACCGTGGGTGGTCTCCGGCCGGAACGCGGCCGCCCTGCGGGACCAGGCCGCACGGCTCGCCGCACACCTCGCCCGGACCCCCGGCCTCGACCCCACCGACGTGGGCCTGTCGCTTGCCGGTACGCGCTCGGCCTTCGAACACCGGGCCGTCGTGCTGGGCGGTGACCCGGACACGCTCGTCGCCGGCCTGCGGTCGGTCGCTGACGGCGCCGAGGGCACCGGCGTGGTGTCCGGCCGCACCAGCACCGGCGGTGCGGTGTTCGTGTTCCCCGGCCAGGGTTCGCAATGGGTCGGCATGGCCGCCGAACTGGCCGACGCCTCACCGGCCTTCCGGGCCCGGCTGACCGAGTGCGAAGCGGCGCTGAGCCCCCTCGTGGACTGGTCGCTGCTCGCTGTACTGCGCCAGGAACCCGGCGCTCCGTCCTTCGACCGGGTGGATGTGGTCCAGCCGGTGCTGTGGGCGGTGATGGTGTCGCTGGCGGCGGTGTGGCGTTCCTTCGGTGTGGAGCCGGCCGCGGTGATCGGCCACTCCCAGGGCGAGGTGGCGGCGGCGTGCGTGGCGGGTGGTCTGTCCTTGGAGGACGGTGCCCGGATCGTCGTCGTACGGTCCCGTCTGGTGCTGGAGAAGCTGTCGGGCAAGGGCGGCATGGTGTCGGTGTCGCTGCCGGTGGCGGAGGCCGAGGAGCGGATCGCCGCGTTCGACGGCCGTATCGGTGTCGCCGCCGTCAACGGTCCGGCTTCGGTGGTGGTCTCCGGTGAGCCCGACGCCCTGGACGAACTGCTCGCCTCCTGCGAGGCGGAGGGGGTCCGGGCGCGTCGTATCGCGGTGGACTACGCCTCGCATTCCGCGCAGGTGGACGCCCTCAACGAAGACCTCCTGCGTGAGCTGGCGGGCATCCGGCCGCAGTCTTCGTCGGTTGCGTTCTACTCGACGGTGTCGGGTGAGCGGATGGATACGGCTGGTCTGGATGCCGGGTATTGGGTGCGGAACCTGCGGGAGCGGGTGCAGTTCGAGCCGGTCACCCGCCTGCTGGCCGAGAAGGGCAATTCCCTCTTCATCGAAGCGAGTCCGCACCCGGTCCTGACGATGGCGGTGGCGCAGACCGGTGACGCCGTGGAGCGTGCGCTGGTGACGGTGGGTTCGCTGCGTCGTGAGGAGGGTGGCGCGGAGCGCTTCCTGACCTCGCTGGCCGAGGCCTATGTGGCCGGTGCTCCGGTGGACTGGAAGCAGTTGTTCCCCTCGGGCAACCGGGTGCCCCTGCCGACCTACGCGTTCCAGCACCAGCGCTACTGGATCGACGACGCGGTGATCCCCGGCCAGGGAACGGCCGTCGATCCCGTCGACGCCGCGTTCTGGGGTGCGGTGGAGCGTGCGGATGCGGCCGGTGTCGCCGAGCTGGTCGACGGTGGTGCGGTCGGGGCGTGGGAGCCGGTGGTTCCGGCGCTGTCGGCGTGGCGCAGGGGCCGTCGTGAGCGTTCCGTTCTGGATACGTGGCGGTACCGCACGGTGTGGCGTTCGGTGACGGTGCCCTCGTCCGGCCGTCTGTCGGGTGCGTGGCTGCTGGTGACGCCCGGTGGTGCGGCTCCGGTGGGGGAGGTCCGGGGCGCTCTGGTGGCGGCTGGCGCTGAGGTCACGGTCCTGGAGACCGGGGCCGGTCTCGACCGCGCGGCCCTGGCCGTGCGGCTCGCGGAGACCCCGGACGTGCAGGGTGTCGTCTCGCTCCTGGGCTGGGATGAGGAGGCTGGTGCGGAGCGCACCGTTGCTCTGGTGCAGGCGCACGTGGACACCACCGCGGTCGCCCCCCTGTGGGTGCTGACGCGGGGGGCCGCTTCCGTGGGTGCGGACGATGTGGTCCGGCCGATGCAGACGCAGCTGTGGGCGCTCGGCCAGGTGGCCGGTCTGGAGCAGCCGGGTGTGTGGGGTGGCCTGGTCGATGTTCCTGCTGTGTGGGATGAGCGGGTGGCTGCGGGGTTTGTGGGTGTGCTGGCTGCTGGTGGGGGTGAGGATCAGGTCGCGGTGCGGTCGTCGGGTGCGTATGCCCGTCGTCTGGTCCGTGCGCCCCTGGGCGGGAGTTCGGTTCCTGTGCGGGAGTGGAGTCCGCGGGGGACGGTGCTGGTCACGGGTGGTACGGGTGGGATCGGTGCGCATCTGGCGCGTTGGCTGGCGAAGGACGGTGCGGAGCACCTCGTGCTGTTGAGCCGTCGTGGTGAGGCGGCCGGGGGTGCGGCGGAGCTTGCTGCCGAGCTGCGGGGTCTGGGTGCCGGGGTGTCGGTCGTGGCGTGTGACGTCACGGACCGCGATGCTCTCGCCGAGGTGATCAAGGCGGTCCCGGCGGAACACCCCCTGACCGCCGTCTTCCACACCGCGGGCATATCCGGCTACGCCGAACTGGCCCTGGCCACCCCCGAACACTTCGCGGAGATCCTCTCCGCCCGGCTCCACGGTGCGCGGAACCTGGACGAGATCACCGCCGAACTGGGTGTGGAGCTGGACGCGTTCGTCGTGTTCTCCTCCGGTGCCGCCGTCTGGGGCAGCGCGAGCAACGGCGCCAACGCGGCCGCCGGAGCGTTCCTGGACGGGCTCGCCCGTGAGCGCCGGGCCCGCGGTCTGACCGCGACCTCCGTCTCCTGGGGTGGCTGGCAGGGCACCGCGATGGCCGAAGGTGACACCGCCGAGCAGCTCCTGCGCCGTGGGGTGCGGCTGCTCGACCCCGCCCAGGCGACCCTGGCCCTGCGTCAGGCCCTGGAGCAGGACGAAACCTCGCTGACCGTCACGGACATGGATTGGGAGCTGTTCACCCCCGGCTACACCATGGCCCGCCGGCGCCCGCTCATCGAGGACATCCCCGAGGTCGGCCTGGCCCTGGACAAGACCGCGGCGGGCGGGGACGTCCTGGACCCGACGGGCGTCGGCCTGCGGGAAACCCTCGCCGGGACGGCCGAACCCGAACGGGGGGCCCTGCTGCTGGAACTGGTGCGCGGCGAAGCCGCCCAGGTGCTGTCGCACGGCTCCACCGCCGAGATCACCGCGGGCCGGCCCTTCCGGGACCTCGGCTTCGACTCGCTGACGGCGATGGACCTGCGCAACCGGCTGAACCGGGCCACCGGCCTGCGGCTGCCCGCCACCCTCGTCTTCGACTACCCCACCCCGAACCAGCTCGCCACCCACCTGCACGCCGAACTGACCGGCGGCCCGGCCGCCGTCGGCGCCGTGGTGCCCGCCGGACGTGCCGCCGACGACGAGCCGCTCGCCATCGTGGGCATGGCCTGCCGCTACCCCGGAGGCGTGCGCGGGGCGGGTGACCTGTGGCAGCTGGTCGTCGAGAACCGCGACGAACTCACCGAGTTCCCCACCGACCGCGGCTGGGAGCGCTGGGGCGCACCGACGGTCGGCCGCGCCGGGTTCCTGCACGAGGCGGGCGAGTTCGACGCCGGGTTCTTCGGCATCTCGCCGCGTGAGGCGGCCGCGATGGACCCGCAGCAGCGACTGCTGCTGGAGACCTCCTGGGAGGCCGTGGAGCACGCCGGGATCGACCCCTGGTCGCTGCGCAACAGCGCGACCGGCGTCTTCGTCGGCGGCGGACCGCAGGACTACCCCACCGTCCTGATGAACTCGGCCGAAGCCGACAGCGGCTACGGCATGACCGGCGCCCTCGGCAGCGTCATGTCCGGCCGCGTCTCGTACGTACTCGGCCTTGAGGGCCCCGCCGTCACGGTCGACACGGCCTGCTCCTCCTCGCTGGTCGCCCTGCACCTCGCCGCACAGTCCCTGCGCAACGGCGAGTGCGACATGGCCCTGGCGGGCGGCGTGACGATCATGGCCACGCCGGGTGCGTTCGCCGAGTTCGACACCCTCGGCGGCATGGCCGGCGACGGCCGGTGCAAGGCGTTCTCCTCGGACGCGGACGGCACCGGCTGGGGCGAAGGCGTCGGCATGATCGTGGTCGAGCGTCTCTCGGACGCGCGCCGCAACGGTCACGAGGTCCTGGCCGTTCTCCGAGGCAGTGCGATCAACCAGGACGGTGCGTCGAACGGTCTGAGCGCTCCGAACGGTCCGTCGCAGCAGCGGGTGATCCGGCAGGCTCTGGCCAACGCGGGTCTGTCTGCGGCGGACGTGGACATGGTGGAGGCGCACGGTACGGGTACGACGCTGGGTGACCCGATCGAGGCGCAGGCGCTGCTGGCCACCTACGGTCAGGACCGCCCGGCCGATCAGCCCCTGTGGCTGGGCTCCGTCAAGTCCAACTTCGGTCACACGGGTGCGGCCGCGGGTGTGGCCGGCGTGATCAAGTCCGTGCTCGCCCTGCGCGAAGGACTCCTGCCCAAGACCCTCCACGTTCAGGAGCCGACGCCCGAGGTCGACTGGTCCGCCGGCGCCGTGGAACTCCTGACCGAGAACCGCGCCTGGCCGGAGACGGGCCGTCCGCGTCGTGCGGGCGTGTCGTCGTTCGGCATCAGCGGTACCAACGCGCACGTCATCCTGGAGCAGGCGCCCGAGGCCGAGCCGGCCGAGCCGGCCGAGCCGGCCGCCGACGCGGGCCGTCCCGCGCTCGGCGGGCCCGTACCGTGGGTGGTCTCCGGCCGGAACGCGGCCGCCCTGCGGGACCAGGCCGCACGACTGGCCGCGCACCTCTCCCAGAACCCCGGCACGACGCCCCTCGACATCGGGCACGCCCTGACCACCACCCGCTCGGCCTTCGACGAGCGCGCGGTGGTGGTGGGCAGCACCACCGACGAACTCCTGCACGGACTGCGCTCCATCGCCGACGGAACCAACGCTCCGACCGTGGTGTCCGGCCGTGCCTCGGCCAGTTCGGCCAGTGGTGTGGTGTTCGTGTTCCCGGGTCAGGGTTCGCAGTGGGTCGGTATGGGCCGTGAGCTGTGGGATGCGTCGCCGGTGTTCGCGGAGTCGATGGTGGCGTGTGAGCGTGCTCTGTCGCCGTTGGTGGACTGGTCGTTGCGGGATGTGGTGTTCCGTGAGGCGGATGATCCGTTGTGGGGCCGGGTGGATGTGGTCCAGCCGGTGTTGTGGGCGGTGATGGTGTCGCTGGCGGCGGTGTGGCGTTCCTTCGGTGTGGAGCCGGCCGCGGTGATCGGCCACTCGCAGGGCGAGGTGGCGGCGGCGTGCGTGGCGGGCGGTCTGTCCCTGGAGGACGGTGCCCGGGTGGCGGCGGTGCGCTCGCGTCTGGTGCTGGAGAAACTGTCGGGCAAGGGCGGCATGGTGTCCGTGTCCTTGCCGGTGACCGACGTCGAGGAGCGGATCGCCGCGTTCGAGGGCCGTATCGGTGTCGCCGCCGTCAACGGCCCCGCCTCGGTGGTGGTTTCCGGTGAGCCCGAGGCCTTGGACGTGCTGCTCGCCTCGTGTGAGGCGGAGGGGGTCCGGGCGCGTCGTATCGCGGTGGACTATGCCTCGCATTCCGCGCAGGTGGATGTCCTGAACGAAGACCTCCTGCGTGAGCTGGCGGACATTCGGCCGACGTCTTCGTCGGTTGCGTTCTACTCGACGGTGTCGGGTGAGCGGATGGATACGGCTGGTCTGGATGCCGGGTATTGGGTGCGGAACCTGCGGGAGCGGGTGCAGTTCGAGCCGGTGACGCGTCTGCTGGTGGAGAAGGGCCACGCGTTCTTCGTCGAGTCGAGTCCGCATCCGGTGTTGACGATGGCGGTGGCACAGACCGGTGACGCCGTGGAGCGTGTGCTGGTGACGGTGGGTTCGCTGCGTCGTGAGGAGGGCGGCGCGGAGCGCTTCCTGACCTCGCTGGCCGAGGCGTACGTGGCCGGCGCGCCCGTCGACTGGAAGCAGTTGTTCCCCTCGGGCAGCCGGGTGTCCCTGCCGACCTACGCGTTCCAGCACCAGCGCTACTGGCTGGAAGACGCCGTGGCACCGTCCGCGGACGGTGCGGTCGACCCCGTCGACGCAGCGTTCTGGGGTGCGGTCGAACGCGCGGACGTCGCAGGCATCGCCGAACTCGTCGCCGGTGCTGACGCGGACTCCTGGGCTCCGGTCCTTTCCGCCCTGTCTTCGTGGCGCAAGGGCCGCCAGGAGCAGTCGACGCTCGACTCGTGGCGGTACCGCACGGTCTGGCGTTCGGTGACGGTGCCCTCGTCCGGTCGCCTGTCGGGTGCGTGGCTGGTGGTGTCTGCGGGTGGTGCGGCTCCGGTGGAGGAGGTCCGGGACGCTCTGGCGGCGGCCGGTGCGCAGGTCACGGTCCTGGAGACCGAGGCCGGCCTCGACCGTGCCGCGCTGGCCGCCCGGCTCGCCGAGACCCCGGACGTGGCAGGACTCGTCTCCCTCCTGGGTTGGGACGAGGAGGTGGGTACGTCTGCCACGGTGACGTGGGTGCAGGCTGTCGCGGCTGCCGGGCTGGAGGCGCCTCTGTGGGTGCTGACGCGGGGTGCCGCTGCCGTGGGTGCGGATGATGTGGTCCGGCCGGCGCAGACGCAGCTGTGGGCGCTGGGCCAGATCGTCGGTCTGGAGCAGCCGGGTGTGTGGGGTGGCCTCGTCGATGTTCCTCCCGTATGGGACGAGCGGGTGGCTGCCGGGTTTACGGGTGTGCTGGCTGCTGGTGGGGGTGAGGATCAGGTCGCGGTGCGCTCCTCGGGTGCGTATGCCCGTCGTCTGGTCCGTGCGCCTCTCGGTGCGAGTCCGGTTCCGGTGCGGGAGTGGAGTCCGCGGGGGACGGTGCTGGTCACGGGTGGTACGGGTGGTATTGGTGCGCATCTGGCGCGTTGGCTGGCGAAGGATGGTGCGGAGCACCTCGTGCTGTTGAGCCGTCGTGGTGAGGCGGCCGGGGGTGCGGCGGAGCTTGCTGCTGAGCTGCGGGGTCTGGGTGCCGGGGTGTCGGTCGTGGCGTGTGACGTCACGGACCGCGATGCTCTCGCCGAGGTGATCAAGGCCGTCCCGGCGGAACACCCCCTGACCGCCGTCTTCCACACCGCGGGAGTGGCCAGCTACGGAACCGTCGGGCAGCTGGAACTCGCCGAACTGGAAACACAGATGGCGGCCAAGACCCTCGGTGGGCGCCACCTGGACGACCTGACGACCGAACTCGGCATCGAGCTCGACGCGTTCGTCCTGTTCTCTTCCGGTGCCGCCGTCTGGGGCAGCGCCGGCAACGGCGGGTACGCGGCCTCCAACGCTTACCTGGACGGGCTCGCCCGCCAGCGCCGGGCCCGCGGTCTCACCGCGACCTCCGTCTCCTGGGGAGGCTGGAAGGCCACCGGCATGGCCACCGACGGCACCGCCGAGCAACTTTCCCGACGCGGCGTCCGGGCGATGGACCCCGCCCTCGCCATCGAGGCGCTGCGTCAGGCCATCGAGCAGGACGAGACCGCACTGACCGTCACGGACATGGACTGGGAACGCTTCACCCCCGGCTACACCATGGCCCGCCGGCGCCCGCTCATCGAGGACATCCCCGAGGTGGCCCGCGTGCTGAGCGAGGACTCCGCCGCACCCTCCTCCGACGACACGGTCGGCTCGGCCCTGCGCGCGGAACTGGCCGGACTCAGCGGGAGCGAACAGCTCTCCGTCCTCCTTGACCTGGTGCGCCGCGAGGTCGCCCGGATCCTGGCTCACTCCTCCACGGCGGAGATCACCGCGGAGAAGCCGTTCAAGGACCTCGGCTTCGACTCGCTGACCGCCATGGAGCTGCGCAACCTCCTGACCGCGGCCACGGGCCTCAAGCTCCCGGCGACCCTCGTCTTCGACTACCCCAACCCGCAGCAGCTGGCGGCCCACCTCGTGGCCGAACTGCTCGGCGCCGGAACGGACCTCGCGTCCTCGCCGGCCACGGTGCGCGCGGTCACGACGGACGAACCCCTCGCGATCGTGGGCATGGCCTGCCGTTACGCGGGCGGGGTCGCCTCGCCGGAAGACCTGTGGCGGGTGGTCGTCGAACAGCGCGAGGGCATGTCCGAGTTCCCGTCCTACCGAGGCTGGGACCGCTGGAACATCAGCAGTGTCCGCCCCTCCGGATTCCTGCACGAGGCGGGCGACTTCGACGCCGGGTTCTTCGGGATATCGCCGCGTGAGGCGACCGCGATGGACCCGCAGCAGCGACTGCTGCTGGAGACCTCCTGGGAAGCCATCGAGCGGACCGGAATCGATCCGCAGTCCCTGCGGGGCTCCGACACGGGTGTCTTCGTCGGCGGCACGGCGGTCGAGTACGGCGCCCTGCTGATGAACTCCCCGGCCAGCCAGGGATACGCCGTCACCGGCTCCTCCGGCAGCGTGATGTCCGGCCGCGTCTCGTACGTCCTCGGTCTTGAGGGCCCCGCCGTCAGTGTGGACACCGCCTGCTCCTCCTCGCTGGTCGCCCTGCACCTCGCGGCGCAGTCGCTGCGTACGGGGGAGTGCGATCTGGCGCTGACCGGCGGCGTCGGACTGATGGCGACGCCGGGCGCGTTCGCCGAGTTCGACACCCTCGGCGGCATGTCCGTGGACGGGCGCACCAAGGCCTTCGCGGCCGCCGCCGATGGCATCGGCTGGGGCGAGGGCGTCGGCATGATCGTGCTGGAGCGCCTCTCCGACGCGCGCCGCAACGGCCATGAAGTCCTCGCGGTCATCCAGGGCAGTGCGATCAACCAGGACGGTGCGTCGAACGGTCTGAGCGCTCCGAACGGTCCGTCGCAGCAGCGGGTGATCCGGCAGGCCCTGGCCAACGCGGGTCTGTCTGCGGCGGACGTGGACATGGTGGAGGCGCACGGTACGGGTACGACGCTGGGTGACCCGATCGAGGCGCAGGCGCTGCTGGCCACCTACGGTCAGGACCGCCCCGCCGATCAGCCCCTGTGGCTGGGCTCCGTCAAGACCAACATCGGTCACACGGGTGCGGCGGCGGGTGTGGCCGGCGTGATCAAGTCCGTGCTCGCCCTGCGCGAAGGGCTGCTGCCCAAGACCCTCAACGTGGACGAGCCCACCCCGAAGGTGGACTGGGCTTCGGGTGCGGTGGAGCTGCTCACCGAAGAACGCCCGTGGCCGGAGCTGGGCCGTCCGCGCCGTGCGGGTGTGTCGTCGTTCGGTGTGAGTGGTACGAACGCGCACGTCATCCTGGAGCAGGCGCCCGAGGACACGCCGGACGCACTGGACGCACCGGCCGCCGTCGAGCCCCCCGCGCTACCCGCCCTCGTGTCGCCGATCGTGCCCTGGGTGTTCTCGGGCCGCTCGTCCGCGGCACTGCGGGGCCAGGCCGCACGCCTGGCCGCCCTGGCCGAGCGGGAGCCGGACCTCGCCGTCACCGATGTGGCGCACGCCCTGGTGACGACCCGAGCCCGCCTGGAGCACCGGGCCGTGGTGCTCGGCGGTTCGCTGTCGGACCTCGCCGACGGCCTGCACGCGGTCACCGCCGGAGAGTCCAGCACCCGCGTGACGTCGGGCGCGGCGACGGCCGGGGACCGGGTGGTGTTCGTGTTCCCGGGTCAGGGTTCGCAGTGGGTCGGTATGGGCCGTGAGCTGTGGGATGCGTCGCCGGTGTTCGCGGAGTCGATGGTGGCGTGTGAGCGTGCTCTGTCGCCGTTGGTGGACTGGTCGCTGCGGGACGTGGTGTTCCGTGAGGCGGACGATCCGTTGTGGGGCCGGGTGGATGTGGTCCAGCCGGTGTTGTGGGCGGTGATGGTGTCACTGGCGGCGGTGTGGCGTTCCTTCGGTGTGGAGCCGGCCGCGGTGATCGGCCACTCGCAGGGCGAGGTGGCGGCGGCGTGCGTGGCGGGCGGTCTGTCCCTGGAGGACGGTGCCCGGGTGGCGGCGGTGCGCTCGCGTCTGGTGCTGGAGAAACTGTCGGGCAAGGGCGGCATGGTGTCCGTGTCGCTGCCGGTGACCGACGTCGAGGAGCGGATCGCCGGGTTCGAGGGCCGTATCGGTGTCGCCGCGGTCAACGGCCCCGCCTCGGTGGTGGTTTCCGGTGAGCCCGAGGCCTTGGACGTGCTGCTCGCCTCGTGTGAGGCGGAGGGGGTCCGGGCGCGTCGTATCGCGGTGGACTACGCCTCCCACTCCGCGCAGGTGGATGTCCTGAACGAAGACCTCCTGCGTGAGCTGGCGGACATTCGGCCGCAGTCTTCGTCGGTTGCGTTCTACTCGACGGTGTCGGGTGAGCGGATGGATACGGCTGGTCTGGATGCCGGGTATTGGGTGCGGAACCTGCGGGAACGGGTGCAGTTCGAGCCGGTGACGCGTCTGCTGGTGGAGAAGGGCCACGCGTTCTTCGTCGAGTCGAGTCCGCATCCGGTGTTGACGATGGCGGTGGCACAGACCGGTGACGCCGTGGAGCGTGTGCTGGTGACGGTGGGTTCGCTGCGTCGTGAGGAGGGCGGCGCGGAGCGCTTCCTGACCTCGCTGGCCGAGGCGTACGTGGCCGGCGCGCCCGTCGACTGGAAGCAGTTGTTCCCCTCGGGCAGCCGGGTGTCCCTGCCGACCTACGCGTTCCAGCACCAGCGCTACTGGCTGGAGGGCGTGACGATTGGCGCCCAGGTCGTGGAAACGGCTGACACTGCGGAATCCGAGTTCTGGAACGCCGTGGAACGCCAGGACCTGGCCGGCCTCACGGCCGTCCTGGACGGCGCGGGAGCCGTCGGGGTGGACCCGGCGGCGGGTGCCGATGCCTGGCTGCCCGTTCTGTCCGCCTGGCGCAAGGGCCGTCGCGAGCAGTCGGTGCTGGACTCGTGGCGCTACCGCACCGAATGGCGTGCGACGGGCCTCCCCTCGGAACCCCGCCTGTCGGGTGTGTGGCTGCTGGTGACGCCCGGTGGTGCGGCTCCGGTGGAGGAGGTCCGGGACGCTCTGGTGGCGGCTGGCGCTGAGGTCACGGTCCTGGAGGTCGAGGCCGGTCTCGACCGCGCGGCCCTGGCCGCGCGGCTTGCGGAGACCCCGGACGTGCAGGGTGTCGTCTCGCTCCTGGGCTGGGATGAGGAGGCTGGTGCGGAGCGCACCGTGGCTCTGGTGCAGGCGCACGTGGACACCACGGCGGTCGCCCCTCTGTGGGTGCTGACGCGGGGGGCCGCTTCCGTCGGATCGGCCGATCCGGTCAGCCCCGTACAGACGCAGCTGTGGGCGCTGGGTCAGGTGGCCGGTCTGGAGCAGCCGGGTGTGTGGGGTGGCCTGGTCGATGTTCCTGCTGTGTGGGATGAGCGGGTGGCTGCGGGGTTTGTGGGTGTGCTGGCTGCTGGTGGGGGTGAGGATCAGGTCGCGGTGCGGTCGTCGGGTGCGTATGCCCGTCGTCTGGTCCGTGCGCCCCTGGGCGGGAGTCCGGTTCCGGTGCGGGAGTGGAGTCCGCGGGGCACCGTACTCGTCACCGGTGGTACGGGTGGGATTGGTGCGCATCTGGCGCGTTGGCTGGCGAAGGACGGTGCGGAGCACCTCGTGCTGTTGAGCCGTCGTGGTGAGGCGGCCGGGGGTGCGGCGGAGCTTGCTGCTGAGCTGCGGGGTCTGGGTGCCGGGGTGTCGGTCGTGGCGTGTGACGTCACGGACCGCGATGCTCTCGCCGAGGTGATCAAGGCCGTCCCGGCCGAACACCCCCTGACCGCCGTCTTCCACACCGCCGGTATCGCCGGACACGGCCCGCTGGACGAACTCGAAACAGCCGGCCTGGCCGGCCAGCTGTCGGCCAGGACGCGCGGTGCGCGGAACCTGGACGAGATCACCGCCGAACTGGGTGTGGAGCTGGACGCGTTCGTCGTGTTCTCCTCCGGTGCCGCCGTCTGGGGCAGCGCGAGCAACGGCGCCAACGCGGCCGCCGGAGCGTTCCTGGACGGGCTCGCCCGTGAGCGCCGGGCCCGCGGTCTGACCGCGACCTCCGTCTCCTGGGGTGGCTGGCAGGGCACCGCGATGGCCCGGGACGGGAACGCCGAGCAGCTCCTGCGCCGTGGGGTGCGGCTGCTCGACCCCGCCCAGGCGACCCTGGCCCTGCGTCAGGCCCTGGAGCAGGACGAAACCTCGCTGACCGTCACGGACATGGACTGGGAACGCTTCACCCCCGGCTACACCATGGCCCGCCGGCGCCCGCTCATCGAGGACATCCCAGAAGTGGGCCGTGTCCTGGGCGACGCCGGAGACACGGCGCAGACGCCGGAGGACGCGACGGCCGGGGCCGACCTGCAGGCCCGGCTGGCCGGCCTGACCGACGGTGAACAGCACGCGCAGCTGCTGTCCCTGGTGCGTGGTGAGGCGGCCCAGGTGCTGGCCCACGCCTCGACGGCCGACATCACTCCGAACCGGCCCTTCCAAGAGCTGGGCTTCGACTCGCTGACGGCGATGGACCTGCGCAACCGGCTGAACCGGGCCACCGGCCTGCGGCTGCCCGCCACCCTCGTCTTCGACCACCCGAACCCGCAGCGGCTCACCAGCCACCTCCTGGCCGAACTCGCCAAGGGCGGAGAGGCCGCCCTCTCCGATGTCCTCGACATCAGGCGGGAGCTGGCGAGGATCGGCCAAGCGCTGGACAGCGTCGCACCGGACCCCCAGGCCCGTGAGGACATCGCCGATCACCTGCGGGATCTCATGGCCAAGCTCGGCTCCACCGAGAGGGACTCCACCACCGATCTCGAAGCCGCCACGGACGACGAGATCTTCGACTTCATCGACCGCGACCTGGGCGTGTCTTGAGCACGCAGCCGCCGGGCCTTCAATTGCTTCAGAGTGGGGTTTCACGATGACCGAGGACAAACTCCGTACCTATTTGCGTCGGGTCACGGCTGAGCTGCAGCAGACTCGTCAGCAGCTCCAGGACAGCCAGGACCGCGCCCGCGAGCCGCTGGCCGTCGTCGGAATGGCCTGCCGACTGCCCGGCGGAGTCGATTCGCCGGAACAGCTGTGGCACATGGTCGTCAACGGCGTGGACGCGGTGGGAGGGTTCCCGGACGACCGGGGCTGGGACCTCTCCTCGCTCTTCGACAGTGACCCCGATCGCCCGGGAACGACCTACACCCGGGAAGGTGCGTTCCTGCACGGCGCGGGTGACTTCGACGCCGGGTTCTTCGGTATCTCCCCGCGTGAGGCACTGACCATGGACCCCCAGCAGCGGCTGCTGCTGGAGACCTCGTGGGAGGCGCTGGAGCGGGCCGGGATCGACCCGGTGTCGCTGCGCGGCAGCCGCACCGGTGTCTTCGTCGGCGGTACGGCCATCGAGCACACCGTCAAGCTGATGAACTCGCCGACCGACCAGGGATACGCGATCACCGGCGGTTCGGCGAGCATCATGTCGGGCCGCGTCTCGTACGTGCTCGGCCTCGAAGGCCCCGCCGTCACGGTGGACACGGCCTGCTCCTCCTCGCTGGTCGCCCTGCACTCCGCGGCACAGTCGCTGCGTCAGGGCGACTGTTCCCTCGCGCTCGCCGCCGGCGTCGCCGTGATGGCGACCTCCTCGGCGTTCGTCACCTTCGCCCGGCAGCGCGGGCTGGCAGCGGACGGCCGCTGCAAGGCCTTCTCCGACGAGGCGGACGGCATCGGCTGGGGTGAGGGCGCCGCGGTCGTCCTGCTCGAACGGCTCTCGGACGCGCGCCGCAACGGTCACCCCGTCCTCGCGGTCATCCGCGGTTCGGCGGTCAACCAGGACGGTGCGTCGAACGGTCTGAGCGCCCCGAACGGTCCCTCGCAGCAGCGGGTGATCCGGCAGGCGGTCGCCAATGCCGGACTGACCCTCGCCGACGTGGACATGGTGGAGGCGCACGGTACGGGCACGTCGCTCGGCGACCCGATCGAGGCGCAGGCCCTGCTGGCCACCTACGGGCAGGACCGGCACGACGGGCGTCCGCTCTGGCTCGGCTCGCTCAAGTCCAACATCGCGCACACGCAGGCCGTCTCGGGTGTGGCAGGTGTCATCAAGAGCGTGCTCGCACTCCAGCACGGGGTACTGCCCAGGACCCTGCACGCCGAGAACCCGAGCACCCAGATCGACTGGACCGAAGGCGAGGTGGAGCTCCTCACCGCCACGCAGGACTGGCCGGAGACGGGCCGTCCGCGTCGTGCGGGTGTGTCGTCGTTCGGCATCAGCGGTACCAACGCGCACGTCATCCTGGAGCAGGCCCCCGAGGCCGAGCCGGCGGAAGCGCAGCCGGTGGACGAGGTCGCCCCGGCCCTGTCCACGGCGCCGGCCGTGCTCCCGTGGCTGATCTCGGGCAACAGCGAGGCCGCTCTGCGCGATCAGGCGGCGCGCCTGCGGGAACACCTGCGCGCCAAGGACGGCTTCGACGCCGCGGACGTCGGTTTCTCCCTGCTGAGTTCGAGGTCTCGGCTCGCCCACCGTGCCGTGCTCTTCGCGGAGGCCGGCGGCACGCTGCCGGAAGGACTGGAGGCGCTGGCCGAGGGCCGCGACCTGCCGGGCCTCGTCCGGGGAACCGGAGACACCGGCAGTGGTGTGGTGTTCGTGTTCCCGGGTCAGGGTTCGCAGTGGGTCGGTATGGGCCGTGAGCTGTGGGATGCGTCGCCGGTGTTCGCGGAGTCGATGGTGGCGTGTGAGCGTGCTCTGTCGCCGTTGGTGGACTGGTCGTTGCGGGATGTGGTGTTCCGTGAGGCGGATGATCCGTTGTGGGGCCGGGTGGATGTGGTCCAGCCGGTGTTGTGGGCGGTGATGGTGTCGCTGGCGGCGGTGTGGCGTTCCTTCGGTGTGGAGCCGGCCGCGGTGATCGGCCACTCGCAGGGCGAGGTGGCGGCGGCGTGTGTGGCGGGTGGTCTGTCCTTGGAGGACGGTGCCCGGGTGGCGGCGGTGCGCTCGCGTCTGGTGCTGGAGAAGCTGTCGGGCAAGGGCGGCATGGTGTCCGTGTCGCTGCCGGTGACCGACGTCGAGGAGCGGATCGCCGGGTTCGAGGGCCGTATCGGTGTCGCCGCGGTCAACGGTCCGGCTTCGGTGGTGGTCTCCGGTGAGCCCGACGCCCTGGACGAGCTCCTCTCCTCCTGCGAGGCGGAGGGGGTCCGGGCGCGTCGTATCGCGGTGGACTACGCCTCCCACTCCGCGCAGGTGGATGTCCTGAACGAGGATTTGCTGCGTGAGCTGGCGGACATTCGGCCGCAGTCTTCGTCGGTTGCGTTCTACTCGACGGTGTCGGGTGAGCGGATGGATACGGCTGGTCTGGATGCCGGGTATTGGGTGCGGAACCTGCGGGAGCGGGTGCAGTTCGAGCCGGTCACCCGCCTGCTGGCCGAACAGGAATACGGCGTTTTCGTCGAGTCGAGCCCCCACCCGGTGTTGACCATGGCGATCCAGGAGACGCAGGAGAGCGTGCTGGGGGCCGGGGCTGCCATCGGTTCGCTGCGCCGTGAGGACGGCGGTGCGCAGCGCTTCCTGACCTCGCTGGCCGAGGCCTACGTGGCCGGCGCCCAGGTGGACTGGAAGCAGCTGTTCACCGGTACCGGGGCGGGTCGGGTCGACCTCCCCACCTATGCCTTCCAGCACCAGCGCTACTGGATCGCGGACGTCGTGGCACCGGCGGCGCAAGCCGCCGTCGATCCCGTCGACGCCGCGTTCTGGGGTGCGGTGGAGCGTGCGGATGCGGCCGGTGTCGCCGAGCTGGTCGACGGTGGTGCGGTCGGTGCGTGGGAGCCGGTGGTGCCGGCGCTGTCGGCGTGGCGCAGGGGCCGTCGTGAGCGTTCCGTTCTGGATTCGTGGCGCTACCGCACGGTGTGGCGTTCGGTGACGGTGCCCTCGTCCGGCCGTCTGTCGGGTGCGTGGCTGGTGGTGTCTGCGGGTGGTGCGGCTCCGGTGGGGGAGGTCCGGGACGCTCTGGTGGCGGCCGGCGCTGAGGTCACGGTCCTGGAGACCGAGGCCGTCCTCGACCGTGCCGCGCTGGCCGCCCGGCTCGCCGAGACCCCCGATGCACAGGGTGTCGTCTCCCTCCTGGGCTGGGACGAGCGGTCCGCTCTGGCCGCGACACTTGCCCTGCTCCAGGGCCTGGCCGATGCCTCCGTGACGGGCCGGCTCTGGGTGCTGACGCGGGGTGCCGCTTCCGTCGGATCGGCCGATCCGGTCAGTCCCGTACAGACGCAGCTGTGGGCGCTCGGCCAGGTGGCCGGTCTGGAGCAGCCGGGTGTGTGGGGTGGCCTGGTCGATGTTCCTTCCGTATGGGACGAGCGGGTCGCTGCCGGGTTTGTGGGTGTGCTGGCTGCTGGTGGGGGTGAGGATCAGGTCGCGGTGCGCTCCTCGGGTGCGTATGCCCGTCGTCTGGTCCGTGCGCCTCTCGGTGCGAGTTCGGTTCCGGTGCGGGAGTGGAGTCCGCGGGGGACGGTGCTGGTCACGGGTGGTACGGGTGGGATTGGTGCGCATCTGGCGCGTTGGCTGGCGAAGGAGGGTGCGGAGCACCTCGTGCTGTTGAGCCGTCGTGGTGAGGCGGCCGGGGGTGCGGCGGAGCTTGCTGCCGAGCTTCGGGGTCTGGGTGCCGGGGTGTCGGTCGTGGCGTGTGACGTCACCGACCGCGAGGCTCTCGCCGAGGTGATCAAGGCGGTCCCGGCCGAACACCCCCTGACCGCCGTCTTCCACACCGCGGGCATATCCGGCTACGCCGAACTGGCCCTGGCCACCCCCGAACACTTCGACGGAATCTTCTCCGCCAAGGTCGAGGGCGCACGTCACCTCGACTCACTGACCGCGGACCTGCCCCTGGACGCGTTCGTCCTGTTCTCCTCCGGCGCCGCCGTCTGGGGCAGCGCGGGGACGGGCGCCTACGCCGCCGCCAACGCCTACCTGGACGGTCTGGCCTGGGACCGCCGCAGCCGCGGTCTGACCGCGACCTCCGTCTCCTGGGGCGGCTGGCAGGACACCGGCATGGCCGTCGACGGCACCGCCGAGCAGCTGTCGCGGCGCGGCGTCGGACAGATGGATCCGGCCCTCGCCATCGAGGCGCTGCGTCAGGCCATCGAGCAGGACGAGACCGCACTGACCGTCACGGACATGGACTGGGAACGCTTCACCCCCGGCTACACCATGGCCCGCCGGCGCCCGCTCATCGAGGACATCCCCGAGGTGGCCCGCGTGCTGAGCGAGGACTCCGCCGCACCCTTCGAGGACGAGTCCTCCGGCTCCGCACTGCGCGAGGCCCTCGCCGGACTCACCGTTCCCGAGCAGCACGACCGCCTGCTGGAACTCGTACGCACCGAAGCCGCGGCCGTACTGACGCACCAGACCACGGACGAGATCACGGCACACCGGCCCTTCCGGGACCTCGGCTTCGACTCGCTGACCGCCATGGAGCTGCGCAACCGGCTCAACGCGGCGACCGGACTGCGGTTCCCCGCCACCATCGTCTTCGACTACCCGACCCCGCAGCGCATCGCCGGCCACCTGCACGAGCAGCTCTTCGACGGCAGTGCCGCGGCCGCCGCCCCGTCGGCCCCGCGCACGGCGGACGACGATCCGATCGTGATCGTCGGCATGGCCTGCCGGTTCCCCGGCGGGGTGCGCGGCCCGGAGGACCTGTGGCAGCTCCTCGTCGAGAACCGCGACGAGATGACGGACTTCCCGGCCGACCGGGGCT
This sequence comes from Streptomyces sp. NPDC048507, assembly GCF_043199995.1. Classification (NCBI taxonomy): domain Bacteria; kingdom Bacillati; phylum Actinomycetota; class Actinomycetes; order Kitasatosporales; family Streptomycetaceae; genus Streptomyces; species Streptomyces sp. NPDC048507. Next base: position 410,264 of record NZ_JBICWZ010000005.1, on the reverse strand, counting down.
GGCAGGCGCTCGCCATGAACGAGTTCATCGCGGAATCGGGCTCGGCACGCCAGGGCGCCTTCCTGGCCGGGGCCGCCGACTTCGACGCGGCGTTCTTCGACATCTCGCCCCGTGAGGCCCTGTCGATGGACCCGCAGCAGCGGCTGCTGCTGGAGATCTCCTGGGAGACGCTGGAGCGCGCCGGCTACGACCCGTCCGCGCTGCGCGGCAGCCGTACCGGTGTGTTCGTGGGCGGTACCCCGCAGGAGTACACGACCGTGCTGATGAGCTCGACCGAGGCCGCCGGCGGCTACGCCCTCACCGGCGCCTCGGGCAGCGTGATGTCGGGCCGCGTCGCCTACGCCCTCGGCCTCGAAGGACCGGCCGTGACGGTGGACACCGCCTGCTCGTCCTCGCTGGTGACCCTGCACCTGGCCGCCCAGGCACTGCGCAACGGCGAGTGCGACCTCGCACTCGCGGGCGGCGTGACCGTGATGGCCACGCCCGGCGCCTTCGTGGAGTTCTCCCGGCAGGGCGGCCTCGCGGGTGACGGCCGGGCGAAGGCCTTCGCGGCGGCCGCGGACGGCACCGGATGGGGCGAGGGCGTCGGCATGCTGGCCGTCCAGCGCCTCTCGGACGCCGTGCGCGACGGCCGTCCCGTGCTGGCCGTACTGCGTGGCTCCGCCGTGAACTCCGACGGCGCCTCCAACGGTCTGACCGCCCCGAACGGCCCCTCGCAGCAGCGCGTGATCCGACAGGCGCTGGCGTCCGCCGGTCTCGGCACGGCGGACGTCGACATGCTGGAGGCGCACGGCACCGGCACGGCCCTCGGCGACCCCATCGAGGCGCAGGCGCTGCTGGCCACCTACGGGCAGGACCGGCACGACGGGCGTCCGCTGTGGCTCGGCTCCGTGAAGTCGAACATCGGCCACACCCAGTACGCCGCCGGCGTGGCCGGCGTCATCAAGTCCGTGCTGGCGATGCAGCACGGCGTGCTGCCCAAGACACTGCACGTGGACGAGCCCACCCCCCAGGTGGACTGGTCCGGGGGCATGGTGGAGCTGCTGACCGGGAACCGCGAGTGGCCGCAGACGGGCCGCCCGCGCCGGGCAGGCGTCTCCGCCTTCGGCATCAGCGGCACCAACGCGCACATCATCCTGGAGCAGGCGCCCGAGGACACCGGCACCGCGGCGCGGGAGCCCGTGGCGGGTGCCGCGGGCTCCGGAGGAGACGCCCCGGTGGTGCCGTGGGTGATCTCGGCCCGCTCCGAGGACGGTCTGCGGGACCAGGCCCGGCGGCTGGCCGGCCACCTGCGGGAGCAGGACGTCCGCCCGCTGGACGTGGGCTTCTCGCTGGCGGCCACCCGGGCGTCGCTCGAACACCGCGCGGTGCTCGTCGGCGCGGACCGGGACGAGCTCCTGGAGCGTCTGGCGGCGCTGGCCGGGGGCGGTTCCCCCGCCGGTGCGGCACGGGGCGTCGCCGGTGACGGCAAGACGGCCTTCCTGTTCACCGGTCAGGGCGCGCAGCGCCAGGGCATGGGCCGGGAGCTGTACGACGCCCACCCGGTCTTCGCCGAGGCCTTCGACGCCGTCTGCGCCCAGCTGGACACCCTGCTGGACCAGCCGGTCAAGGACGTCGTGTTCGCCGACGGCGCCGCGCTCTCGCGGACCGTGTTCACCCAGGCGGGACTGTTCGCCTTCGAGGTGGCACTGTACGAGCTGGTCAGCTCCTGGGGCGTGCGGGCCGACGTCCTGCTGGGCCACTCCATCGGTGAGCTGGCCGCGGCGTACGTGGCCGGCGTGTGGTCGCTGCCCGACGCGTGCCGGATCGTGGCGGCCCGCGGCAAGCTGATGCAGGCCCTGCCGTCCGGCGGAGCGATGCTGGCCGTGCAGGCCGCCTGCGACGAACTCCCCGAGCTGCCCGAGGGGGTGTCCGTGGCGGCGGTGAACGGCCCGCGCTCGGTGGTCCTCTCCGGCGACGAGGAGCCGGTGCGCGCGCTGGCCGCGGCCTTCCGTGAACAGGGCCGCCGTACCAAGGAGCTGACGGTCAGCCACGCGTTCCACTCGGCGCGCATGGAGCCGATGCTCACCGCGTTCGGCGAGGTCCTGGCCGCGGCGGAGTTCCACGCCCCGCGCATCCCGCTCGTCTCGAACCTGACCGGTGAGATCGCGGGCGAAGAGCTGACCACCCCGGACTACTGGGTCCGGCACGTCCGCGGCACGGTCCGCTTCGCCGACGGCGTCGCGACCGCGATGAGCCGCGGGGCCGACACCTTCCTGGAACTGGGCCCGGGCGGGGAGCTGACCGCCATGGCCGAGGAGAGCCTCGACCACCACGGCCACCCGGGAACCCGCGCGACGTGCGTGCCCGCCCTGCGCCGCGACCAGCCCGAGACCGCCTCCCTGGCCCTGGCCCTGGGACGGATCCACGCCGCCGGCACCCCCGTCGACTGGAAGGCCCTGTTCGCCGGGACCGGAGCGCGCACGGTCGGCCTGCCCACGTACGCCTTCCAGCACAAGCGCTACTGGCTGGACTCCATGTCGGCCACCGGCGGGGATCCCGCCTCCATCGGGCTGACCGCCACCGGGCACCCGCTGCTCGGCGCCGGGGTCGCGCTGCCGGAGTCCGACGGCTTCCTGTTCACCGGCCGGCTCTCCCTGGCCGCCCAGCCCTGGATCGGCCACCACGCCATGCTGGGCACGGCCCTGCTGCCGGGTACCGCCTTCGTGGAACTCGCCCTGCGTGCCGGCAGCCAGGTCGGCTGCGAGCTGATCGACGAACTCACCCTGGAAGCCCCGCTGGTGCTGGGCGAGCAGGGCGGCCGCGCCCTCCAGGTCCTCGTCGGCGGACTCGACGGGTCCGGCCGGCGCCCGGTCAGCCTGTACTCCCGGGCGGACGGTGACGGCGACGACGAGCAGTGGACCCGGCACGCCTCCGGTCTGCTGGCCGACGGCGGCGCGCCCGAGGCGGCCCCGGAGCCGGTGACCGCGTGGCCCCCGGCCGGCGCGACGGAGATCCCCGTCGAGGACTTCTACCCGGACCTGGCCGAGGCCGGATTCGCCTACGGGCCGGTGTTCCAGGGCTTGCGGGCGCTGTGGGACAAGGACGGCGAGCTGTTCGCCGAGGTCCGGCTGCCCGAGGAGGCCGACGGCGAGGACAGCGGGTACGGGGTGCACCCGGCCCTGCTGGACGCGGCGCTCCAGCCGCTCGCGCTCGGCATCCTCGGCGCCACCGCGGACCGCGAGCCCATCAAGGGGGGCATGCCCTTCGCCTGGAGCGGAGTACGGCTGCACGCCACCCACGCGTCGGTCGTACGGGTCCACCTCGCGCCGGCGGGCCGCTCCGAGGTGTCGGTGCTGGTGACCGACGACTCCGGGCTCCCGGTCGCGACGGTCGACTCGCTGACGATGCGCGATCCCGCACTGGAGCAGTTCATCGGCTCCGGCTCCGCGCCGCGCCAGGACTCGCTGTTCACCCTGGCGTGGACCCCGGTGGCGCTGGGCTCGCGCGAGGTCTCCGGCGAGTGGGCGATGCTCGGCTTCGACCCGCTGTCGCTGCGGCCGCGCCTCATCGAAGCGGGTCTGTCCGGTACGCCGTACCTCGACCCGCAGTCCCTCCTCGACACCGTGGAATCGGGCACTCCCGCCCCGGCCGTCGTGGCGATGACCTGCTTCGGCGGTGACCAGGGAGGTGTCCTCGCGGCCACCCACCACGCGGCGCACCGCGCGCTGGAGACCGTCCAGCACTGGCTGTCCGACGACCGGCTCGCGGGTTCGAAGCTGCTGCTGCTGACCCGCGGGGCCGTCCCGGTCCTCGACACGGACCGGACCACGGACATCGGCGGCGCGGCCGTCTGGGGCCTCGTGCGAACGGCACAGTCGGAGCACCCGGACAGGATCGTCCTGATCGACCTGGACGACGACGCCGCCTCCTACCGCGCACTGCCGGCGGCGCTCGCCACCGGTGAACCGCAGCTCGCCCTGCGTGCGGGCGCCGCGAGCGCGCCCAGGCTGGCCAGGAACACGGTGGCGCCCGAGGGCGCCGGGGCCTTCGGGCCCGAGGGCACGGTCCTGATCACGGGCGGCACCGGCGCACTGGGCGCCGTGGTCGCACGGCACCTGGTGGCCGAACACGGCGTACGGCACCTGGTGCTGGCCAGCCGCAGCGGCGCCGACGCGCCGGGCGCGGCGGACCTGGTCGCCGAACTGGGCGCACTGGGCGCCCAGGCGCGGGTGGCCGCCTGCGACGTCGCGGACCGGACCGCACTGGAAGCCCTGCTGGCCGGCGTACCGGCCGGGCAGCCCCTGACCGGGGTCGTCCACACCGCGGGTGTGCTCGACGACGCGACGATCGAGTCGCTGACCCCGGAGCGCGTCGACACCGTCCTGCGGGCCAAGGCGGACGCCGCCTGGCACCTGCACGAGCTCACCCGGGACGCGGAACTGCGGGCGTTCGTGCTCTTCTCCTCCGCCGCCGGCCTGCTCGGCAGCCAGGGGCAGGGCAACTACGCGGCCGCGAACTCCTTCCTGGACGCCCTCGCCGCGCAACGCCACGAGGCCGGCCTGGCCGGTACCTCGCTCGCGTGGGGCTGGTGGGAGCAGCCCGGCGGCATGGGCGCCGAGCTCGGGCGGGCCGAACGCGCCCGGATGGCCCGCGGAGGCGTCACCGCCTTCACGGCCGAGACGGGCATGGCGGCCTTCGACGCCGCACTCGCCGTCACCGGCGAGGCCGTCCTGGTCCCGATGCGCCTGAACACCACGGTCGCCCGGCCCACCGGTGAACAGCAGGTGCCCCCGCTCCTGCGCGGGCTGGTGCGCGCTCCGCAGCGGCGGGCCGCCCGCTCCGACACGCGGGCCACCTCCCGGCTGCACGAGCAGCTGGCCGGAGCGGCCGAGGCCGACCGGCTCTCCGTACTGGCCGGACTGGTCCGTTCCGAGGTCGCACACGTACTGGGCCACTCCGGCGCGGAGGCGATCGAGGACGGCCAGGGCTTCGCCGAGCTGGGCTTCGACTCGCTGACGTCCGTGGAGCTGCGGAACCGGCTCAACGAGCTCACCGGACTGCGCCTGGCGTCCACCGTGGTCTTCGACCACCCCACGCCGGCCGCCCTCGCCGCCGAACTGAGCGAGCAGCTCAAGGGCTCCGTCGCACCGGCCGCCGCGCCGGCCGCGCCGGTCGCGGCGGCGCAGCAGCCGGAACAGGCCGAGGCCGCCGCGGACACCAGCGGGATCGCCGTGATCAACGGTGTCGAAGCGATGTACCGGCGGGCCGTCGAGATCGGGCGCCTGGACATCGGGCACAGCGTGCTGCGCAACTCGGTCGACCTGCGCGAGAACTTCTCGGACCCGGCCGACGTGCGCAAGGGGCCGGATCTCGTGCGGCTCGGTGCGGGCGAGGCCTTCCCGAAGATCATCGGCTTCCCCTCGCAGTCGGTCTGGGCCAGCAACCAGGAACTGGTGTCACTGGCCGAGCCGCTGCGCGGCATCCGCGACGTGTGGTCGCTGATGCTGCCGGGCTTCGTGACGGGCGAGCCGGTCGCGGACAGCGTCGACGCCGCCGCCGCGTACGCGGTACGGCGCATCGAGGAGCTGACGGACGGCACTCCGTTCGTCCTCACCGGGCGTTCGTCCGGCGGCCGGGTGGCGCACGAGGTGACCGCGCGGCTGGAGGAGCGGGGCATCCACCCGCAGGGGCTGGTCCTGATCGACAGCTACCTGGCCGGCTACGACCAGACCTCCTACATCGTTCCCGTGATGGAGGGCAAGGCGCTGGAGCTGGAGAAGGACTTCGGCCGGATGACCGGAAACCGTCTCACCGCGATGTCCGCCTACTTCGCACTGTTCGAGCACTGGCAGCCGAGGGAGATCAAGACCCCGACGCTCCTCGTCCGGGCCTCGGAGTGCTTCGGCGTCGAGCCGGGCGAGGTCGGCCCGCCGCCGGAGAAGTGGCAGGCCGTGTGGCCGCTGGAGCACGACGCCATCGACGTGCCGGGCAACCACTACACGATGCTGGAGGGCAACGGTGACGTGACGGCCGCCGCCATCCACGCGTGGCTGCTCAAGCAGAGGTAACCACGGGGTGGTTCCAGGGGCCGCGTTCCGTCCGGAACGCGGCCCCTTCGCGTTCCACCGCGCCCCCGCTCCGCGTACGGGCCCGCGCACAACGGCGTCGGCCCCCCGGACCAGTTCAGGTCCGGGGGGCCGACGCCGTGCGGGATCGGAGTACTACCAGGTGAGGGGCAGCGACTCCAGGCCGCGGACGATCGAGGCCGGCTTGAGCCGCAGCTCCGACTCCGGGACCCCGAGCGCGAGGTCCGGGAAGCGGGCCAGCAGGGCGGACAGCGCCTCCTGCAGCTCGATGCGGGCCAGCTGCGCACCCAGGCAGTGGTGGATGCCGGCGCCGAACGCGAGGTGCGGGTTGGGCTGACGGGAGAGGTTCAGCTGCTCGCCGTCCTCGAACAGCTCGGGGTCACGGTTTCCGGTCGCCACGGCGGGCATCACCACGACACCGGCCGGAAGCGTCCGGCCGTCGCTCAGCTCGACCGGGGCGGTGGTGAGGCGCGGGATGATCCCGCCGGTCGTGGTGAGCGGCACGAACCGCAGCAGCTCCTCAACGGCCTGCGGGACGGCCTCGGGGTTGGCCCGCAGCTTCGCCAGCTCGTCCGGGTTGTGCAGCAGCGTCAGGACGAACATGCCGATCTGGTTGGCCGTGGTCTCGTGGCCGGCGCTGAGGATGCCGATGGACAGGGCGACGATCTCGCGCGTGGTGAGCGTCTCGTCGTCCTCGCTGATGCGGATCAGGTCGCTCATCAGGTCGTCGGCGGGCTTCTCGCGCTTGGCCGTGACCAGTTCGGTGAAGTAGTTCACCAGGGCCACCGTGGCGGCCTCCTTCTCGACGACCTGCTGCCAGTCACCGAGCAGGGCGTTCGACCAGGCGTGGAAGGTGTCCTGGTCCTGCGCCGGTACGCCGAGGAGTTCGCAGATCACGCGCACCGGGAGCGGCAGCGCGAAGTTCTTGACCAGGTCGGCCGGCTGGGGCTTGGTCTGCATCTCGTCGAGGTACTCGGCGACGAGCTGCGCGACGCGCGGACGCATCAGCTCCATGCGGCGGGCGGTGAAGGCACGGGACACCAGCTTGCGCAGCCGGGTGTGCTCCGGGGCGTCCATGCCGACGAGGGACTCGTTCATCAGCTTGCCGGTCTCGGTCTCCGACATCGCGGCGGCCGCGGCGGCCATGACCTTGCTGCTGAACCGGGGGTCGACGAGGACCTTGCGGATGTCGGCGTGCTTGGTCACCAGCCAGCCGCCCATGCCGTCCGGGAACTTCACCTCCACCACGGAGTCTCCGTCGCGGATCTCCGCCAGCTCGGTCGGCAGGTCACCGATGAAGGACGGGTCCGGGAAGGGGAACGGGACGGGCTCGGCGGTCGATTCGCTCATGGAAGGAACTCCGGTTTCCTGTGGGTTCGGGCTGGAACGGTTCAGAGACCGCGAGAAAGGAAGGGCAAGGGGAAAGGGGAGGCGGCGCCTTCCGCAGGCTATGAGCCGCCAACCCCTAAAGTCCGCCCCTTACATCGCCCCGATTACGCCCCGTGCGCGGAGGGCGACGCGTTGTCCGCGGAGCTGGTGGTCCTGGCCATCGCGAGCAGCGCCGCCACGTCCATGGACTTGATCTCGGCACTGCGGTCGGCGGGCTCCTGCTTGTCCTCGCCCCGGTCCGCGGTCAGTTCGAGCAACGAGGCGAGCAGACCCGTCTCGCGCAGCCGCGCCAACGGGATGGAGGCCAGCGCGCGGCGGACCTCCGCCTCCTCGCCGTCCCTCTCCTGCCCGGCCGCCGGTGCGCCGTCCGGGACCAGCTTGCCCAGCAGCAGCGGCACGAGCGCGTCCAGCGTCGGATAGTCGAAGACCAGGCTCACCGGAAGGCGCAGACCGGTCGCCGCGTTCAGCCGGTTGCGCAGTTCCACCGCGGTCAGCGAGGTGAAGCCGAGGTCGCGGAACGGCCGGTCCGCCTCGATCTGGTCCGGGGAGCCGTGCCCGAGCACCGCGGCGATCCGCCCGCGCACGAGCGCGGACAGGGTCTCCTGGCGCTCGACCGGCATCATCTGTGCCAGGCGGCGGCGCAGCTGGGTGCCCGCGTCCTGCGTCTCCGTGCCGGCGGTGCGGCGCGACGAGGTGCGGAACAGGCCCCGCAGGACCGGCGGGAGCGTCCCGGCGGAGGCCTGGGCGCGCAGCGCGGCGCCGTCGAGGCGGGCCGGGAACAGGACGGGTTGGGCGGAGCGCCAGCCGAGGTCGAACAGGGCCAGGCCCTCGTCGGAGGGCAGCGCCCGGACCCCGCGCATCGGCGTGCCGGCCGAGGCGGCTTCGGTGAGACCGCCGCCCATGCCGCGCTCGGTCGCCCACAAGCCCCAGGCCAGCGAGGACGCGGCGAGACCGCGGGCCCGCCGGTGCTGGGCGAGGGAGTCCAGGAAGGTGTTGGCCGCCGCGTAGTTGCCCTGCCCGGTGCCGCCGAGGGTGCCCGCTATCGACGAGAACAGCACGAAGGCCGACAGGTCCATGCCCTCGGTCAACTCGTGCAGGTGGACGGCGGCGTCCACCTTCGCCCGGAAGACGCGGTCGATCATGCCGGGGTCGAGCGCGGCCAGCAGGCCGTTCTCCGCGGTTCCCGCGCAGTGCACCACCGCGGCCAGCGGCCGTTCGGCGGGGACCGCGGCGAGCACGGCCGCCAGCGCGTCGCGGTCTCCCGCGTCGCAGGCCGTCAGCGTGACCGTCGCCCCGTGCTTCTCCAACTGCCGGACGAGCTCGGTGGCGCCCTCCGCTTCCGGGCCCCGGCGGCTGAGCAGCAGCAGGTTGCGTACGCCGTGCCGTTCGGCGAGGTGGGTGGCGACCAGGTTGCCGAGGCCACCGGTCGCGCCGGTCACCAGCACGGTGCCCGCCGGGTCGAGGTCGCCGAGCGCGGTACCGGGCGGCGCCGCCGTCGCTTCGGCGGCGGCCGCCGGTGCCCGGTCGAGCCGGGGGACCAGCGCCGTTCCCGAGCGCAGGGCGATCTCGGCCTCGCCCGTCGCGAGCGCGGCCGGCAGGGCCCGCCACGACTCGGGCAGACCGTCGGTGTCCAGCAGGACGAACCGGCCGGGGTTCTCCGACTGCACCGAGCGCACCAGGCCCCACAGCGGGGCGGAGCCGAGCCCGGTCGTCCGGTCCTGCGCCGAGGTGCCCACCGCGTGCCGGGTGGCCACCACCAGCGTGACCGGGGCGAGCCGTTCGTCGAGGTCCTCCGCGATCCAGGCGCGGGCCGTGTCCAGGACCTGCTGGGCGCGGTCCCTGGTGGCGGCGAGGAGGCCGGCACCGGCGGGCTCTTCGGCGGCCGTCAGGTCGAGTACGGCGAACCCCGGTACGGGGCCGCCCCCGGCCACGGCCGCGGCCAGCGCGGCGACATCGGCGTGCACCTGGGGTGCGGTGTCCGATCCCGTCCAGCGCGGCCGGCCGGCCGGGGCGGCACCGAGCACGGACCAAGGGGCGGCGTCCGCCTCCGGGAGCGCGAGCGGCGTCCAGGCCAGGGACAGGAGCGAGGGGTGCGCGGCGGACCGGCCGGCGGCCGGCTGCGTCACGTCGACCGGCCTCAGCATCAGCGAACCGACCGTGACGACCGGTGCTCCGGTGCCGTCGACGGCGTGCAGGGAGACGGCGTTCGCCCCGGCGGGGGAGAGGGTCACCCGCAGCGTGGTCGCGCCGCCGGCGTGCAGCGACACCTCGTTCCAGGCGAACGGGCGCAACGGCTGTCCGCCGGTGTCCAGGAGTCCGCCGAGCCCCACCGCGTGCAGCGCCGCGTCCAGCAGCGCGGGGTGCAGCAGGTACTCGGACGCCTGCTCGTGGAGTTCCAGGGGGAGCCGCACCTCGGCGAACACCTCCCGGTCGCGCGACCAGGCCGCGCGCAGGCCGTGGAAGGCGGGCCCGTAGGCGAACGGACTGTCCGGCGACCGCTCGTACAGGCCGTCGAGTCCGATCGGCTCGGCACCCGCGGGCGGCCAGGCGGCCGGCTCCGCGTCCGCGGCGGTGGAGGCCGGGCACAGCACGCCCGAACCGTGCCGGGTCCAGCCGGACGTCGCGATGTCGTCGTCCGTCCGGGCGAAGAACCCGATCTCGCGCCGGCCCGTACCGTCGGGGGCGCTCACGGTGAGCTGGAGGTCGAGGGCGCCGCGCTCGGGGAGCAGGAGCGCGGCCTCCATGGTCAGTTCCTCGATCCGCGGGCATGCGACGAGGTCACCCGCGACCACCGCCAGCTCGACGAACGCCGTCCCCGGCAGCGGCACCGCGCCCATGACGCGGTGGTCGGCCAGCCACGGGTGGTCCCGCAGCGAGATGCGGCCCGTCAGGACGAGCCCGTCGGTCTCGGCGGGTTCGACGACCGCGCCGAGCAGCGGGTGCCCCGGGTTCGCGAGGCCCGCCGCGGTCACGTCACCGGACCCGGAGGCGGCGAGGCGGAGCCAGTAGCGCTGCCGCTGGAAGGCGTACGTGGGAAGGTCCACGCGGTGCGCGCCGGTACCGGCGAACGCCCGGGTCCAGTCGACGGGCGCGCCGGCGACGTGGGCCTCGGCGAGCGAGTTCAGCAGGCGGCCGGTGCCGCCGTCGTCCCGCCGGAGCGAGCCGGAGGTGTGGGCGGTGACCGCGGCGCTGTCGATGGTCTCCTGGACCGCCATGGTCAGTACGGGGTGCGGGCTGATCTCCAGCAGGGTCCGGTGTCCCTCGGCGAGCGCGGCGCGCACCGCTCCCTCGAAGGCCACGGTCTCGCGCATGTTGCGCAGCCAGTAGCGGGCGTCCAGGCCCGAGGTGTCCAGCTGTTCGCCGCTCACCGTGGAGTGGAAGGCGACGGGTGAGGACGTCGGCCGGATGTCCGCCAGCTCACGCAGGAGGTCTTCGTCGAGGGCGTCCACCTGCGCGGAGTGGGAGGCATAGTCCACCGCGATACGACGCGCCCGGACCCCCTCCGCCTCACACGAGGCGAGGAGCTCGTCCAGGGCGTCGGGCTCACCGGAAACCACCACCGAGGCGGGGCCGTTGACGGCGGCGACACCGATACGGCCCTCGAACGCGGCGATCCGCTCCTCGGCCTCCGCCACCGGCAGCGACACCGACACCATGCCGCCCTTGCCCGACAGCTTCTCCAGCACCAGACGCGAGCGCACCGCCGCCACCCGGGCACCGTCCTCCAAGGACAGACCACCCGCCACACACGCCGCCGCCACCTCGCCCTGCGAGTGGCCGATCACCGCGGCCGGCTCCACACCGAAGGAACGCCACACCGCCGCCAGCGACACCATCACCGCCCACAACACCGGCTGGACCACATCCACCCGGCCCCACAACGGATCATCCGCCTCACGGAACACCACATCCCGCAGCGACCAGTCCACCAGCGGCGACAGAGCACGCTCACACGCCACCATCGACTCCGCGAACACCGGCGACGCATCCCACAGCTCACGGCCCATACCGACCCACTGGGAACCCTGACCCGGGAACACGAACACCACACCACTGGCCGAGGCACGGCCGGACACCACACCGGCGCCGTCCCCGCCCTCCGCGACCGCGCGCAGGCCCGCGACGAGCGCCTCCCGGTCACCGCCCAGCACCACGGCCCGGTGTTCGAACGCCGAACGCGTACCCGCCAGCGACAGACCCACATCCGCGGGGCTCGTCTCCGGATGCTCCGCGAGATGCTCCAGGAGCCGCCCGGCCTGCGCGCGCAGCGCGGCCTCGCTCCGGCCGGAGACCACCCACGGCGTCGAAGGCAGTGCGGCCACCGGGCCGGACTCCTCCACCGCGTCCTCCCGATCCGTCTGCGGAGCCTGCTCCAGGATCACGTGCGCGTTGGTGCCGCTCACCCCGAAGGAGGAGACGGCGGCGCGCCGCGGACGGCCCCGGTCCGGCCAGGCACGGCTCTCCGTGAGCAACCGCACCGCACCCCCGGACCAGTCGACGTGCGGGGTCGGCTCGGACACGTGCAGGGTCTTCGGCATGACGCCGTGCCGCAGCGCCATGACCGTCTTGATGACACCGCTGACCCCGGCCGCGTACTGGGTGTGGCCGATGTTGGACTTGACGGACCCCAGCCACAGCGGCTCGTCCGCCGGGCGGTCCTGACCGTAGGTGGCCAGCAGCGCCCGGGCCTCGATCGGGTCGCCCAGCGTCGTACCCGTACCGTGCGCCTCCACCATGTCCACCTCGGCGGTGGACAGTCCCGCGCCGTCGAGCGTCCGCAGGATGAGGCGGCGCTGGGCCGGACCGCTGGGCGCGGTCAGACCGTTGCTGGCGCCGTCCTGGTTGATTCCGGTCCCCCGCAGCACCGCCAGCACCCGGTGCCCGTCGCGCCGCGCGTCGGAGAGCCGCTGCAGGACGACGACACCGACGCCCTCGCCCCAGCCGGTGCCGTCCGCGTCCGCGGAGAACGCCTTGCACCGGCCGTTCGAGGCCAGTCCGCCCTGACGGGAGAACTCGGGGAAGGCACCCGGGGTGGACAGGACGGAGACGCCGCCGGCCAGGGCCAGCGAGATCTCGCCCTTGCGCAGGGCCTGCACCGCCAGGTGCATGGAGACCAGGGAGGAGGAGCAGGCCGTGTCGATGGTGACCGCCGGTCCCTCCAGTCCGAGTACGTAGGCCACCCGGCCGGACAGGACGCTGCTGGAGGTGCCCGTCAGCATGTAGCCGTCGGAGGCCATCGACGAGGCGCCCAGCAGACCGGCGAAGTCACCGCCGGTGCCGCCGAAGAACACGCCGGTGGCGCTGCCGCGCAGGGTCCGGGGGTCCACCCCGGCGCGTTCCAGCGCTTCCCACGAGGTCTCCAGCAGCAGCCGCTGCTGGGGGTCCGTGGCGGTGGCCTCGACCGGGGAGATCCCGAAGAAGCCGGCGTCGAAGTCGCCCGCCCCGTGGAGGAAGCCCCCCTCCAGGGTGGTCGAGGCACCGGACTCCCCGGCGTCGGTGCGGTACAGCCGCTCCAGGTCCCAGCCGCGGTCATCGGGGAAGCCCGACACCGCGTCCGTTCCCCCGGACACCAGCTCCCACAGCGCCTCGGGGCTCTCCGCCCCGCCCGGGTAGCGGCAGGCCATGCCGACGATCGCGATCGGCTCGCGGGCCTTGTCCTCGACCTCGCGCAGCCGTTGCTGAAGTCCGCGCGCCTCGGCGACGGCCCGCTTGAGGTAGTCGCGGAACTTGTCCTCGTCGGACATGGTCAGTGCTCCTTGGTGGTGTGTTCCCGGTCGGCCAGGGACGGGTCAGAGCCCGAAGCCCTGGTCGATCGCGTCGAAGAGGTCGTCGGTGGAGGCGGCGTCGAGATCGTCGAGGCCGTGGGCCGCGGCGGGCTCGGCGTCCCCGGCGCTCCACTTGGACAGCAGCCCGCGCAGCCTTCGCGTGACCCGGTCGAGGTCGCCGTCGTCCGCCGCTATCGCGCAGAGGGCGGCTTCCAGCGCGTCCACGTCGGACAGTGCCGCCTCGACGTCGGAGATCCCCGTGGGGGCGAGCTCGGCGAGCAGGTGGCCGGCCAGCGCGTCGGGCGTCGGGTGCTCGAAGACGAGCGTGGCCGGCAGCCGCAGACCGGTGGCCGTGCCGAGCCGGTTGCGGAACTCCACGGCGGTCAGCGAGTCGAAGCCGACCTCGTTGAACGACCGGTCCGGGGCGACGGCTTCCGCCGAGGCGTGTCCCAGAACGGTCGCCGCGTTCGCGCGGACGAGGTCCAGCAGCCGGCGGTGGCGTTCGGCGGCCGGCAGCGCGGCCAGCCGGGTCGACAGCTCCGCGCCGTCGTTGCCCGCCCGCACCACCCGGCGGGACGTGCTCCGCACCAGTCCGCGGAACAGGTGGGGCACCCGCTCCGGATCCCCCTTCAGTGCCGCAGGGGTCAGCCGGGTGATCACCTGCAGCGGTACGTCGGCCCCGAGGGCGGCGTCGAAGAGGGCGAGCCCCTCCGCGTCCTCCAGCGGACGCATGCCCGCCCGGGACATGCGCTCCACTTCCTCGTCGCCGAGGTGGCCGGTCATGCCGCTGCGTTGGGCCCAGAATCCCCAGGCGAGGGAGGTTGCGGGGTGTCCGTGGGCGCGGCGGTGGTGGGCGAGGGCGTCGAGGTAGGTGTTGGCGGCGGCGTAGTTGGCTTGTCCTGCGGTGCCGAGTTGTCCGGCGGCGGAGGAGTAGAGGACGAAGGTGGTGACGGGGTGGTGGAGGGTGTGGTGGTGGAGGTTGGCGGCTCCGTTGATTTTGGGTTGGAGGACGTGGTGGAGCTGGTGGTCGGTGAGGGTGGTGGTGGTGGCGTCGTCGAGGGTGCCTGCGGTGTGGATGACGGTGGTGAGGGGGTGTGTGGTGGGGATGGTGTTGAGGAGTTGGGTGAGTTGGTGGGGGTCGGTGATGTCGCAGGCGGTGATGGTGACGTGGGCGCCGGTTTGGGTGAGGCGTTCGTGGAGTTCGGTGGCGCCGGGGGCGTGGGGTCCTTGGCGGCTGGTGAGGAGGAGTCGGGTGACTCCGTGTGTGGTGATGAGGTGGTGGGCGAGGAGTGCGCCGAGGGTGCCGGTGCCGCCGGTGATCAGCGCGGTCCCGTCCCGGTCGATCCCCTGCGGGACCGTCAGGACGGCCTTGCCCACCAGCTTCGCCTGGCTCAGGTCGCGCATCGCGTCACGGGCCCGGCGCACGTCGTACGTGGTGATGGGCGGGGGCACCAGCGCACCGGCCCGGTACAGGTCCATCACCGCGACCAGCATCTCCTGGATGCGGTCCGCTCCCGCCTCCATCAGGTCGTACGCCTGGTAGGCGACGCCCGGGTAGGCCGCGGCGACCTCCCCGGGATCCCGCTTGTCGGTCTTGCCCATCTCCAGGAAGCGGCCCCCGCGCGGCAGCAGCCGCAGGCCCGCGTCCACGAACTCACCCGCCAGGCAGTCCAGGACCACGTCCACCCCGCAGCCGCCGCTGGTCTCCATGAACCCCTGCTCGAAGTCCAGGGTCCGGGAGTTGGCGATGTGCGGCCCGTCCAGGCCGTGATCGCGCAGGGTCTGCCACTTGCCGGGGCTCGCCGTGCCGTACACCTCCGCACCCAGGTACCGGGCCAGCTGCACCGCGGCGATGCCGACACCGCCGGCCGCCGCGTGCACCAGTACCGACTCGCCCTGCCGCACGCCCGCCAGGTCCACCAGACCGTAGTAGGCGGTGAGATGCGTGATCGGGATCGTGGCGGCCCGCTCGTAGGACCATCCGTCGGGCATCGGGGTCAGGAACCGGTGGTCGCACACGGCGACCGGCCCGAACGAGTCCGAGCACAGGCCCAGCACCCGGTCGCCGACGGCGAGGCCGGTCACTTCGGAGCCGGTCTCCAGCACGACACCGGCGACATCGCCGCCGATGCCCTTCTGGGTGGTGACCACGCCGAGCGCGACCACGACGTCCCGGAAGTTCATGCCGACCGCGTGCACCGCGATGCGGACCTGTCCGGGACCGAGCGGGTCGAGCACCTCGGGGCAGGGGACCAGCACCAGGTTCTCGATGGTGCCGCTGCCGGTGCTCTCCAGGCGCCACGGCGCCCCTCCCGGCGGCGGCAGCAGCGCCGGGTGCGAGCGCGCCCGCGCCAGCCGCGGCACCGTGACCGTGCCGCCGCGGACGGCCGAGCGGGGCTCCGCCGCCTGCAGCGCGGCCGCGAACGCGTCCCGGGACTCCGCCCGGCCGTCCAGGTCGACGAGGGCGAAACGGTCCGGGTTCTCGGTCTGCGCCGAGGTCACCAGACCCCAGCTCGTCGCGTGCGGCAGATCGGTGACGTCCTCGGCGTCGCCCGCGGCGACCGCCCCCGACGTCACGAACACCAGGCGGGACGTGGCGAACCGGTCGTCCGCCAGCCAGCCGCGGAGCCGCTCCAGGGTCTCCTGCGCGGCAGCGTGGGCCGCGGCCACCGGATCGCCGGACCCCTCGGGAGCCAGGCAGGTGACCACGGTGGCGGGCACAGCACCCTCCGCGGCGAGCGCGGCCAGGTCCGGCAGGACCCGTTCCGCACCGTCCGCCAGCCCGAACGGGTCCTCGCCGAGCAGCGCGTACGGGACCGCGGCGCCGCCCCGCGCCCCGGAGGGCGACGCCGTCCAGTCGAGGTGGAGCAGCGCCTCCTCCAGCGCCCCGCCCGACGGCTGACCGATGGCGGCCGGCCGGGTCACGAGCGAGCGCACCACGACGACGGGCCTGCCCGTGTCGTCGCTGAGCAGCAGCGAGAGCCGGTCACCGGACGGCGTGAGCCGCACCCGGGCCGCGGTGGCCCCGGTCGCGTACAGGTGCACACCGGTCCAGGCGAACGGCAGCTTCACGCCGGCCTCCTGGTCGCCGGCCACCGCCATGGCGTGCAGCGCGGCGTCCAGCAGTGCCGGGTGGACGCCGTACCGGCCGGCCTCCTCCCGCTCCGTCCCGGGCAGCCGGATCTCGGCGAACAGCTCGCCGTCCCGGCGCCACACCGCTTCCAGGCCCCGGAACGCCGGGCCGTAGTGGTAGCCGCCCTCCGCGAGTTCGTCGTAGACGCCGTCGAGCGCGACGGCCTCCGCCCCGGCCGGCGGCCAGGCCGCCTCCGGCGCGGGCTCCTCGGGCGCCTCCCGGCCCAGGCTTCCGGTCGCGTGCAGGGTCCAGTCCCCGGCGCCGGTACGGGAGTGCACGGTGACCGTGCAGCCGTCCGCCTCCGCGTCCGGAGTCGCGCGGACCTGCACCGTGACGTCCTCGTCGGGGCCGGTGCCCAGCAGGAGCGGGGCCTGCAGGGTGAGTTCCTCCAGGTACGGGTGGCCCAGGTGGTCGCCGGCCCGGACCGCCAGGTCCACGAAGGCCGTGCCGGGCAGCAGCACCGTGCCGGACACGGCGTGGTCGAGGAGCCACGGGTGCGTACGGCCGGACAGCAGGCCGGTGAGGACGACGCCCTCACCGCCCGCCATGACCACGGCCGCGCCCAGCAGCGGATGGTCCGCCGGCTCCAGACCGGTCGCCGTCAGGTCTCCGGCCCCGCGCCGCCCCTCCAGCCAGAACCGCCGCCGCCGGAAGGCGTACGTCGGCAGCTCCACCTGCCGGGCGGCGCCGGCGAACACCGGCGCCCAGTCGACGTCGACGCCCAGCACGCCGGCCTCGGCCACCGAGGTGAGCATGCGGCGCAGACCGCCGTCGTCGCGGCGCAGCGAGCCCACGGCCGCCGCGGCGGCGCCGGCGGCGTCGATGCTGTCCTGGACGGACGGCACCAGCACCGGGTGCGGGCTGATCTCCGCGAACACGCCGTAGCCCCGCGCCAGCGCCGCCCGGGTCGCCGCCTCGAACTCCACGGTGTGGCGCAGGTTCCGGTACCAGTACCCGGCGTCCAGCTCCGCGGTGTCCAGCACGTCTCCGGTGAGGGTGGAGAAGAACGGAACGGACGACGAGCGCGGCGCGATGCCCTTCAGCTCGGCGGCGAGGTCGGCTTCGATCTCCTCCACCTGAGCCGTGTGCGAGGCGTAGTCCACCGGGATGCGGCGGGCCCGGACGCCGTCCTCGGCGCAGCGGGCGAGCAGCTCGTCGAGCGCGCCGGGTTCACCGGCGACCACCGTGCTGACCGGTCCGTTGACCGACGCCACCGAAAGGGCGCCCGGCCGGTCCGCGATCAGGTCCCGGGCCGCCGCGGAGGGCAGCGCGACCGACACCATGCCGCCCCGTCCGGCCAGTGCGGAGCCGATCGCCCTGGCCCGCAGGGCCACGATCCGCGCCCCGTCGCCGAGGTCCAGTGCCCCGCAGACGCACGCGGCGGCGATCTCCCCCTGGGAGTGGCCGATCACGGCAGCGGGCTCCACACCGAGGGAACGCCACACCTCCGCCAGCGAGACCATCACGGCCCACAGCGCGGGCTGTACGACGTCGACCCGGTCCCAGGGCGCAGCGCCCGGCTCCTGCCGCAGCACGGCGAGCAGCGACCAGTCGACGTACGGGCCGAGCGCCTCCTCGCACTCCCGCACGCGGGCCCGGAAGACGGGCGAGGAGTCCAGCAGCCCGGCCGCCATCCCCGCCCACTGCGCACCCTGTCCGGGGAAGACGAACACCACGCGGTCGTCACCGAGTACCGAACCCTCGGCCACGCCCGGCGGCAGCGCCGCGTCCGGATCGCCGACCCGGCCGGCCAGCCCGGCCGCACCGGCCAGCAGCGCCTCCCGGTCGGGGCCCAGGACCACCGCACGGTGGGGGAGCGCCGCCCGGCCGGTCAGCGTCAGGCCCACGTCCGCCGCCGACAGCTCCGGATGCGCCTCCAGGTGCGCCACCAGCTGCTCGGCCTGCGCGTACAGTGCCGCCCGGTCGTGCCCGGAGATCACCCACGGAACCATGCCGGGGGCCGCGGGCGCGGCCGGCACCGGCTCGGGGGCCGGCGGCTGCTCGATGATGACGTGCGCGTTGGTGCCGCTGATCCCGAAGGAGGACACCCCGGCCCGGCGCGGAGCGCCGTCCCGCGGCCACTCCCGCGCCTCGGTCAGCAGCTCCACCCCGCCGGAGGTCCAGTCGATCTGCGCACTGGGCCGGTCCACGTGCAGGGTCTTCGGCATGACGCCGTGCCGCATCGCCATGACCATCTTGATGATGCCCGCCGCGCCCGCCGCGGCCTGGGTGTGCCCCATGTTGGACTTGACCGAGCCCAGCCACAGCGGCTCGTCCGCCGGGCGGTCCCGGCCGTAGGTGGCCAGCAGGGCCTGCGCCTCGATGGGGTCACCGAGGGTGGTGCCGGTGCCGTGCGCCTCGACGACGTCGACGTCGCCCGGGCCGAGGCCCGCGTTGGCCAGGGCCTCTTCGATCACGCGCTGCTGGGCGGGCCCGTTCGGCGCGGTCAGACCGTTGGACGCACCGTCCTGGTTGACGGCGGTGCCCCGCACGACGGCCAGTACGGGATGCCCGTTGCGGCGGGCGTCGGAGAGCCGCTCGACCAGCAGGAGGCCGGCGCCCTCGCCCCAGCCGGTGCCGTCGGCGCCGTCGGAGAAGGAACGGCACCGCCCGTCGGGGGACAGGCCGCCCTGCCGCGACAGCTCCACGAACACGGCCGGGGTCGACATCACCGTCACGCCGCCGGCCAGCGCCAGGTCGCACTCACCGCTGCGCAGCGCCTGCGCGGCCAGGTGCAGGGCCACGAGGGAGGAGGAGCAGGCGGTGTCGATGGTGAGGGCGGGCCCTTCCAGCCCCAGGGTGAAGGCGATCCGCCCCGAGGCGACGGAGCCGGCCGAACCGGTCCCTATGAACCCCTCCGCCTCCTCGGGCAGTTCGGCCCGGTCGCTGGCGTAGTCGTGGTACATCATGCCGGTGAACACACCGGTCCGGCTGCCGCGCACGGCGTGCGGATCGATGCCCGCGCGCTCCAGCGCTTCCCAGGCGGTTTCCAGCAGCAGCCGCTGCTGGGGGTCCATGGCCAGGGCCTCGCGCGGCGAGATGCCGAAGAACTCCGGGTCGAAGTCGGCCGCGTCGTAGAGGAACCCGCCCTGGCGCACGTACGAGGTGCCCGGGCGGGCCAGCTCGGGGTCGTACAGCCGCTCCACGTCCCAGCCGCGGTCCTCGGGCATGGCGCCGATCGCGTCCCGGCCGGAGAGCACCAGCTCCCACAGTTCCTCGGGCGAGGACACCCCACCGGGATACCGGCAGGCCATGCCCACGATCGCGATCGGCTCGTCCGGCCCGGTGGCGGGTACGGCCGACCGCGCGGCGGGCCGGGGGCGCGCCCCGCCCGTCAGCTCGCCGAGCAGGAAGTCCACCACGGCGGAGGGCGTGGGGTGGTCGAAGACCAGCGTGGCGGGCAGCCGCAGGCCGGTCGCGCCGCCCACGCCGTTGCGCAGCTCGATCGCCGCCAGCGAGTCGAAGCCCAGCTCGCGGAACGTCCGCTTCGCGTCCAGCCCCTCGGAGGTCGCGTAGCCCAGAGCGGCCGCCGCGTGCGTCCGCACGAGGTCCAGCAGCCTGCGCGCCTGCTCGGCCGGTGCCAGCGCCGCCAGCTCGGCCGCGAAGGCCGGGCTCCCGGCGGTCCCCGGGGCGGCCGCCGCGCGGCGGACCGGTGCGCGCACCAGGCCTCGCAGCAGCGGCGGCAGGGTGCCCGCACCGGCCTGGGTCCGCAGTGCCGCGAGGTCCAGGGGCATCGGCACGCAGACCGGCTCGTCCAGCGCGACCGCCGCGTCGAACAGTGCCAGGCCCTGCTCCTCGGAGATGGGCAGCACTCCGGCGCCGGACAGGCGGCGCATCACCGCTTCTTCGTCGCCGAGGTGGCCGGTCATGCCGCTGCGTTGGGCCCAGAATCCCCAGGCGAGGGAGGTTGCGGGGTGTCCGTGGGCGCGGCGGTGGTGGGCGAGGGCGTCGAGGTAGGTGTTGGCGGCGGCGTAGTTGGCTTGTCCTGCGGTGCCGAGTTGTCCGGCGGCGGAGGAGTAGAGGACGAAGGTGGTGACGGGGTGGTGGAGGGTGTGGTGGTGGAGGTTGGCGGCTCCGTTGATTTTGGGTTGGAGGACGTGGTGGAGCTGGTGGTCGGTGAGGGTGGTGGTGGTGGCGTCGTCGAGGGTGCCTGCGGTGTGGATGACGGTGGTGAGGGGGTGTGTGGTGGGGATGGTGTTGAGGAGTTGGGTGAGTTGGTGGGGGTCGGTGATGTCGCAGGCGGTGATGGTGACGTGGGCGCCGGTTTGGGTGAGGCGTTCGTGGAGTTCGGTGGCGCCGGGGGCGTGGGGTCCTTGGCGGCTGGTGAGGAGGAGTCGGGTGACTCCGTGTGTGGTGATGAGGTGGTGGGCGAGGAGTGCGCCGAGGGTGCCGGTGCCGCCGGTGATCAGCGCGGTCCCGTCCCGGTCGATCCCCCGTGCCGTCGCGTGGGCCGCCCGGGCCCTGGCCAGCCGCGGCGCGGTGACCGCCCCGCCCCGCAGGGCGATCCGCGGCTCGTCCGCCGCGACCGCGGACCGCAGCGCGTCGAGCGATTCGGGCGTGCCGTCGAGGTCGGCCAGCACGATCCGGCCCGGATGCTCCGTCACCGCCGAACCCAGCAGACCCCAGGCGGCCGCCTGCGCCGGATCCGGAGCCTCTCCCGGCGCCACCGCCATCGCACGGGTGGTGACGGCCACCAGCCTTGAGGCCGCGAAGCGTTCGTCGCCCAGCCAGGACCGCACCACCTCCAGGGCCCGCCGGGCGCTGTCGTGCGCAGCCTGCGGGTCGGACCCGTCGGACCCGTCGGGGCCGTCGGACCCGTCCGCCGGGCCCGCCGCCTCGACGACGACGAAGTCGGGCACCGGGGCGCCCGCGTCCACCGCGGCGCCGAGCGCCGCCAGATCGCCGTGCGCCTCGGCACCGGACAGCCCCGCGAGCCGGCCCGGTCCGAGCACGGCCCATCGGCCGGCCGGCCCGCCCGCGCCCACGGAGGCCCAGGACGGAACGAACACGGCGTCCGCCGTGCCGCCCGGCTCGGCGACCCGCCCGGCGGCCCGCACCACCAGGCGGTCCACCGTCGCCACGGGCCGCCCGTCCGCATCGGCGAAGAGCAGCGCCAGCGTCTCGGGCCCGGTCGGCGTCAGCCGTACGCGCAGGAACGACGCCCCGGCCGCGTGGAGCGTCACCCCGCGCCACTCGAAGGGCAGCCGGCCCCGCTGCTCCCGGCCGAACTCGCCCGGAACGAAAGCGGCCGCGTGCAGAGCGGCGTCCGCGAGCGCGGGGTGCAGGCCGAAGGCATCGGCGTCCCCGGCGATCTCCTCGGGCAGCCGCACCTCGGCGTAGACCTGGTCGCCCCGCCGCCACACCGTGCCGAGCCCCCGGAAGGCCGGGCCGTAGTGGAACCCGGCCTCGGCGAAGTCCTCGTAGAAGCCGTCGACGTCCAGTTCCTCGGCACCGGCGGGCGGCCATGCCGCCAGATCGTCCCCGGGCTCCGCGCGGGCGGCGCTCAGACGGCCGCCGGCGTGCCGGACCCAGACGTCCTCCGCCGACCCCTCCGCCTGCGCGTGCACGCTGAACTCGCGGTCCCCGGAAGCGTCCGGAGTCCCCAGCGCGACCTGTACGCGTACGCCGCCGCTCGACGGCAGGACGAGGGGGAGCTCCAGCGTCAGGTCCGCGACGGACTCCAGCCCGATGCGGGCGCCCGCCCACAGGGCCAGTTCGGCGACGGCGGTACCCGGAAGCACCACCGCGTCACCGAGCGCATGCCCCGCCAGCCAGGGGTGGGTGTCCGTGGAGAGCCGGCCGGTGAACAGCAGGCCGCCCCCCGTCGCCGGCACCACCGTGGCACCGAGCAGGGGATGACCGGCCGGGGCCAGGCCCGCCGCGGTCACGTCCCCGGCAAGGGGCAGGGTCTGCACCCAGTACCGCGCGTGCTGGAACGCGTACGTCGGCAGGCCCGTGCCACGCACGTCCCGTCCGGCGAAGAACGCCGGCCAGTCCACCGGCAGCCCGGCGCAGTGAGCGCGGGCCAGCAGGGTGGTGAGCGTCCTGACCTCGGGCCGCTCCCGGCGCAGGGCGGGCGCGACGACGCAGTCCTCGCCGCCCCGGGCCGCCAGGGTCTCGTTCACCATGGAGGTGAGGGCGCCGTCGGCGCCGAGCTCCAGGAAGACGCTCACGCCGTCGTCGGCCAGGGCGCCCACGACGTCCCGGAACCGGACCGGTGCGCGCACCTGCCGGGCCCAGTAGCCCGGATCGGCCCAGTCCTCGGCGGCGAGGACGGTACCGGTCACGCTGGAGACGACGGGGATGGCCGCGGGCCCGAAGGCCAGGCCCCGCGCCACCCGGCGCAGCTCCTCGACGACCGGTTCCATCAGGGGCGAATGGAACGCGTGGCTCACCGGCAGGCGCCGGGTCCTGCGGCCGAGCGCGGCGAAGTGCGCCGCGATCCCGGTGACCACGTCCTCGGCGCCGGACACCACGACCGACTCCGGTCCGTTGACCGCGGCGATGCCCGCCGAGGCCTCGTGCCCGGCGAGCAGCGGCAGCACCTCGTCCTCGGTCGCCGCCACGGAGACCATCGCCCCGCCCTCCGGCAGCTCCTGCATCAGCCGGCCGCGTGCGGCCACCAGCGCACAGGCGTCCGCCAGCGGCAGCATGCCCGAGACGTGCGCGGCGGTCAGCTCGCCGACCGAATGCCCGGAGAGCAGCCGGGGCCGTACGCCCCACGCCTCCAGCAGCCGGAACAACGCCACCCCGAGCGCGAAGGTCGCCGCCTGGGTGTACGACGTCTGGTCGAGCAGCCGGGCGTCCTCGGTGTCCGGACCGGCCGTCAGCACCGCGAGCAGCGGGCGGTCCAGATGCGGGTCCAGTTCGGCGCAGACCGCCTCCAACGCGCGGGCGTAGACCGGGAACGTCTCGTACAGCTCCCGTCCCATGCCGGGACGCTGAGCGCCCTGCCCGGTGAAGAGGAACGCGCCGCGCACCTCGCCCGCGACCGCCCGCACGGCACCTGCCGAGGGGGTGCCGTCGGCCAGTGCCGCCAGCTCGCGCAGCAGTTCCCCGCGGTCCCCGGCGACCAGTACGGCGCGGTGCTCGAAGGCGGTGCGCTTCGTCGCGAGTGCGCACGCCAGGTCGCCGAGCGGGGTGTCCGGGTGGTCGAGCAGGTGGGCGCGCAGCCGGGCGGCCTGAGCGGGCAGCGCCGCGGGAGCGGCGGCCGACAGCAGTACCGCAGTCGCCGGGAGCGCGGCGGGCGCCGGGGAGCCGGGCGCCCGTGCCGCCTGCGCCGCGTCCGGTCCGGCGTCGGCCCCGGCGGCGGCGAGATCGGCCGGCGCCGGCTCCTCCACGATGACGTGCACGTTCGTACCGCTGATCCCGAACGAGGACACGCCGGCCCGCCGGGGGCGGCCGGTCCGCGGCCAGGGCCGGTTCCCGGTCAGCAGCCGCACCGCGCCCGCGGACCAGTCGACCTCGGGCGACGGGCCGTCCACGTGCAGGGTGCGGGGCAGCTCCTCGTGCCGCATCGCCATGACCATCTTGATGATGCCCGCCGCGCCCGCGGCGGCCTGGGTGTGACCGAGGTTCGACTTGACGGAGCCCAGCCACAGGGGCCGGTCGGCGGGGCGGTCCTGGCCGTAGGTGGCCAGCAGGGCCTGGGCCTCGATCGGGTCGCCGAGCGTGGTGCCGGTGCCGTGCGCCTCCACCACGTCGACGTCGGCACTGCCGAGCCGCGCCGAGGCCAGCGCCTGCTGGATCACGCGCTGCTGCGACGGCCCGTTGGGCGAGGTGAGACCGTTGGAGGCGCCGTCCTGGTTGACCGCGCTGCCGCGGACGACCGCGAGCACGTCGTGCCCCTTGCGCCGGGCGTCCGAGAGCCTCTCGACCACGAGCAGCGCGGCACCCTCGCCCCAGCCGACGCCGTCGGCCGCGGCCGCGAAGGACTTGCACCGGCCGCTGGGCGACAGACCGCGCTGCCGGGAGTTCTCCACGAAGGTGGCGGGCGTGGACATGACGGTGGCCCCGCCCGCGAGCGCCATCTCGCACTCTCCGTCACGCAGTGCCTGAACGGCCAGGTGCAGTGCCACCAGCGAGGACGAGCACGCGGTGTCGAGGGTGACGGCCGGTCCCTCCAGCCCGAGGAAGTACGAGATCCGGCCCGACGCCACACTGGCGGCCATGCCCGTGCTCAGGTAGCCCTCGACCTCGTCGGGCAGCGTGCCCGGACCCGAGGCGTAGTCGTGGTACATGAGACCGGTGAAGACGCCGGTGCGCGAGCCGGCCAGGGACCGCGGGTCCACGCCCGCGTTCTCCAGCGCCTCCCACGCCGTCTCCAGCAGCAGCCGCTGCTGCGGGTCCATCGCCAGGGCCTCGCGCGGCGCGATGCCGAAGAACCCGGCGTCGAAGTCGGCTGCCCCGGAGAGGAACCCGCCCTCGGTCGTGTACGAGGTGCCCGGGTGGTCGGGGTCCGGGTGGTAGAGGGCGTCGAGGTCCCAGCCGCGGTCCTGCGGCATGGCACCGATCGCGTCCCCGCCCCGACGCACGAAATCCCACAGCTCGTCGGGCGACCCGATATCGCCGGGCAGCCTGCAGGCCATTCCGACAATGGCTATGGGCTCGGCGTCACCGGCCTCAAGTTTCTTGATGCGTCGATGGGCCTGCCGGAGGTCGGCCGCCATCTTCTTGAGGTAATCAACCAGCTGCGCTTCGTTCGTCACCTGTGAACCCGCCTGAGAGATTGGCAAACCTCGCCCTTCGGGGGGAAGTTACGGACGCTCCGCCCCTAGCCGCGTCCCCTCAGCCACCCCAGAACACCGTTCCCCGGCGCCCCGCGCACAGCGCCCCCCGAAGTGCGTCGGCGGCTACGGGCCCGGGGCCGACGCTAGGGGTTGCCGTTAGGGGGGACGTGCTGTCTAGCATCCGGGCGATTTCATTTTTCGGCAGAACTGGAGCGCATCGCCGCCATGGCTATTTCTGAGTCGGAAACCGAAACTCCGGCGGAGCAGCAATTCTCCAAGCCCGCGGGCCCCGAAAAGCTCCGCGATCTGGAATTCCTCCTGGGCGACTTCCGCGTCGAGTGGACCAACTTCACCGCCGACCCGGCCACCACCGGCGTCGCCACCTGGAACACGGAGTCGACCTTCGGCGGGCACGCGTACGAGATGACGCAGCGCGTGGACGAGCACGACGTCAACGGCCGCTTCATCGTCCAGTGGGTCGAGTCGGAGTCCGTGTTCTCCGGCTACTACTACGACGACTGGGCCAACCGCACCCTGCTGACCTCCGAGGGCTGGAAGGACGGCTTCCTCTCCTTCACCGGCACCTGCGTGGGATTCGGCAAGACGTTCCTGCTCAAGGAGCAGTACGAGGTCGTCGACGCCGGCCACTACGTCAAGCGCGGATTCGTCAAGTTCGAGGAGGGCGACGGAGCGGACTGGATTCCGGCCGACGAGATCCACGCGCACCGGGTCTGACCCCCCAGGCCGTCGGCCCGGCGCGGCCGGCGGCACCCGACGCAGGACTCCGCCGGTCCTGACCGGTACGGCCGGCGGGTGCGCGACCGCACCCCGGTCAGTGACATCTCGGAAAGGTTGAACATGCCCACGCTGTCCGAAGCCCTCCTCGCGGGTGCGTCCCCGCAGGAACTGGAGCGCGCCGCGCTGCCGCAGGAGTACACCGCCGCATACATCCGGGCCGAGGACGCCGCCATGTTCGAGGGGGTCGGCGACAAGGACGTCCGCAAGTCGCTCCACGTGGGGCAGGTGCCCCTCCCGGAGCTGGCTCCCGACGAGGTGCTGGTCGCGGTCATGGCGAGCGCCGTCAACTACAACACGGTGTGGTCGGCCATGTTCGAGCCGATTCCCACCTTCCGCTTCCTGAAGCAGTTCGCCGCCCAGGGTGGCTGGGCCGAGCGGCACGACCTGCCCCACCACGTGGTCGGCTCCGACGGCTCCGGGGTGATCGTCCGCAAGGGCTCCGGGGTGCGCCGCTGGCAGACCGGCGACCACGTGGTGATGAGCTGCGTCCAGGTCGACGACCAGGAACCGGCCACCCACGGCGACGGGATGCTGGGCGCCGAGCAGCGCATCTGGGGTTTCGAGACGAACTTCGGCGGACTGGCCCACTACGCGGTGGTCCGCGCGAGCCAGCTCGTTCCCAAGCCCGCCCACCTCAGCTGGGAGGAGTCCGCGTGCAGCTCCCTGTGCGCGGGTACCGCCTACCGCATGCTCGTCGGTGACCGGGGCGCCCGCTTCAAGCAGGGGGACGTCGTCCTGATCTGGGGCGCCGCCGGCGGGCTCGGCGCGTACGCCACCCAGTTCGTCAGGAACGGCGGCGGCATCCCCGTCGGCGTCGTCAGCTCGCCCGAGAAGGCGGAGGCGGCCCGCAGGCTCGGTTGTGAGCTGGTCGTGGACCGGTCGGAGATCGGGCTGGACGACAGCGTCGCCGATGACCCCGCAAAGGTGATCGAGGTCGGCAAGAGGCTCGGACGAATCATTCGCACGAAGGTCGGTGAGGATCCGCACGTCGTCTTCGAGCACGTGGGCCGCGCGACGTTCGGAGTCTCCCTCTTCGTGGTGCGCCGCGGCGGCACCGTGGTCACCTGCGGCTCCAGCTCCGGATACCAGCACACCTACGACAACCGCTACCTGTGGATGAAGCTGAAGCGCGTCATCGGCAGCCACGCGGCGAACCTCCAGGAGCAGTGGGAGTCCAACCGGCTCATCTCCATGGGCCGCATCATGCCGACCCTGTCCGCCGTCCATCCGCTGGCCGACATCGGCGAGGCCGCGCGCTCGGTGCAGGCCAACCGGCACATCGGCAAGGTCGGCGTGCTGTGCCAGGCGACCGGGCCCGGCCAGGGCGTCACCGATCCCGGACTGCGGGCCGCGATCGGCGAGGAACGGCTGAACCCGCTGCGCGACCTCAAGAAGGTCAGCCCGGCCGACTGACACGGCTGGAAGGGCCAGTTGGGGACAGGACCCGTCCGGGACCGGTGGATACTGGTCTCGGACGGGTCCTCGTCGTGCGCCGGCCCCACCCACGCTCAGGTGAGCGGGCGTTGACCCATCCGTGTGACGAGCGGCATAATAATTGAGTAAAGTCTGCATCAAATACTTTGTGATACCGTTCGCAAGCGCCCGGGTGAGAGCGTGAAGACCGTTGTGCGACCGTCTTCCCAGTACGCCAGTTCACTCCCGGGTCACCACCGTCCACTGACGGTAACCAGAACCCACCCACACCTCGCCGGAGGAGCTGCCCCCATGCAGTCCAACGACGCCCGAACTCTCCTGTACTGCGTCGTTCCCACCACCGTCGTCGGCGGTGTCGGGATCGCGGTCAGCGCCGCCCTCGCGGGTGGCAAGGGCGCGCTGGGTGCCGCCTTCGGCGCGGCGCTCGTCCTCGTGTTCATGGGAGGAGGGCTGGTCGCCCTCCAGCGGACCGCGCGCTCCCTGCCCCATCTCTTCCAGATGATGGGTCTCCTGCTCTACACGACGCAGATCCTTGTACTGATGATCGTGCTGAGCATCGTCAAGCGCGTCGCGGTCTTCGACACCAAGTGCACCGCCTTCACGTTGCTCGCAGCCACTCTGGTCTGGATGGGGGCGCAGGTCCGGGCGCACATGAAGTCGAAAATCCTTTATGTGGAGCCAGAAGGGGCCCGGACGTCCTCGTAACGTGTAGGCCGGGTGTAAAGAGGCTTCCGCTCGTTTGCTATCGTCTCGCCACAGCTGCGGCAGGGTTTGCGCGGGCGGCGGTAGACAGCGGCTGATGAGGGTTGTCAGCGCTTGAAGCCCAACCGCCGCACATAAGTATCCGCCAGTCCAGTCCAGTGCCGTTCCGCGGTCGCAGGCCGCGCCGACACAATGAGGTTGCCGTACCCATGCGCCAAGTAGAAGGAGCTCGCGGTGAGTGACGCCACGACGCTCGCCTTCGAGATCGATTGTCACATCTTCGAAGGGTGCGGCTTCCCGACCCCCGGCCTGCACTCCTTCCTGTTCAAGCCGATGTTCACGGTCGGCGGTATTGAGTTCAACAAGCCGATACTGCTGGCTCTGCTGAGCACGGTCATCGTCGTGGGGTTCTTCTGGGCGGCATTCAACAAGCCGAAGTTGATCCCCGGCAAGCTGCAGATGGTCGGCGAGGCGGGTTACGACTTCGTCCGCCGCGGAGTGGTCTACGAGACGCTCGGCAAGCGTGAGGGCGAGAAGTACGTCCCCCTCATGGTCTCGCTGTTCTTCTTCATCTGGATCATGAACATCTGGTCCATCATTCCGCTGGCCCAGTTCCCGGTCACGTCGGTCATCGCCTTCCCGGCCGGTCTCGCCGCCATCGTGTACGTGCTGTGGGTGAGCCTCACCTTCAAGCGCCACGGTTTCGTCGGCGGAATCAAGAACATCACCGCCTACGACAAGTCGCTGGGCCCGGTGTTCCCGGTGGTCATGCTGTTCGAGTTCCTCTCGAACATGCTGATCCGGCCGTTCACCCACGCGGTCCGTCTCTTCGCGAACATGTTCGCGGGTCACGTGCTGCTGCTGATCTTCACCATCGCGAGCTGGTACCTGCTCAACGGCATCGGTATCGCCTACGCCGGCGTCTCGTTCGTGATGGTCCTCGTGATGACGATCTTCGAGTTGTTCATCCAGGCACTGCAGGCGTATGTCTTCGTCCTGCTTTCGTGCAGCTACATCCAGGGTGCTCTCGCCGAGCACCACTGACGGTCGGACCCCTATACATCCGGTGGCCAACCCCCACCGGCACGTGAAACAGAAGGAAGAAACGGCATGTCTGCTCTCGAGACCCTCGCTGCGGTCAACCTCCAGGGCAACCTCGGAGCGATCGGCTACGGCCTCGCCGCGATCGGCCCCGGCGTCGGCGTCGGCATCATCTTCGGTAACGGTACCCAGGCCCTGGCCCGCCAGCCCGAGGCCGCCGGTCTGATCCGCCAGAACCAGATCCTCGGCTTCGTCCTCTGTGAGGCGCTCGCCCTGATCGGTCTCGTCATGGGCTTCGTCTACCCGGTCCCTTCCTGATCGCTCTCGACTGAGAAACATTTACGACGGAAGGCACTGATGTGATCGCCCTGGTACCGCTGGCAGCTGAGGAGATTCAGAATCCCCTCATCCCGCCGATCCCCGAGCTCGTCATCGGTCTGCTCGCCTTCGTCATCGTCTTCGGCGTCCTCGCGAAGAAGCTCCTCCCGAACATCAACAAGGTTCTGGAAGAGCGTCGCGAAGCCATCGAAGGTGGCATGGAGAAGGCAGAAGAGGCCCGGACCGAGGCCCAGAGCGTGCTGGAGCAGTACAGGGCCCAGCTCGCCGAAGCCCGGCACGAGGCCGCGCGCCTGCGCCAGGACGCGCTTGAGCAGGGCACTGCGCTCAAGGAAGAACTGCGCGCAGAGGGCCAGCGGCAGCGTGAGGAGATCATTGCTGCCGGCCACGCTCAGATCGCGGCCGACCGCAAGGCCGCCGCTCAGGCGCTGCGTCAGGACGTGGGCAAGCTCGCCACCGACCTGGCCGGAAAGCTCGTCGGCGAGTCCCTCGAGGACCACGCCCGGCAGAGCCGCACGATCGACCGCTTCCTCGGCGAGCTCGAGGAGAAGGCCGAGGCGGCCCGATGAACGGAGCGAGCCGCGAGGCGCTGGCCTCCTCGCGCGAGCGTCTCGACGCGCTGATGGACAACACGTCCGTCGACGCGGCGAAGCTCGCCGGTGAGCTGGCAGCCGTCACCGCGCTGCTCGACCGTGAGGTCTCGCTGCGTCGGGTCATCACGGACCCGGCGCAGTCCGGCGAGGCCAAGGCCGAGCTCGTCGGCCGGCTGCTGTCCGGACAGGTCGGCGGGGAAGTCCTCGACCTCGTGTCCGGCATGGCCCGGTCCCGCTGGTCGCAGTCCCGCGACCTGGTGGACGCGCTGGAGGAGCTGGCGGTCACCGCCGACCTCACGGCGGCCCAGCAGGCCGGCGGTCTGGACGACGTCGAGGACGAGGTGTTCCGCTTCGGCAGGATCGTCTCGTCCAGCACCGAGCTGCGGTCCGCGCTGACCGACCGCGCGGCGACCGCCTCCGCCAAGAGCCAGCTGCTGCGCAGCCTGCTCGGCGGCAAGGCGAACGCCGTCACCGAGCGCCTGGTGACCCGTCTCGTCACGCACTCGCGTGGACGTAGCCTGGAAGCGGGACTCGACTCCCTTTCCAAGCTCGCCGCCGAGCGCCGTGACCGCATGGTCGCCACCGTGACCAGCGCGGTGCCGCTCAGCGACGTCCAGAAGCAGCGCCTCGGCGCGGTGCTGGCCAAGCTGTACGGCCGCCAGATGCACCTGAACCTCGACGTGGACCCCGAGGTCCTCGGCGGGATCTCGGTGCGCGTCGGCGACGAGGTCATCGACGGCACCATCGCGGACCGCGTCGCCGAGGCGTCGCGCCGCATGGCCCGCTGACCAGCACCAACAGAACAAAGCATTCCTAGCGGCCCGGTTGGGCCGTGCAGAACTTGCAGAAGATTCCTGGGGGTCGCCCCCAGACCCCTAAGAAGCTTCAGGCCCAACAAGGAGAGCAGGGAACCCAGATGGCGGAGCTCACGATCCGGCCGGAGGAGATCCGGGACGCACTGGAGAACTTTGTCCAGTCGTACCAGCCGGACGCGGCCTCGCGCGAGGAGGTCGGAACGGTCAGCGTTGCCGGCGACGGCATCGCGAAGGTGGAGGGCCTGCCCTCCGCCATGGCGAACGAGCTGCTGAAGTTCGAAGACGGCACCCTCGGTCTCGCCCTCAACCTCGAGGAGCGCGAGATCGGTGCGGTCGTCCTCGGCGAGTTCAGCGGTATCGAAGAGGGCCAGCCGGTGCAGCGCACCGGTGAGGTGCTTTCCGTCGGCGTGGGCGAGGGTTACCTCGGCCGCGTCGTCGACCCGCTCGGCAACCCGATCGACGGTCTCGGCGAGATCGCGACCGAAGGCCGTCGCGCCCTCGAACTGCAGGCCCCGGGCGTCATGATCCGCAAGTCGGTTCACGAGCCCATGCAGACCGGCTACAAGGCCATCGACGCCATGGTGCCCGTCGGCCGTGGCCAGCGTCAGCTGATCATCGGTGACCGTCAGACCGGCAAGACCGCTCTTGCCGTCGACACGATCATCAACCAGCGCGACAACTGGCGCTCGGGCGACGTGAACAAGCAGGTTCGCTGCATCTACGTCGCCATCGGCCAGAAGGGCTCGACCATCGCGTCCGTTCGCGGCGCCCTGGAAGACGCCGGCGCGCTCGAGTACACGACGATCGTCGCCGCCCCGGCGTCCGACCCGGCCGGCTTCAAGTACCTGGCGCCGTACACCGGTTCCGCCATCGGCCAGCACTGGATGTACGCCGGCAAGCACGTCCTGATCATCTTCGACGACCTGTCGAAGCAGGCCGACGCCTACCGCGCCGTGTCGCTGCTGCTGCGCCGCCCGCCGGGCCGCGAGGCCTACCCGGGTGACGTCTTCTACCTGCACTCCCGTCTGCTGGAGCGCTGCGCGAAGCTCTCCGACGACATGGGTGCCGGTTCGATGACCGGTCTGCCGATCGTCGAGACCAAGGCGAACGACGTGTCGGCGTTCATCCCGACCAACGTCATCTCCATCACCGACGGCCAGTGCTTCCTGGAGTCCGACCTGTTCAACGCGGGCCAGCGCCCGGCGCTGAACGTCGGCATCTCGGTCTCCCGCGTCGGTGGCTCCGCCCAGCACAAGGCCATGAAGCAGGTGTCGGGCCGTCTGCGCCTGGACCTCGCCCAGTACCGCGAGCTGGAGGCGTTCGCCGCCTTCGGTTCCGACCTGGACGCCGCTTCCAAGGCCTCGCTGGAGCGCGGCAAGCGCCTGGTCGAGCTGCTGAAGCAGGGCCAGTACCAGCCGATGCCCGTCGAGGAGCAGGTCGTCTCCGTCTGGGCCGGCACCACCGGCAAGATGGACGACGTCCCGGTCAACGACATCCGTCGCTTCGAGTCGGAGCTGCTGGAGCACCTGCGCCGCGAGCGCAAGGACCTCCTCACCTCCATCGCCGACGGCGGCAAGATGTCGGACGACACCCTGACGTCGATCGCCGACGCCATCGCCGCCTTCAAGCAGCAGTTCGAGACCTCGGACGGCAAGCTCCTGGGCGAGGACGCGCCGGCCGTCAACGTCTCCAAGTGACGACGGAAGGGACCTGACTCATGGGAGCGCAGCTCCGGGTCTACAAGCGTCGCATCCGTGCCGTCACGGCGACCAAGAAGATCACCAAGGCGATGGAGATGATCGCCGCCTCGCGCATCGTCAAGGCGCAGCGCAAGGTGGCGGCATCGATGCCGTACGCGACCGAGCTCACCCGTGCGGTGACCGCGGTGGCGACCGGCTCGAACACCAAGCACGCCCTGACGACCGAGGTCGAGCAGCCCACCCGGGCCGCGGTCCTGCTCATCACGAGCGACCGCGGTCTGGCGGGCGGCTACTCCTCGAACGCCATCAAGCAGGCGGAGCGGCTCACCGAGCGGCTGCGCGGCGAGGGCAAGGACGTCGACACGTACATCGTCGGCCGTAAGGGTGTGGCCTACTACGGCTTCCGCGAGCGCAAGGTCGCGGATTCGTGGACCGGCTTCACCGACAGCCCGGCTTACGCCGACGCCAAGCGCGTCGCGGGACCTCTGATCGAGGCCATCGAGCTGGACACGGCCGAGGGCGGCGTCGACGAGCTGCACATCATCTACACGGAATTCGTGTCGATGATGACGCAGAACGCCGTCGACGGCCGGATGCTGCCGCTCAGCCTCGAAGAGGCCGAGGGGGAGACCGGTACCGGTACGAAGGGCGAGATCCGTCCGCTGTTCGACTTCGAGCCGTCGGCGGAGGACGTCCTCGACGCCCTGCTGCCGCGCTACGTCGAGAGCCGCATCTACAACGCACTGCTGCAGTCGGCCGCTTCCGAGCACGCCGCCCGCCGCCGCGCGATGAAGTCGGCCACCGACAACGCCGGGGATCTCATCAAGAGCCTCTCCCGGCTTGCCAACGCGGCCCGCCAGGCCGAAATCACCCAGGAAATCAGCGAGATCGTCGGTGGCGCGAGCGCCATGGCTGACGCGACCGCGGGGAGTGACAAGTAATGACGACCACTGCTCAGACGGCCGCCGCCACGGGCCGCGTCGCCCGGGTCATCGGCCCGGTCGTCGACGTGGAGTTCCCCGTCGACGCCATGCCGGAGATCTACAACGCCCTCAAGGTCCAGGTCGCCGACCCGGCCCAGGACGGTGCGCTGAAGACCCTGACCCTCGAGGTCGCGCAGCACCTCGGTGACGGCCTCGTCCGCACCATCTCGATGCAGCCGACCGACGGCCTGGTCCGCCAGGCCCCGGTGACCGACACGGGCGAGGGCATCACCGTCCCCGTCGGTGACTTCACCAAGGGCAAGGTCTTCAACACCCTCGGTGAGGTGCTGAACTACCCGGAGGAGAACGCCAACGTCACCGAGCGCTGGCCGATCCACCGCAAGGCGCCCCGCTTCGACGAGCTCGAGTCGAAGACCGAGATGTTCGAGACCGGCGTCAAGGTCATCGACCTCCTCACCCCGTACGTCAAGGGTGGAAAGATCGGTCTGTTCGGTGGTGCCGGTGTCGGCAAGACCGTTCTGATCCAGGAAATGATCTACCGCGTCGCCAACAACCACGACGGTGTGTCGGTCTTCGCGGGCGTCGGTGAGCGTACCCGTGAGGGCAACGACCTCATCGAGGAAATGGCCGACTCGGGCGTCATCGACAAGACGGCGCTCGTCTTCGGCCAGATGGACGAGCCCCCGGGCACCCGTCTGCGCGTCGCCCTGGCCGGTCTGACCATGGCGGAGTACTTCCGCGATGTGCAGAAGCAGGACGTGCTGTTCTTCATCGACAACATCTTCCGTTACACCCAGGCCGGTTCGGAGGTGTCGACCCTCCTCGGTCGCATGCCGTCCGCCGTGGGTTACCAGCCGAACCTGGCTGACGAGATGGGTCTGCTGCAGGAGCGCATCACCTCGACCCGCGGTCACTCGATCACCTCGATGCAGGCGATCTACGTCCCCGCGGACGACCTGACCGACCCGGCGCCGGCCACCACCTTCGCCCACCTCGACGCGACGACGGTTCTTTCCCGTCCGATCTCCGAGAAGGGCATCTACCCGGCCGTGGACCCGCTGGACTCGACGTCCCGCATCCTCGACCCGCGGTACATCGCGGCGGACCACTACGCCACGGCGATGCGCGTCAAGGGGATCCTGCAGAAGTACAAGGACCTCCAGGACATCATCGCGATCCTCGGTATCGACGAGCTGGGCGAGGAGGACAAGCTCGTTGTCCACCGTGCCCGTCGCGTCGAGCGCTTCCTGTCGCAGAACACCCACGTGGCGAAGCAGTTCACCGGCGTGGACGGTTCGGACGTTCCGCTCGAGGAGTCGATCGTCGCCTTCAACGCGATCTGCGACGGCGACTACGACCACTTCCCCGAGCAGGCGTTCTTCCTGTGCGGTGGCATCGAGGACCTGAAGGCCAACGCCAAGGAGCTGGGCGTCTCCTGACCGGACGCGCTCCCCCGCGGAGCGCTCCCGGTCCGCAGATCCACGGAGAGGGGCGGGGTGTGTCCCGTCCCTCTCCCCACGCCCATTAGAATTTGACCCAACACCCGGCCGAACAGCCGGGTGGTGACCCGAGGAGCCACCTTGGCTGCTGAGCTGCACGTCGAGCTGGTCGCGGCGGACCGCAATGTCTGGTCCGGCGAGGCCACCCTTGTTGTCGCCCGCACCACGTCCGGCGACATCGGCGTCATGCCCGGTCACCAGCCGCTTCTCGGTGTGCTGGAATCGGGCCCGGTGACCATCCGCACGGGCGACGGCAACACCGTCGTCGCCGCGGTGCACGGCGGATTCATCTCGTTCGCGGACAACAAGCTGTCCCTGCTGGCCGAGATCGCCGAGCTCGCGGACGAGATCGATGTCCTGCGGGCGGAGCGGGCACTGGAGCGCGCGAAGTCGGAGGCCGACGCGGCCGCCGAGCGTCGCGCCGATGTCCGGCTGCGCGCGGTGACGGGGCACTGAGCTCCGTACCGAAGAGTGTGACACCTCAGCCGCGGTCCGTTCTGGAATTTTCCAGACCGGGTCGCGGCTGAGGCGATGCGGATCCGTTTTTTGTTCTGCGTGATTTCGATGAGCGAGGAGGTCGGTGAAGATGCTCCTCGCTCTGCTTGTGAGCGGCCTGGTCGTAGCCCTGGTGGTGATCGGGCTGTTTGTGTTCGGCCTGCGCCGCAGACTCATCCAGCGTTCCGGCGGGACCTTCGACTGCAGCCTGCGCTGGGCCGTGTCCGAGGAGCCGGACGTCTCCGGCAAGGGCTGGGTCTACGGGGTCGCCCGCTACAGCGGTGACCGGATCGAGTGGTTCCGGGTGTTCTCGTACTCCCCGCGCCCGCGCCGGCTGCTGGAGCGCTCCTCGATCGAGGTGCTGTCCCGCCGCGCGCCCGAGGGCGAGGAGGAGCTGGCCCTGCTGTCCGACGCCATCGTGCTCGGCTGTTCCCACCGCGGGACGCGCCTGGAACTGGCGATGAGCGAGGACGCGCTGACGGGTTTCCTGGCCTGGCTGGAGGCGGCGCCTCCCGGCCAGCGGGTGAACGTGGCGTAGGGAGCGCGGACGCGACAAAGAAGCCGGGGAGACGGGGGCGGACCCGTCTCCCCGGCTTCGTCATGTCACCGGACGGTGCGTGGGGATCACTGCAGTCCGGTGTGGATCGCGCTCGCGAGTTCGCCGTTCGCGGTGTCGCCGCTGAACTCCCAGAAGAAGGCGCCCTTGAGGCCCTGCTGCTTGGCCCAGGTCATCTTCCCGGCGATGGTGGCGGGGGTGTCGTAGCTCCACCAGTTGCTGCCGCACTTGGCGTAGGCCGTGCCGGCGACGGTGCCGGTGGTCGGGCAGCTGGTCTTGAGGACCTTGTAGTCCTCGATGCCCTGCTCGTAGGTGCCCGGCGCGGGGCCGGTGGCGGTGCCGCCGGGGGCGTCCTGGGTGACTCCGGTCCAGCCGCGGCCGTAGAAGCCGATGCCGAGGTTGAGCTTGGAGCCGGCGATGCCCTTGCCCTTGAGCTTGGTGATGGCGGCCTCGGAGTTGAAGCCGGCGATCGGGATGCCGGAGTAGGAGGTCAGCGGGGAGTGCGGGGCGGTCGGGCCCTTGGCGTCCCAGGCCCCGAAGAAGTCGTACGTCATGACGTTGTAGAAGTCGACGTACTGGGCGGCGCCCGCGTAGTCGGCGAGGTCGAGCTTGCCGCCGTTGGAGCCGTCCGCGGAGATCGCGGCGGTCACCAGGCTGGAGCCGCCGAACTTGGTGCGCAGGGCCGACATCAGGTTCTTGAAGGAGGCGGCGCCGCTGGTGTCGCAGGACAGCCCGCAGGCGTTCGGGTACTCCCAGTCGATGTCGATCCCGTCGAAGACGTCCGCCCAGCGGGGGTCCTCGACCAGGTCGTAGCAGGACTGGGCGAAGGCGGCCGGGTTCTGGGCGGCCTGGCCGAAGCCGCCGGACCAGGTCCAGCCGCCGAAGGAGTAGATGACCTTGATGTTCGGGTACTTGGCCTTCAGCTTGCGCAGCTGGTTGAAGTTGCCGCGCAGGGGCTGGTCCCAGGTGTCGGCGACGCCGTCGACGCTCTGGTCGGCGGTGTAGGCCTTGTCGTAGTCGGCGTAGGAGTCACCGATGGTGCACTTGCCGTTCTGGACGTTGCCGAAGGCGTAGTTGATGTGGGTGATCTTGGCCGCCGAGCCGGAGGTGACCAGGTTCTTCACGTGGTAGTTGCGCTGGTAGACGCCCCAGTCGGTGAAGTAGCCGAGCTTCACCTTGGCGCCCGGATCGCCGGGGTCGCCCGGATCGGTGCCGCCGCCGCCCGGTGTGGTCACCGAGACGGAGCCGGAGGAGGGGCCGGTCTGGTCCGCGCTGTCGCGGGCGGTGACCGCGTAGGAGTACGTGGTGCCCTTGGTCAGGCCGGAGTCGGCGAAGGTGGTGCCGGTGACCGTGGCGATCTTGCTGCCGCCGCGGTAGACGTCGTAGTTCTTGACGCCCTTGTCGTCGGTGGCCGCCGACCAGGACAGGGTGAGCGCGGTCTCGGTGACGCCGGTCGCGGTGGGGGTGCCGGGGGCCGAGGGCGGGTTGTCGGTGGGGGTGGTGCCGCCCTCGCAGGAGCCGCCGTTGACCTTGCAGCCGGCGGGGGCGCCGGGGCCCGCGCCGTTGAAGCCGAAGCTGGCGGTGGCGCCGGGGGCGAGGGTGCCGTTCCAGCCGAGGTTCTTGGCCGTCCAGTGCGTGCCCGCGCTGGTGACGGTGGCGTCCCAGGCGGAGGTGACCGAGGTGCCGGAGGGGTAGTCCCACTCCACGGTCCAGCTGCTGAGGGTGGTGGTGCCGGTGTTCTTCACCGTCCACTTGCCCTCGAAGCCGGAGCCCCAGTCGGAGACCTTGGTGAAGGTGGCGGTCGCGGACGCGGCGGCCTGCGCGGGCCCCGCCAGGCCGACGAGGCCGGCGACGGGCAGGGCGAGGGCGGCCACCGTGGCGGCGAGCCTGCGCAAGAGTCGGGTGCGTCGTGGGGGTGCTGTGCTCAAGGGTGCTCCTCCGTAGGTCCGGAGCGGCCGTGGGGCCGACTGCTCCATGGGGGTGGGACCTGCGCCGCCCGTGAGCACGCGGTGCCGGAGCCCCGTGAAGGGCTTTTGACATGGCACGCTCACCACAGTGTTGCGGTGAGATTAGAAAGGTCTGGACCAAGCGTCAAGAGGTCCAGACCTCATCTCAAGCGCCCGGCTGGATCCCCAACTCCTGTGCCAGTACGGCTGCTTGGACCCGACTGCGCAGCCCCAGCTTGCCCAGCAACCGGCTGACGTGGGTCTTCACCGTCGCCTCCGCCATCTCCAGCCGCCCCGCGATCTCCGCGTTCGACAACCCCTCGCCCAGCGCCCCGAACACCTCCCGCTCGCGCCGCGTCAGCGACTCCACCGCCGCCGCCTTCGCCGGGGCCACGGGAGCGCGCACCGCCCGGGGGGCCGCGAACTCCGCGATCAGCCGCCGGGTCACCGCCGGGGCGATCATCCCCTCGCCCCGCGCCACCGTCCGCACCCCCGCGATCAGCTCCGCCGCGTCCGCGTCCTTGAGGAGGAAGCCCGAGGCGCCCGCCCGCAACGCCCCGAAGACGTACTCGTCCAGGTCGAAGGTGGTCAGCACGAGGACGTCGGCCAGCCCCTCGCCGACGACCTGGCGGGTGGCCGACACCCCGTCCAGGCGCGGCATCTGTACGTCCATGAGGACCAGATCCGGCCGCAGCTCGCGCGCCAGGCGCACCGCCTCCTCGCCGTCGGCCGCCTCGCCCACCACCTCGACGTCCCCCGCGCTGCGCAGGATCAGCACGAGACCGGCCCGTACGGCGCTCTGGTCCTCGGCCACCACGACCCTGATGGTCATTCCCGTACCGCCCTCTCCTCGGCGGGCAGGGACGCCCGCACCTGCCAGACGGTCCCGGCGGGGCCCGCCGTGAACGTGCCGTCGAGCAGTTCCGTCCGCTCTCGCATGCCGATCAGCCCCGCCCCGGAGCCGGGTGCGCGGGGGCCGGGCCGGTCACCGTGGGGGGAGTCCACGCCCACCGTGAGCCGGCCGTCGCCGCGCCCGCGGGCCAGTCGCACCGAAACCGTGCCGGGGGCCGCGTGCTTGAGCGCGTTGGTCAGCGACTCCTGCACGATCCGGTACGCGGCCAGTTCGACCGGCGCGGGCAGCGGCGGCCCCTCCTCCCGTTCGTCCAGGAGGACGAAGTCCAGCCCGCTGGCCGCCCCGTTCGTCCGGGCCTGCGCGACCAGGGCCTCCAGCCCGCCCAGCGAGGGCACGGCCACCGGCTCCCGCCCGGCCCCCGCCTCGCGCAGCAGACCGATCAGCCGGCGCATTTCGGCCAGTCCCTGGACGCTGTTCTCCCGGATCACCCCGAGTGCCTCCCGGCTGGTGGCGGAGGAGTCGATGGACAGCGCGGCGGTCGAGTGGATGGCGATGGCCGACAGGTGGTTGGCCACCATGTCGTGCAGCTCGCGGGCCATCCGGGCGCGCTCGGCCGCCACCGCCTGCGTACGGTCCATCTCGGCCAGCAGCGCCGTCTGCTCGGCGCGCAGCCGGGCGGCCTCCGCGGCCTCGCGGTGGTTGCGCAGGGTGGCGCCCGTCAGCGCGGGGGCGAAGCTGACGACGCCGGTGACCACACCGATCAGCAGGGCCTGCGGAGTGCGCAGCCAGGCCAGGGCGGCGATGGTGGCGACGAGGGTGATCAGGCCGGTGCTGACCGGCAGCCGGCGGGCCATGGCGGGCTTGCCGTAGACCACGGCCGCGTACATCAGGTCGGTGAAGATCACGACGGTGGCGATGCTGCCCACCGTGAACTGGTCCGCGATCAGCCCGGCGGTGCCGACGGCCAGCGTCAGGCGGGGCATCGTGCGGCGCACCAGCTCCAGCGAGCCGAGCACCCCCAGCGGGACCAGCACCGCCCAGACGGGCAGGAAGTGCCGGGAGTTGTTGCTGTGGACCCCCAGCGACCACAGGAGCAGGCCGGCGAGCACGCTGGCCACCGCGAGCAGGACGTCGTCGCGGTGCGGGGGAGGGATCTTCGGGAGCACGCCCCCATCCAACAGGGTCCGCGCGGCCGGGGCCTCGGCGCGGGGGCGGAGGCCCCGCTACACCGAAGGATGCAGCCGGCTCTCGTCATCGGCGACGACGCGGCGGCGTCCGGCGGCCGACACCCTGGAAGGGAACGCCGACCCCCACCCCCCCCGCCGGAACGGAGCGTGTGCCGTGCTCGTCACCCTCGTCATCGTCTGCGAGGCCGGCTTCTGGGTGCTGCTGGCCCTCGGGCTCGGCCTGCGCTACCTCGCCCGCAAGCCCCGCCTGGGAGCCGCCGTCCTGTGCTGCGAGCCGCTGCTGGAGCTGACCCTGCTGGCCGTCTCCGTCGCGGACCTGAAGAACGGCGGGGAGCCCGGCTGGGCGCACGGCCTCGCCGCCCTCTACATCGGCTACACGGTCGGCTACGGCCACTACACCGTGAAGTGGCTCGACCGGCACGCCGCCCACCGGTTCGGCACCGGCCCGAAGCCGCCCGGCACGCTCTACGGCAGGGCCCGCACGGTCCACGAGGGGAAGCTGTGGCTGCGGACCCTGGCCGGGGCGGCCGTCGCGCTCGCCCTGCTCCAGGCCGCCATCGGGTACGTCGGCGGCGCCGCCGACACCTCCGCCCTGCAGTCCTGGCAGGCCGTCGCCCTGCGGATCCTCGTCATCCACGGGCTGATCGCCGCGACGTACGCGATCTGGCCCCGCAAGGCCCCGGCCGCCGCCCCCGGGGCATCAGCCGCCGCGGACCGCGAACCGGCGGAGCGGTCCTAGCGCTCGCCGCCGGGGACCCACAGGACGTCCCCGGCCTCCTTGTTGGCCGTGCGCGCCAGGATGAAGAGGAGGTCGGAGAGGCGGTTGAGGTAGGTGGCCGTCAGCGGGTTCATGACCTCGCCGTGCACCTCCAGCGCCGCCCACGTCGAGCGCTCGGCGCGCCGCACCACGGTGCAGGCCTGGTGCAGCAGGGCGGCGCCGGGGGTGCCGCCCGGGAGGATGAAGCTGCGCAGCTTCTCCAGGTCCTCGTTGAAGGCGTCGCAGTCCGCCTCCAGCTTGTCGATGTAGAACTGCTCGACGCGCAGCGGCGGGTACTGCGGGTCGGCCACGACCGGCGTGCAGAGGTCGGCGCCCACGTCGAAGAGGTCATTCTGCACGCGGACCAGCACCTTCACGACCTCCTGCGGCAGTGAGCCCAGCGCGACGGCCGCCCCGATCGCGGCGTTCGCCTCGTTGGCGTCCGCGTACGCGGAGATGCGCAGGTCCGTCTTGTGGGTACGGCTCATGTCGCCCAGGGCGGTCGTGCCCTGGTCGCCGGTACGGGTGTAGATACGCGTCAGGTTCACCATGACGCCAGGGTAGTGCGGGCCAACTGCGGTGGGCCCGCGCACTGCTGACCCGTCCCGGTGTGATGTCCGTCATCTGAGACGTGACGCGTGTTACTTCGCGGTCACAGCATCCCCCGTGCGCGCTAGTCTCCGCCGGAGGGGCCGTGAGACTGGGGCCGTACGCGAAACGAGGGGTGTGCAGTGGCTGGGAAGCTCGCCGTCATCGGTGCTGGACTGATGGGTTCCGGGATCGCTCAGGTCTCCGCGCAGGCCGGCTGGGACGTCGTCCTGCGGGACGTCACGGACGCCGCGCTGACCCGGGGCACGGACGGGATCAAGGCCTCGTACGACCGCTTCGTCGCCAAGGGCAAGCTCACCGCCGAGGACGCGGAGGCGGCCCTCGCCCGGATCACCACGACCACCGACCTCGACGCGGTCGCCGATGTGGACATCGTCGTCGAGGCGGTCTTCGAGAAGCTCGAAGTCAAGCACGAGATCTTCCGCACCCTGGACGACCTGGTGCGCGAGGACGCGGTGCTCGCCTCCAACACCTCCGCCATCCCGATCACCAAGATCGCGGCCGTGACGAAGCGTCCGGAGCGGGTCGTCGGCGCCCACTTCTTCTCGCCCGTCCCGATGATGCAGCTCTGCGAGCTGGTGCGCGGCTACAAGACGAGCGACGAGACGCTCGCCACCACCCGCGCGTTCGCCGAGTCCGTCGGCAAGACCTGCATCGTCGTCAACCGCGACGTCGCCGGTTTCGTGACGACCCGTCTGATCTCCGCGCTGGTCGTCGAGGCCGCGAAGCTCTACGAATCGGGCGTGGCCTCCGCCGAGGACATCGACATCGCCTGCAAGCTGGGCTTCGGACACGCGATGGGGCCGCTGGCCACCGCCGACCTCACCGGCGTCGACATCCTGCTGCACGCCACCGGCAACATCTACACCGAGTCCCAGGACGAGAAGTTCGCGCCGCCGGAGCTCATGCGCCGCATGGTCGACGCGGGTGACATCGGCCGCAAGAGCGGTCAGGGCTTCTACAAGCACTGAGCACGACCGTTCGAATCTCCGCACCCCTACCGGGTGAATTAGGTATCGGTTCGCTCACGGTCGGCAACTTCCCCGCCCGCGGGGCAGTCAGTTGCAGTGAGAGTTGCCGATCACGGAACAGTCGGACCGCACGCACGCAGTACAGCCGGGGAGCACACATGCACATCAGGGGCGACCACGCCGAACTCGCGGTCGGGGGTCGCCTCGACGTGCGCAGCGCGGCGGACGCCCGAACGGTCCTGCACACCGCCCTCGACGACGGCCACGGCGACCTCGTGCTCGACCTGACCGGCCTCGACTCCTGGGACGCGACCGGGCTCGGCGTCATCATGGGCGCCCACCGGCGGGCCGGCCGCACCGGCCGCCGGCTGGTCCTGCGCGGGGTACCGGACCGGATGCAGCGGCTGCTCGTGGCCACCCGGCTGCACCGGATCCTCGCGATCGAGGGCGGACTGGAAGCGGAGTCCCTGCCCCGGGTGTGAGCCCGCGCCGGGAAGCGGGCCGGGCCGGGGCGGGGAAGCGGGCCGGGGGAGCGGGCCGGGCGAAAAGGGGCTGGCGGGCGGGGCCGGGCGTCGGCTTTCATGGCCCCATGGTGTCCACCGACCGACTGCTCGCCTTCGCGGCCATGTCCTCCCTGCTGATCGTCATCCCCGGCCCGAGCGTGCTGTTCGTGATCGGCCGCGCCCTCGCGCAGGGCCGCCGCGCCGCGCTGACCACGGTGGCCGGCAACACGCTCGGGGGGTACGTGCTCGTCGTCGCCGTGGCGCTCGGCGTCGGGGCCGTCGTCGAGCGCTCCGTCCTCGTCTTCACCACGCTGAAGCTGCTGGGCGCCGCCTACCTCGTGTACCTGGGCGTCAAGGCGTTCCGGCAGCGCGGATCCCTGCGCGAGGCCTTCGCCGGGGACGCCCCGGCCGCGCACGGCGGCCTGCGGACCCTCGCGGAGGGCTTCGCGGTGGGCGTCGCCAACCCCAAGACCATCGTCTTCTTCGCGGCCGTCCTGCCCCAGTTCGTGGACCGCGCCGCGGGCCACGTCACGCTCCAGATGCTGGAGCTCGGCCTCGTCTTCAACGTCATCGCCATCGTCTCCGACAGCGCCTGGGGTCTGGTCGCGGCCACCACCCGCGGCTGGTTCGCCGGATCGCCGCGCCGGCTGTCCATGGTCGGCGGCACCGGCGGCCTCGCCATGATCGGCCTCGGCGTCACCGTCGCCGTCACCGGCCGCAAGGACTGACCGCGGAACGTCACGGGCGTATCCGGAGGAAACGTAACGGTCCGGTGCTGAAGGCACCCCTGCGGTTCCCGCGGGACCGGCCACGGTCTAGGGTT
Source organism: Streptomyces sp. NPDC048507 (assembly GCF_043199995.1). Lineage (NCBI taxonomy): Bacteria > Bacillati > Actinomycetota > Actinomycetes > Kitasatosporales > Streptomycetaceae > Streptomyces > Streptomyces sp. NPDC048507. Next base: position 366,618 of record NZ_JBICWZ010000005.1, on the reverse strand, counting down.
CGGGCGGAAACCGGACCAGTAGCGACAGCGGCGTGAGCGAAGGCCGGGCGCAATGACGGCGGCGACGGTGCGCGCGACGCGATCGGGGGACTTGGTCATGGACCGTACGGACGGTACGCAGGGGCAGCCCGACCCGGGGGAGAAGCCGGTGGACCGGCCCACGGGCGGGCGTTCCGGGCCCTCCCGGCCCTCCGGCCCGTCCTGGCCGCCCGTGACGTCCGCCCTCGCGGCGCGGTCCGCCGCCGGGGCGCAGCCCGCGCCCGCGCCCGCCCGGATCGTGACCCTGACCAGCGGCGACTTCACCCTGACCGTCAACCCCGTCGACGGCAGCGAGATCGAGAACCTGCGCCCCGGAGCCGCCCCGGCCGGGGCCGGCCGTCCCGCCAGGCGCGACGCCGCCGCCCGCGCCGACCGGGACGCCGCCGCGCGGCCCCCCGTACTGCCCGGACCGCCGCTGCCCGTGCGGCCCTCGGCGGAACGTGCCGAGGAGCGGGACAGGATCGTCCGGCTGCTGGGACGCGGCCGCTCCGTACGCCTGACCGGAACCGCCGGATCCGGCCGCACCACCCTGCTCGACGCCGTCGCCGCGGCCTGCTCCGGACTCGCCCCCGACGGTGTCGTCCGGCTCGGCGGCCACGGCGTCCAGCAGCCGGCCGAACTGCTGCACTCCCTGTACGCCGCCGTGTACGAGGCCCCCGGCCGCCGTCCCGACCGTACCGAACTCCTCGCGCGGACCGCCGAGATCGGCGCGATCGTCCTCCTCGACGACCTGGAGCTGGGCGGCGCCGCCCTCGACGAACTGCTGCGCGCCACCCCCGAGTGCGCCTACCTGCTCGCCGCGGCGCCCGACGCCAAGTCCCCCTCCGACGACGCCCACCTGGAAGAGGTCTTCCTCGACGGGCTCGGCAAGGCCGACTGCCTGCTCCTGCTGGAAGCGGGCGCGGGCCGGCCGCTGACCGAGGAGGAGACCGCCTGGGCCGGCGATCTGCGGTTCGCCTCGGAGGGGTTGCCGCTGCGCTTCGTCCAGGCCGGAGCCCTGCTGCGGCAGCGCGACGAACTCAACCGGAGCACCACCGAGGACGAGGACGAGGAACCCGGCGTCTTCGAGGAGCGCCCCCGCGACGCCGCCCCCGTACCGCTGCCCACCCTCGCCGAGGGCGCGGCCCCCGCGGAACTGCTGGCCTCCCGGGCCAGCGAGTCGGCCCGCGCCGCCCTGCGGATCGCCTGCGCGCTGGGCGGGGAACTCCCGCACCACGCGCACCTGCCCGCGCTGGTCGGGGACACCCACGCCGACACCGCCGTCGCGGAACTGCTGGGCTGCGGGCTGATCACACCCGTCGGCCCCCGGTACCGGCTCGCGGAGGGGGTCGCGCGGCAGCTGGAGGAGGCCGGGTACGGGGACACCGCCGCCGAGGAGGCGCGGACCGCCGCCCGGCACTACGCCTGGTGGACCGGGCACGCCTCGGTGACCCCGGAGCGGGTCGCGGCCGAGGCCGACGCGGTGCTGGCCGCGCTGGCCGGGGCCGATGTGGTGGCCGCCGTGCTCCTGGCCCGTACGGCGGCACCGGCCTTCGCGGCCTCCCTGCACTGGGAGGCCTGGGAGCGGGTGCTGCGCGCGGGGGCCGAGGCCGCCCGCAAGGCGGGGGAGGTCGCGGAACAGGCCTACTTCCACCACGAGCTGGGCGTCCTCGCGCTGTGCGAGGGGCGTCTGGAGCGGGCCCGGGCCGAACTGGAGGCCTCCATAGGCCTGCGCGGGGCGCTCGCCGACAAGCGGGGGACGGTCGCGGGGCGGCGGGCGCTGGCGCTCGTCACCGACCGGGAGGCGCTGGGCGTGGAGGCCTCGCCGCCGCTGCGGTTGGCTCCGCCGGCCCTGGGCGGCCCGCCGGCGCCGGGCGGCTCGGCCTGCCTGGCAGGCTCGACCGCCCCGGGAGCGGCGCCGGTCCGTGGCGGAGCCGCCGCCCCGGGAGGCCCTGCGGCCCTTGGAGGGGCGTCGGGCCGGGGAGGGGCTGCCGCCCCGGGAGGGCCTGCGGCCCTCGGAGGTGCGCCGGGCCTCGGAGGGGCTGCGGCCCTTGGAGGGCCTGCGGGCCTTGGAGGGGCTTCGGGCCTCGGAGGTGCGCCGGGCCTCGGAGGGGCTGCGGGCCTTGGAGGGGCTTCGGGCCTCGCAGGTGCGTCGGGCCCGGGAGGGGCTGCCGCTCCGGGAGGGGGCCGGGGAGGTACGTCGGGTCGTGGCGGGGCGCCGGGTCCGTCCGCCGCCGTGACCGCGCCGCTGTCGCCGATCACCCCCGTCCCCGCGCTCCCGCCGGTGTCCGTCGTGAAGCCGGAGCCGGCCGCCCTGCCCGCCCTGCCCGCGGGCTCGGAGGCCGTCACCCGGGTGACTCCCGTGATCGGCGGGACCGGCCCGGTCCCGCCGGCGCTGTCCCAGGCGTTCGAGGACGCCTTCCCCCAGACGCCCCAGGCCAGCCAGGCCTCCCGGGCCCCGCGCCCCGAGCCGCTGCCCGGCCGCCCGGCGGCCGGCCCGGCCGGGCGCCGCAAGACGGTGCTGCTGGCCGCCGCCGGTGCCCTCACCGTGGTGGCGCTCGGCACGGTGGTCGGCCTGGCGCTGGCCTCGGGGGACGAGCAGCAGCCGGCGGCCCCCGCCGTGTCCTCGACCCCGGACGCACCGGCGGTGGTTCCGCCGCAGGTGCCGGGGAACAACGGGGACGACGCCGCCCCGCAGCCGGCCGCCTCCGGCCCGTCCGCACCGCCGACGGGCAAGGAGCAGCCCGGGCAGCGGACCCCGCCGGCCCGCACCACCGGCCCCTCGCGGCCCCCGGCGACCGACCCCGGCCCGAAGCCCACCACGAAGCCGCCGACCGCGCCGGTGACCCCGCAGCCGCCGACCACGACGCCGCCGGTCCATCCGCCGACCGACCCGCCCGTGACCGACCCCCCGCCGGTGACCGGCCCGCCGACGCCCCCGGCCACCTCGACGTCCGCCCAGTCCCCGACGGCGGCGCAGCCCCCGTCCGCCTCGGCGAGCGCCTGAGCGCTCCGCCCCGCCCCGGCCCGGTACGACGACGGCCCCCCGAGCCGGTGGCTCGGGGGGCCGTGCACGTCATGGGGCCCACCGGGGGGCGGGCGGGGCGAACGGAGCGCGGAAAGGATCAGAACAGGCGGAGTTTGTCGTCCTCGATGCCACGGAGCCCGTTGTAGTCGAGGACCACGCAGTCCATGCCCCGGTCATTGGCCAGGACCCGCGCCTGCGGCTTGATCTCCTGCGCCGCGAACACGCCCCGTACCGGGGCCAGATGCGGGTCGCGGTTGAGGAGCTCCAGGTACCGGGTGAGCTGCTCGACGCCGTCGATCTCGCCGCGCCGCTTGATCTCCACCGCCACCGTCGCGCCCGACGCGTCCCGGCACAGGATGTCCACGGGCCCGATCGCCGTCATGTACTCGCGCCGGATCAGCGTGTAGCCCTCGCCCAGCGTGTCGATCCGGTCGGCCAGCAGCTCCTGGAGGTGCGCCTCGACACCGTCCTTGATGAGACCGGGGTCGGTGCCCAGCTCGTGGGAGGAGTCGTGGAGGACCTCCTCCATGGTGATGATGAGCTTCTCGCCCGCCTTGTTGACGACGGTCCAGACGCCCGCTTCGTCCCCGCTCCCCTCCTTGAGGGTGCACGGGGGCGACATCCAGTTGAGCGGTTTGTACGCCCGGTCGTCCGCGTGGATCGAGACACTGCCGTCGGCCTTCACGAGGATCAGACGGGGTGCCGAGGGCAGATGGGCGGTGAGCCGGCCCGCGTAGTCGACGGAGCAGCGGGCAATGACGAGACGCATGGTCGGCAACGCTACTCGACCGACGGGCCTCCACGCGATTCGCCCCTGAAAGCCCCGTTCGCCGATGGCGCGTTGTATGCGCATTCTCCTGGTGCGGCACCCGGTGGGCGCCTACCGTGGTGAGCGGGAGGTTGTCGAGCGTGCACGCTGCGTCGCCGTCCTCCTTCCCTGCCCGTAAGACTCCGGCAACCCAAATGCCCGGGGTCACGAGAGGAGAACCCATGTCGCTCGACGTCTCACCGGCCCTACTCGAACAGGCCGAGCGAGGCGAGGTCGACGAAGCAGCCTTCGTCGACTGCGTCCGGACCTCCCTGCCCTACGCATGGGAGATGATCAGCTCGTTGGTGGCCCAGCTGGAGGTTGAGGGCGGACAGTTCGCCGACAACCAGACGCCGCCGCCGGACGAGCAGGCCCGTGGGCAGCTGCTGCGCGCGCTCGCGAGTGACGCGATACGCGGTGCGCTGCAGCGGCACTTCGGGGTGCGCCTGGCATTCCAGAACTGTCACCGGCTGGCGGTGTTCCCGCTGGATTCCTCGGTGGACGACCGGCTGTCCAAGTTCACCTCGATCCGCGGCCAGCTGCTCAACCAGTCGCCGGAGCTCCGCGACTGCTAGCAGGACCCGTACTTCGCTGCCGCTCCGTGTCGCGGGAGGTGCGACTGACACCGGAGCGGCAGCCCTGGTCCCGACGGCCGCGCCCCGCCGCCCTGCCCGGCCGCTCGGCGCCGCCGCTCAGCCCAGCAGCGGCAGGACCTCCGCGCCGAGGCGCCGTACGTTCTCCTCCGTCGCGGCGAGGTCGCCCGAGCCCTCCGTCAACAGGGCGAAGCGCGTGATGCCGGTGCGCTCCGCGGTCGCCGCGAGACGGTCCGCCGCCAGTGCGGGGCTGCCGACCGGATGCAGTTCGCACAGCAGCTCCGTGTAGGCGACGGGGTCGCGCATCGCGCGCTGCCTGCCGTCCACCGTCACATGCGCGTCCAGTCCCTGCCGGAACCAGCCCGGCATCGCCTTCACCAGGGCCTCGCGCGCGTCCACGGTGCGGTCCGCCAGCTGGCAGACCCCGGCCGAGACGTGCCCGGCCCCCCGGACGGCCTCGGGGGAGTGGCCCGACTCCCGCGCGATGCGCCGCCACAGCGCGACCATCTCCGCCTTCTCCCCGTCCCCGCAGTGCATGCCCAGCAGCATCGGCAGCGCCCGCTCGGCGGCGAGCCGCACCGACGCCGGTGAGGTGCACGCGACGATCACTTCCGGTCCCGTCCCGTCGCCGTCCAGCGCCTCCGCCGGACGCGGTACGACGGCCACCTCCCGGAACCCGTAGCGTCCGCCGGCGTCGCCCACCCGGGGCTCGCTCAGCCAGCGCCGCAGGAGGTCGAGGTCCTCCGGGAAGTTCGACTCGTACGCCTCCAGGCCGCCCCCGAACACCTCCAGGTCCACCCAGGGCCCGCCGCGCCCCACCCCGAGGGTGAACCGTCCGCCGGAGGTGACGTGGAGCAGGGCCGCCTGCTCGCCGAGGGCCACCGGGTGGGTGCTCGGCAGCACGCTCACCGCCGTGCCCACCCGCAGCCGCCGGGTCCGCCCCAGCAGCAGCGCCGCCAGGGTCACCGCGGACGGGCAGACCCCGTACGGCACGAAATGGTGCTCGGCGAGCCAGACCGAGTCGAGCCCGGCCTCCTCCGCCACCTCGGCGGTCCGCACCGCCCGGTGCAGTGCCTCGCCCTGGCCCTGGCCCGGGAACTGGGCCGCCAGTACAAACGCTCCAACGCGCATCGCCCTTAGCCTCCTCGCGGCTGACGCGGCCTCCCCCAGGTGGACCGACTCGTTGATGGGATCAACGTCTGATGGCAACAACGTCTGACACGTGCCAAAGGCACGGCCTGACAGGAAAGTTATTGAGATTGTCGGGCCGGTCCTCTTCTGACCGCCGCCCTTCCTCCGCCACCCTGCGGGTACCCGGGCTCGCTGCGCGTAGTCTGGGAGAAAGTCACTGTCGGCCGCCCATTCGTGAGGTATACGTGTCACCGCGCCACAACCGCCCCAGGGGCGGCGAGACTCCGGAGGAACGACCCGGCACCGGCCTCGACCGGTACGGGCTGGAGCGGACCGAGGAGTACCAGGGCGAGGAGTGGAAGGTCCGGCACGTCGCGGGCGCCAGCGCGACGGGCAAGCGCTACCGCTGCCCGGGCTGTGACCAGGAGATCCCCTCGGGCACCCCGCACCTGGTGGCCTGGCCCGAATACGGCGGCGTGGACGACCGGCGGCACTGGCACAAGGCCTGCTGGAACGCGAAGGACCGCCGCACCACGAAGGTGCAGCGGTCCCGGAACGCGCCGAGGCACTGACGCCGCACACCGGCGCGGCGGCGGCTCAGACGTCGCGCCGGCGCACCACCACGTACGAGGCGGCGACGGCGGCCGCCGTCACCAGGACCAGCAGCACCAGCTGGGCCAGGTCGCTCGGGGTCGGGCTGCCGTCCATCCCGCTGTTGGGCACCCCGAAGAGCTGGACCAGCCCCATCGGGGCGTTGTAGCGGACGACCGCCAGGCCGACGGTCTCGCTGGCGGGCCAGGCCGTCATGATGGCCCCGAGGACGGGCGGCATGGTGACCACGCCGAGCATGACCGCGATCCCGCCGGCCGAGTGCCGTACGAGGGCCCCGACGGCCAGGGCGAGCACCCCCAGCAAGGTGACGTAGAAGCAGCCGCCCAGGGCGCCGGCCCACTCGCTCCAGCCGTGGTGACCGGCCGCGGAGCCGTTGTGCACGAGCGCGGCCGCGATGCCGACGACCGCCACCGAACCGAGGGTGACGCAGAAGGCGGCGGTCCCGAAGACGAGGTACTTCGCGGTGAGCACCCGCAGCCGCCCGGGGGAGGCCGTGAAGGTGCTCCGTATCAGTCCGGTGCCGTACTCGGAGGAGATCGTCAGCACCCCGAGCACCATCACCGCGATCTGGCCGATCATCAGCCCGAACAGCGCGGGAGCGGCGAAGGGGAGCACCTTGTAGTCCCGCGAGCTGGTCTGGGACACGGCGATCAGGCCGATGCCGACCACCAGGGCCACCAGTGAGCCGAGGGTCCACAGGGTGGAGCGCACCGAGGTCAGCTTCGTCCACTCCGAGGCCAGGGCGTGCCCCAGGTGGGGCCGTGGCGCGGGCAGCGGCGAGCTGTAGCCGCCCGGCTGCCGCGCACCCGTGGCGGGGTTCTCCGCCGGGTTCGCCGCCGGGGTCGCGCCGGGGGTGGTGGTCATCTGGGGTCCTCGGTGCTGTTCTTGGCGGAGCCGGCGAGATCGGCGGCGCTGCCGGGCATCAGGAAGGGGCGGCCGGACCCGGGCGGCGGGGGAGCGAAGAAGCTCGCCGCGGTGTCTTCGGGGACGACGGGGGCCTCGGCCTCCTCCTCCCACACGGGCAGGCTCAGCGGCTCGGGCTCCCACAGTTCGGCGCGGGGGTCGTCGGAGGAGCTGTACTCGACGGAGGACTGGGTCATCCGCATGTAGGCCTCCTCCAGCGAGGCCCGGTGCGGAGCCAGCTCCCACAGCCGTACGCCGGTCTCGTGCGCGATGTCGCTGATGCGGGGCAGCTCCAGCCCGGTCACCCGCAGTGCCCCGTCGGGTTCCTGGAGCACCCGGCCGCCCGCCCTGGTGAGCGCGGAGCCGAGCGTGACGCGGCCGTCGGGGCCGTTGCCTGCCGCGCGGACCCGGGCGAATCCGGCCGAATTGTGGGTGATGAAGTCCTGGGTGCTCATGTCGGAGAGCAGCCGGCCCCGGCCGATCACGATCAGGTGGTCGGCGGTCAGCGCCATCTCGCTCATCAGGTGTGAGGAGACGAACACGGTGCGTCCCTCGGCGGCGAGCTGGCGCATCAGGTTGCGGACCCAGCGGATGCCCTCGGGGTCGAGGCCGTTGACCGGCTCGTCGAAGAGCAGGACCTGCGGGTCGCCGAGCAGGGCGGTGGCGATGCCGAGCCGCTGGCCCATGCCGAGCGAGAAGCCCTTCGTACGCTGACGGGCGGCGTCCTGGAGCCCGACCACGCCCAGCACCTCGTCGACCCGCTTCTCGGGGATCCCGGAGAGCTGCGCGATGGACAGCAGGTGCGTGCGGGCCCGGCGGCCGCCGTGCACGGCCTTGGCGTCGAGCAGGGCCCCGACGTGCCGCTGGGCGTTCGCCAGCTCCCGGAAGGGGAGGCCGTTGATGGTGACCTCGCCGGAGGTGGGCCGGTCCAGCCCGACGATCATGCGCATGGTGGTGGACTTGCCGGAGCCGTTGGGCCCCAGGAAACCGGTGACGTGACCCGGCTTGACCTGGAAGGACAGCCCGTCGACGGCGGTCTTGGCGCCGAAGCGCTTGGTCAGGCCGACTGCCTCGATCATCGTGCTGCCCCTTGCCAGGCCCGGGCGGCTCTCGCCCGCGTAAGCCTTAAGAGGATATCGAGTCCCCCGCGGTTCCCACCCGGACCGGATCCCTGACCGGCCCCTGAGATCCGGCTCGGGGATCACCCGTAGTACTCCCGGCGTCCGTCGCGCGACGGACGCCGGGAGTACTCACGCGTCGCGCTTCCTGAGCACCAGGTACCCGCCGAGCAGGGCGGCCAGTACCCACAGGGCCATGAGCCCGAGCCCGCCCCAGGGCCCGTAGGGGGCGTCGGAACCGCCCGCGGACGCCGGAACGGTCTGCATGATCGCCGAACCGGTCTGGCTGGGCAGGTACTGGGCGATCTTGCGCGTGCTGTCGACCACGCTGAGCACGAGGGGGAGGATCAGGATGAAGGTCACCAGGACCGCGATCGAGGCGGCCGTGTTGCGCAGCATCATCGAGACGCCGATGGAGAACAGGGCGAGCAGGGCCATGTAGAGGCCGACGCCGATCACCGCGCGCAGCACGTTCTCCCCGCCCAGCCCGGTGCTGTGGTCGCCGAGGACGGCCTGTCCGAGGAAGAAGGACACGAAGCCGGTGGCCAGGCCCGCCAGCAGGGCCAGCGCGGTCGCCGCGGTGATCTTTCCGAGCAGCAGCCGGCCGCGCCGGGGCACGGCCGCGAGGGAGGTGCGGATCATGCCGGTGCTGTACTCGCTGCCGACGACCAGCGCGCCGAAGACGAGGATCGCGAGCTGCCCGAGGAGCATCCCGGAGAAGCTCATCTGGGTGGCGTCGAAGGTGACCTGCTGGTCCTTGGGGAGGTCGTCGAAGGTCGCGTTGACCGCGGCGCAGATCCCGGTGCCCGCGGCGGCGGTGATCAGCAGCGCGGTGGCCAGGGTCCAGCTGGTGGAGGCGACCGTGCGGATCTTGGTCCACTCCGAGCGCAGGACGGCGGGGAAGGAGGACATGGTCACTCGCCGCCCTTGCGCGTCGCGTCGAACCCGGCACCCCAGGCCGGGGCTCCGGCCGGCCCGCCGGGGGCCGCCCCGGGCGCACCCGGCGCGTGGGCGTGGTACTCGACGGAGTCGGCCGTCATGCGCATGAACGCTTCCTCCAGTGAAGCCCGTTGCGGGCTGAGTTCGTGCAGCACGATCCGGTGCTCGGCGGCCAGTTCGCCGAGCCGCGCCGCCTCCACGCCGTCGATCTCCAGCGTGCCGGTGGCCGGGACGCTGATGGCGTCGATCCCGGCCTCGTGCAGGACGTCCCTCAGCCGTTCCTGCTGCGGCGAGCGCAGCCGTACGTAGCTGCGCGCGTTCTGCTGGATGAAATCGGCCATCGGGAGGTCCGCCAGCAGCTTCCCCTGCCCGATGACGATCAAATGGTCTGCGGTCAGGGCCATTTCGCTCATCAGGTGGGAGGAGACGAAGATCGTCCTTCCTTCCGAGGCCAGGCCCTTCATCAGATTGCGGATCCAGAGAATTCCCTCCGGGTCCAGACCATTGACCGGTTCGTCGAACATCAGGATTTCCGGATCACCCAGCAGGGCGGAGGCGATTCCCAGCCGCTGCCCCATACCGAGCGAAAATCCTTTCGACTTCTTGCGCGAGACGGCGGTCAGGCCGACCAGGTCCAGGACCTCGGTGACGCGCTGCTGCGGGATCCGGTTCGACTGGGCCAGGCACAAGAGGTTGTTGTACGCGCTGCGGCCGCCGTGCATCGCCTTCGCGTCGAGCAGCGCCCCGATGTACTTCAGCGGCTCCGGCAGGTCCCGGTAGCGCTTCCCGTCGATCCGGACCGTGCCGCTGGTCGGGTTGTCGAGGTCGAGCATCATGCGCATGGTCGTGGACTTGCCCGCCCCGTTGGGGCCGAGGAAGCCGGTGACCACCCCCGGTCTGACCTGGAAGCTGAGGTTGTCCACGGCGGTCTTGGCACCGAAACGTTTGGTGAGTCCCTCGAGCTCGATCATGCGGCCACGCTAGAACGCCGAAGGGCCGTACGCCACCTCAAAGAGGTGACGTACGGCCCAACGTCGGCAGTTGTGCCGCCGCCCGGTGTCAGCGGCTCTGCTGGGCCGGCACGCCCCGGGTCACCGGCTCGTCGTCGACGATCGGGTTGGCGGCCGCCACGGCCGCGCCGGTCAGCGTCGCCAGCATCTCGCGGACGTTGGTCAGCTGCGCGTTGATCGAGTCGCGGCGGTTGGTGAGCGCCGCCAGCTCGCGCTCGGACTCGCTGCGGATGCGGTCGGCCTTGGCGTTGGCGTCGGCGACGATGTCCTCGGCCTGGCGCTGCGCGGTCTCCACCGTCTGGCGGGCGCGGCGCTCGGCGTCCGTACGGAGCTTCTCCGCCTCCAGGCGCAGCTGCTCGGCGCGGTGCTCGATCTCCGCGAGGCGCTTCTCCGCCTTCTGCTGACGCGAGGCCAGGTCGCGCTCCGACTGCTCGCGCCGCTTGGCCAGGTTGGTCTCGAAGTCCGCGGCGGCCTGGGCGGCCTTGGCGCGGGTCTCCTCGAAGAGCGCGTCGGCCTCCTCGCGCTTGGAGGCCGCGTCCTTCTGGGCCTCGGCGCGCAGGGTGGAGGCGTCGCCCTTGGCCTTCTCGACGATGCGGACGCCCTCGTCCTCCGACTTCGACTTGCGGTCCGCCGCGAACGACTCGGCGTCGTTGCGCACCTGCTGGGCGGCCGACTCCGCCAGCTCACGGTGCTGCTCGGCGGCGCGACGGGCCTCCTCACGGAGGTCCTTCGCCTCCTCCTCGGCCAGCCGGAGGATCTTCTCGACCCGGGCGCCGAGGCCGGCGTACGACGGCTCGGCGTCGCTCACCTGGGCCTGGGCGTTCTGCGTTTCGAGGTGCAGCTCCTCGATCCGCTTTTCCAGAGAGTTGATGCGTCCAAGGGCGCTGTCGCGGTCGGAGACCAGCTTGGTAATGCGGTCGTCCACCTGACCGCGGTCGTAACCACGCCGCACGAGCTCGAAGCCGAAGGGGGAGGAAGTGTCGCTCATGGGGTTCCTGTCGAATGAGACCGATGAGGTGCTACGTGAGGTGTTAAGGGGAATCCTAGGCGCCAGGGCGGCGTGTCATCGAGTCAATCCGGGTTTGCCCTGGACAATGACACCCCTTTTGAGTGGCAAGGCGGCAGAATGCTTGTCACTCCTTCGCCTGAACCTCCTTCAGAAGCACACATCTCAGCGTTCTGACTAGCCCTCTGACGTCTTACCACCCGATCGAGTGGAACCCGCTGTCGCGCCGGCCTTCACGCCCCCCGCGCCCTGGCCGCCCACCGCGGGCTTCGCGCCACCCGAAGGTGCCTCGAATGATTCCAACGCCTCAAGAACGTCCTGGACACGGGAAATCTCCGCCTGAATGTCCTCGCGCCTGCGCACCAGGACCTCCAGCTCACGACGGCCCTCGTCGACCAGCCGCTCCGCCTCGGCCCGCGCCTCGGAGAGCGCCTTCTCGGCCTGCCGCGACAGCTCCGCCTTCTTCTGCTCGGCCTCCTTGAGCAGCGCCTCCGCCTTGCGCACCGCGGCGATGCGGACCTTGCTCGCCTCGCTGCTCGCGTCCGACACCAGCTCCTTGGCCTTCGCCTCGGCCTCGACGCTCTGCTCGGTCGCCGCGCGCACCAGCTTGTCCACGCGCTCGCCGGCCGACTTCATCTGCTCCGCCGACTCCCGGCGGGCCCGCTCGTGAAGCTCCTCGACCTCGGACTCGACCCGCGCGCGCAGCTCCTCCGCCCGCTCCCTTATGGCGGCGGCGTCCGTCCGCGCCCCGACCAGCAGCTCGTCGGCGTCCGTACGGGCCTTCTCCACCGTGGAGTTGCCCTCGACGGTCGCCTCCGAGGTGATCCGCGCGGCCTCCTTGCGCGCCGCGTCGACCATCGCGTCGGCCTGCTCCTCGGCGGCCGTGGTCGCAGCCAGGGCCTGCCGGCCCGCGTCCGAGGTCAGCTTCTCGGCCTCCGCCGACGCCTCCGTGATGAGCCGGTCGACCTGCTCCGCCGCCTCGCTGCGGCGCTTGTTGGCCGCCTCGCGCGCCTCGTCCAGCAGCCGCTCCGACTCCGTACGGGCCTCGGCGCGGGTGCGCTCCGCGTCGGTCGCCGCCTCCGCCTTGACCCGCTCCGCCTCGGAACGGGTGCGCGTCGCGTGCTCCTGGGCCGAGGACAGCGCCTCCGCCGCGTCGGCGCGCAGCCGTTCGGCCTCGTTCTGCGCCTCGCCGACCGTGCGCTCGTTGTCCTTGCGGGTCCGCTCGGTGAGCTTCTCCGCCTCCGACGTCGCCCCGGTGATGAGCCGGTCCGCCTGCTCGGCGGCCTCCGTGCGCAGCCGGCCGGCCTCCGCGCGCGCCTCGTCGAGGTTCTGCTCGGCGTCCCGTTCGGCGCCCGCCAGGGTCTCGTTCGCCGCGACCGTGACGCGCTCCGCCTCCGCGGTGGCCTCGCCGATGATCCGGCCGCCCTCCGCCCGGGCCTCGTCCAGGGCGCGGGCCGCGTCGGTGCGCAGCCGCTCGGCCTCCGCCGCGGCCTCGCCGACCGTCAGCTCGTTCGCCGCGCGGGTCTCCTCGACCAGCCGGTCGCCCTCGGTGCGCGACTCGACCAGGATCCGGGTGGAGTCCCGCTCCGCCGCGGCCAGCGTCTCCGCCGCCTGCGCCGTGAGCTTCTCCGCCTCGGCGGTGGCCTGCGTGACGAGCCGGTCCGCCTGCTCGGCGGCCTCGGCGCGCAGCCGGTTCGCCTCGGCGCGGGCCCCGTCCACGGTCTCGGCGGCCTCGGCGCGCAGCGCGTCGGCGGCCTCCCGCGCCTCGCCGACGGTGAGTTCATTGGCGGCGCGGATCTCCTCGGTGAGCCGCTCCGCCTCGGCGGTGGCCTCCGTGATGAGCCGGTCCGCCTGCTCGGCGGCCTCGCTGCGCAGCCGGTTCGCCTCGGCGCGGGCCTCGTCCAGCGTCGTGGCCGCCTCGGCACGGGTGGCCTCCGCCGCCCGCTCCGCCTCGGAGGTGAGCCGCTCGGCCTCCGCCCGGGCCTCGTCGACCGTGGCGGTGTTGGCCGTCAGGGTCTCCTCGGTGAGGCGCCGCGCCTGCGCGGTCGCCTCGTCGACGATCCGGCCGCCCTCGGCGCGCGAGGCCTCCAGTGACTCCGCCGCCTCGCCGCGGATCCGGTTCGCGTCGTCCCGGGCGTCCGCCCGGGTCCGCGACGCGTCGCGCTCGGACGCCGCCAGGGCGTCCGTCGCCTCCGTGCGCACCCGCTGGGCGTACTCCGCAGTGTCCGCCCGCAGCTGCTCGGCCTCGGTGATCGCGTCACCGACCGTGCGCTCCGCCAGGGCCTTCGCCGCGTCCGTCTCGACCCGGGCCTCGCTGCGCACCCGGGCCGCGTCCTCGGCCGCCCGCTCCCGCTCCGCGTGGGCGTCGGCGCGGACCCGGTCCGCCTCCTCCACCGCCTCGGAGCGCGTGCGCTCCGCCGCGTGCTCGGCCGCGCTGCGCAGCCCGGAGACCTCCTCCTCGGCCTGCTCGTGCAGCCCGGCCACCGAGTCGCGCACCTGCTGCGCGGTGGCCTCGGCCGCCGCGACCAGCTCCGAGGCGCGCCGCTCCGCCTCCTCGGTCAGCCAGACCGCCTCGGCGGTGGCCTCCTCGGAACGCTTGCGGGCCTGCGCCAGCAGTTCCTCGCTCTGCTCGCGGGCCTGCGCCCGCTCGTTGCCCGCGTCCGTCCGGGCCGCCGACAGGGTCTCCTCGGCCTCCCGGCGGCGCCGCGCGGCCTCCTCCTGGGCGGCGGCCAGCGCCTCCGCGGCCTCCGTCGCGACGCGCTCCGCGGCGGCCTTGGCCTCCGCGCGCAGCCGGTCGGCGGTCTCCTGGGCCTCGGTGCGCAGCCGCTCCGACTCCGTCTCCGCCTCGGCGCGCAGCCGTACGGACGCCTGCTCGGCCTCCGCGCGCACCCGGCCCGCGTCGTCCGCGGCCTCCGTGCGCAGCCGCTCGGCCTCCGCCTCCGACTGGGCCTGCAGGGCGCGGATGCGTTCCGCCGACTCCGCGCGCAGCCGGTCGTTCTCCTCGGAGGTCTCCTTGCGGACGGCCTCCGCCGCCGTGCGGGCGTCGCGCAGCGTCTGCTCGGCCGTCGTCAGCCGGCCTTCGGCGTCCGTGTGCAGGCGCACGAGCTCCTGCTCGGCCTCCGCCCGCTTCGCGGCCAGCGCCTGTTCGGTCTCCTCGCGCCGGGCCCGGGCCGCCGCGTCCGCCTCGGCGGCCACGGCCTCGGCCTGCTCCGCCGCCTCCGTGCGCAGCCGCTCGGCCTCCGCGCGGGTGCGCTCCAGGGTCTCCTCGGCCTGCCGGCGCAGGGTCGTCGCCCGCTCCACGGCCTCGCCGCGGACCCGCTCGCTCTCCGCTCCGGCTCCGGCGCGCAGCTCGTCCGCGTCCGCCTTGGCCTTGCCGAGCAGTTCCTCGGCGGTCCGGGCCGCCTCCTCGATCTGCTGGACCGCCTCGCGGCGGGCCTCCCCGCGGATCCGCTCGCCCTCGGCGACGGCCTCCGCGCGCAGCTGCTCGGCTTCGCCGCGCAGCCGCCGGGCCTCCTCCTGGAGTTCGACCGTACGGGCCCGGTACTCCTCGGTGTCGTCCTTCGCGGCGCCCTTGAGCTCGTCGGCCCGGGCCGCGGCCTGGGCGCGCAGCCGCTCCGCCTCGGACTCCGCCTCGTGGCGGATCCGCTCGGCCTCCTCGGAGGCGGCGCGGGTGGTGGCCCGGGCGTCCTCCGAGGCCTTGTTCAGTACGTCCTCGGCCGTCCGGGCCGCCTTCGCCAGCTGTGCCGCCGTGTCCTCGGCGGCGGCCGTACGGGCCTGCTCGCCGGCCTCCGTGCGCAGCCGCTCCGCCTCCGCACGGGCATCGGCCAGCGCCTGCTCGGCCTCGGCCTTGAGGACCTCGGTCTCCTTGGTGGCCTCGCCGACCAGCCGCGCGACCTGCTCCTTCGCGGTGCGGGTGCGCTGCTCGTTGACGGACTCCGCGGAGGCGAGCTGGCGCGCCGCGCTCTCCTTGGCGTCCGCGAGCAGGGCCTCGGCCTCCGCGCGGGCCGTGCGCAGCGCCCCGTCGGCCTCCTGGACCCGGGCCTCGGCCACCCGGCCGAGGTCCATCGTCTGCTGCCGGGTCTGCTCGGCCTCGGCGCTGGTGGTGCTGCGCAGCCGCTCGGCGTGCTCGGTGGCCTCCTGGGCCTGGGTGGAGGCGGCGGCCAGCAGCCGCTCGGCCTCCTTGCGGGCGCGCAGCAGCGTGGACTCGGCCTCGGTACGGGCGGTCTCCGCGTCGGCGGCGAGCCGCCGGCGGGCCTCCTCGACGGACCGGGCGGCCTCGGCGCGGGCGGCGTTCAGCGCCTGCTCGGCCTCGGCGCGGGACTCGTCCATGAGCCGGCGCGCCTGGGACTCGGTCCGCGCGCGCAGCTGTTCGGCCCAGGCGACGTTCTCGTTGACGTGCGCCTCGACCGTCTGGCGGCGCTCGTTGAGCTCCTGGTCCAGGCGCTGGCGGCGGTTGACGGCCTCGGAGTGCAGCTCGGCCTGGAGCCGGGCCTGGTGCTCGGCGTGTTCCTGGAGGATGCGCTGGGTCTGGGCCCGGGCGTCGCGCAGCTCGCGCTCGGCGTCCGAGCGCATCTGGTCCGCCTGGATCTGGGCGTTGCGGAGCAGCTGCTCCGCCTGGTAGCCCATGTCCGCGCCGTCGTAGGCGGGCCGGGACGCGAGATTGCGGCGTACCTCGTGGAGCTTGGCGCGCAGCACTTCGACCTGGTACCCCAGGTCTTCGGCGTGCTGGACGGCCTTCCCGCGCTCCTTCTTCAGCCGCTCCATCTCGGCTTCGAAGCGCGAGAGATGGTCGGCTTCAGCCTGTTGGCTCTCCTGGCTTTCGTAGCCCCGCACAGCGCGGTCCCATCCGTCCCCTGGTCGCAAGCTCACTCCCAAATGAGCATCGCTCGCCCGCTGAACGACGCCCCCGGGGAATGGTGTCAGATACCGGGGCAGGGGTTCGGGCCCCGACCCCGTCTCCGCACCGAAACCCCGGCCGAGCCAGTGCCACTCTACCGGCCGGGGAATGGGGGCATCAGTGATCAGGGTTGCTGGTGACCAGTTCGGTCAGGACTCCGTGGCAGTCCTTGGGGTGCAGGAAGGTGATCCGGGAGCCCATCGAGCCGGTCCGCGGCTCGTCGTAGAGGACCCGTACGCCCTTGCCGCGGATGGCTTCGGCGTCGCCGTCGACGTCCGCGGTGCCGAAGGCGATGTGGTGCACGCCCTCGCCGTTCTTGGCCAGCCACTTGCCCACCGCGGAGTCCTCGCGGGTGGGCTCCAGGAGCTGGAGGTAGGAGGCCCCGCCGTCCGAGGTCTCGTTGATCTTGAGCATGGCCTCGCGCACGCCCTGCTCCTCGTTGATCTCGGTGTGGAACACCTCGAACCCGTACGTGGCACGGTAGAACTCGACGGTCTTGTCGAGGTCGAAGCAGGCGATCCCGATGTGGTCGATTCTTGTCAGCATGGGACCAGTGCACCGCCGCGGAGGGTGGTTACGCAACGTGCCAGCGATCACACCGACTGCCGGGTGACTGCGCGGGTACTGCTCAGTACATTCAGGTAAACCCTCGTTCACTCCTCATCCAAGGGGCTGTGCCTCATGTCCGGAACGAACAACACCACTTCAGTGATCGTCGCCGGGGCCCGCACGCCCATGGGGCGACTGCTCGGCTCGCTGAAGTCCTTCTCGGGCGCCGACCTCGGCGGATTCGCCATCAAGTCCGCGCTGGAACGGGCCGGCATCACCGGCGACCAGGTCCAGTACGTGATCATGGGCCAGGTGCTGCAGGCCGGCGCGGGCCAGATCCCCGCCCGCCAGGCCGCGGTGAAGGCCGGCATCCCCATGAACGTGCCCGCGCTCACCATCAACAAGGTGTGCCTCTCGGGCCTGGACGCCATCGCGCTCGCCGACCAGCTCATCCGCGCCGGGGAGTTCGACATCGTGGTCGCGGGCGGCCAGGAGTCGATGACCAACGCCCCGCACCTGCTGCCGAAGTCGCGCGAGGGCTTCAAGTACGGCGCCATCGAGATGCTCGACGCGATGGCGTACGACGGCCTCACCGACGCCTTCGAGAACATCGCGATGGGCGAGTCCACCGAGAAGCACAACACCCGCCTCGGCATCGAGCGGGCCCCGCAGGACGCCTTCGCGGCCGCCTCCCACCAGCGCGCCGCCGCCGCGCAGAAGAACGGCGTCTTCGAGGCCGAGATCACCCCCGTGGAGATCCCGCAGCGCAAGGGCGACCCGGTGCTGTTCTCCGCCGACGAGGGCATCCGCGCCGAGACCACGGTGGAGTCCCTCGGCAAGCTGCGCCCCGCCTTCGCCAAGGACGGCACGATCACCGCCGGCACCTCCTCGCAGATCTCGGACGGCGCCGCCGCCGTGGTCGTGATGAGCAAGGCCAGGGCCGAGGAGCTGGGCCTGGACTGGATCGCCGAGATCGGCGCCCACGGGAACGTGGCCGGCCCGGACAACTCGCTCCAGTCGCAGCCCTCCAACGCGATCCTGCACGCCCTGGAGAAGGACGGCCTGGAGGTCTCCGACCTGGACCTCATCGAGATCAACGAGGCCTTCGCGGCGGTCGCCGTGCAGTCAATGAAGGACCTCGGGGTGACCCCGGAAAAGGTGAACGTCAACGGCGGCGCCATTGCCCTGGGGCACCCGATCGGCATGTCCGGCGCCCGCGTCGTGCTGCACCTGGCCCTGGAGCTGAAGCGCCGTGGCGGCGGGGTCGGCGCGGCCGCGCTGTGCGGCGGCGGCGGTCAGGGCGACGCCCTCGTGATCCGCGTCCCGAAGGCGTAGGCGGCCCGGATGACGACGGTGGACGTCCCCACGCTGGTGGCGCAGGCCCGCGAGGGCCGGCCGCGGGCCGTGGCCCGGCTGATCTCACTGGTCGAGGGGGCGTCCCCGCACCTGCGCGAGGTGATGGCGGCCCTGGCCCCGCTGACCGGCGGCGCGTACGTGGTCGGCCTGACCGGTTCGCCCGGGGTCGGCAAGTCGACCTCGACCTCGGCCCTCGTCTCGGCCTACCGCAAGGCCGGCAAGCGGGTCGGAGTGCTCGCGGTGGACCCGTCCTCGCCCTTCTCGGGCGGGGCGCTGCTCGGTGACCGGGTCCGCATGTCGGACCACGCCTCCGACCCGGGGGTCTACATCCGTTCCATGGCCACGCGGGGGCACCTGGGCGGTCTCGCCTGGGCGGCGCCGCAGGCGATCCGGGTGCTGGACGCGGCCGGCTGCGACGTGATCCTCGTCGAGACGGTGGGCGTCGGGCAGTCCGAGGTGGAGATCGCCTCGCAGGCGGACACCTCGGTGGTGCTGCTGGCCCCCGGCATGGGCGACGGGATCCAGGCCGCCAAGGCCGGGATCCTGGAGATCGGCGACCTGTACGTGGTGAACAAGGCCGACCGGGACGGCGCGGACGCGACCGCGCGGGAGCTCAACCACATGCTGGGGCTCGGCGAATCCCGCGGCCCGGGCGACTGGCGGCCGCCGATCGTGAAGACGGTCGCGGCCCGCGGCCAGGGCATCGACGAGCTCGTCGAGGCGCTGGAGAAGCACCGGGCGTGGATGGAGGAACACGGGGTCCTGGACGGGCGCCGGGCGGCCCGGGCCGCCCGGGAGGTCGAGACCATCGCGATCACCACCCTGCGCGGCCGGCTCGCCGACCTGCGCGGGGACGCCCGGCTCGACGCGCTGGCGGTGCGCGTCGCCGCGGGCGAGCTGGACCCGTACACGGCCGCCGACGCGCTGCTGGACGGCCTGACGGAGGGCTGAGCGCGGGCGGGGGGGGGGGCCCCCCGGGGGGGCGCCCCCCCCCCCCCCCCGCGCCGCCCCCGCGGGGGGGGGGGGCGCGGGCGGGGGGGGGGGGGGGGCGCGGGGGCCCCCGGCGGGGGCCGCGCGGGGGGGGCGGGGGTGT
>NZ_JBICWZ010000005.1:0-347547 GCF_043199995.1 Streptomyces sp. NPDC048507 | reverse complement strand
GGCCCCCCCCCCCCCCGCCCCCGCCGGCGGGGCGGGCGGGGCGGCGGGGGGGGGGGGGGGGGGGGGGGGCGCCCCCCGGGGGCCCCCCCCCCCCGCCCCGGCGTCGGACGTCAGCCGTTGTCGTCGCTGCCGTCGTTGTCGTCGTCGGAGTCCGCCGGGACCACCTTGCCGGTCCCGGCGTCGATGCCGACGTTCTTCGTCTTGCCGTCGGAGGCCTTGACCTCCACGTTCCAGTAGTCGGCGACCCCGTTGTCGTTGTCGTCGTCCCATTCCAGCGACCAGACCTTGCCCGGGCCGGCGGCCAGCGCCGCCTTCATCGCCTTCGCGGCGTCGACCTTGGCGGCGACCAGGCTCTTGTACTCGTTGCCGTCGTCATCGTCGTTGTCGTCCTGGTTGCGCTGGGTGACGGCGCCGGAGGAGGAGACCTCCACCTCGGAGTGGCTCTTGCCGTTCTTGCCGACCACGTCCACGTGCCAGACGGACCCGTCCTTGTCGAGGGACTCGACGAAGCCCGGGTACTTCTTCAGGGCCGCGGCCGCCGCTCCCGCGGCGTCGACGTCGGCGCGGGCGGCGGGGGCCGCGGCGGCGGACGGGAGGGTTCTCGTCGCGGCGGACGCGGCCGCTGCGGACGCGGCGGCCGGGCCCGCGAGGAGCAGTCCTCCGGCCAGCAGGGCGGTGACCACGGGGGCGTGGAGCGTGCGCTTCATGGGACCTCCTCGGGCCGGTCGGGGGCCGGCCGGCGATGGGCGGTACCGCCCATTCTGCGGCCGGCCGCCCGACGGGGCGCGGCGGAGCGTCCGCAGGCCCGGGGAGGGCGTCCCCCGCCCCCGGTGGGGGCGGGCTGCGCTCAGATCTTGCCGCGGTTGTCGCGCAGGTGCTCCGCGACGGGCCGCAGCGACTCCCGCAGGGCCGCGAGGGCCTCGGGGGGCAGCAGGTCGATGAAGTGCTCGCGCACCGACGCCACGTGCCGCGGGGCGACCTTGCGCATGGTCTCCATGCCCTCGTCCGTGAGCACGGCGTACAGGCCGCGGCGGTCGGACTCGCAGTTCACCCGGCGCACCAGGCCCGCCGTCTCCATGCGGGTGATCTGGTGGGACAGCCGGCTCTTGGACTGCAGCGTGGCGGTGGCCAGATCGCTCATGCGCATCCGGTGGCCGTCCGATTCCGAGAGGTTCACGAGGATCTCGTAATCGTTGTTGGTGAGTCCGAAGGGCTGGAGATCCTTTTCCAGCTGGTGCATCAGCAGCCTGCTGACGTCCAGGTGGGTGCGCCAGGCGCACTGTTCGGCATCGCTCAGCCAGCGGGTGGCCGTCTCGGTCTCCATGGTCTCCATGAATGAACTCTACCTAAGAAGTTGAATTACGTACAAAGATGGGAGGTGCGGCCGCCGTATCCGGCCGCACCGGGTCTCACAGTCCGAGCCGCCGCTGGATGTCACCCAGCTGTCCGGGCATCCGCGGCACGCCCAGCTGCCCCAGCGGGCCCTGACCGGCCCCCGGGACGCCCTGGGCGTTGCCCGTGGCGGCTCCGGCGCCCACCGCTCCGACCGACTGCTCGGCCATCAGCATCTCCGACGACTGGAGCAGGACCGTCCCCGCCCCGACGAACTCGAACTGGTGCTCCTCGCCCGAGGTGCCGCCGAGGCCGGTGAGCGAGCGCAGCCCGCCCATCACGCCCGTCATGTAGCCGTGGTCGTAGTGGTGGCACGGCGAGGGGCAGTCCGCCCAGCCGACCAGTGCCTGCGGGTCCACGCGCATCGGCGGCTCCATGAACACCACCGGTCCGTTGGACGCCGCCACGAACTTCCCGGTTCCGATCAGGGTCAGGAACCCCGGCACGATCGACTGCTTGAGGGCGAGCGTGGGCTGGTACGCCAGCAGGTTCCCCGACCGGATGGTCAGGTTGCCGTTCTCCAGGTCGTACGAGTTCACGTCGAAGGCCCGGTCGGCCAGCAGCATCTTGCCCTGGCCCTCGGCCACCACCCAGTCGCTGGCGTGCAGCGGCGAGTGGAAACTGGTGCGCAGCAGCCGGTCGAAGCGGCCGTTGCCGATGCCGTTGAACTCGATGCGCCCGTAGTAGGCGATCATCTTGCCCTTCTGCAGGAACCACTGGCTCCCCTTGAGCTCCACGCAGAAGGTGTAGGCGTTCACGTTGTCGTCGGAGGGCAGGCTGTGCGGGTCGAAGACCGTCGGGCCGCCGGGACCGCCCATCACGGGACCGAAGTTCACAGCTTTTCCTCCGAGGCCTGTACGAAGACGGCGCCCTGGCCGGACAGCTCCAGCTGGAACGCCTCGCCCGAACCGCGTCCGACCATGTCCCGCCAGCCCAGTGCGGCGGACAGCTTGTTCCTGACGTCCCCGTGGTGGGCCACGTACGCCTGCGGGTCGACGTGGACCGGCCGGTTCGGGGTGATGGGGAGCTCGATGACCCCGCCGTGGGCCATCACGGCGACGGAGCCGTGGCCCTTGAGGGTGGTGGTGAACAGGCCCTGCCCGGTCACCTGACCGCGCACCATGCCCATGACACCGCCCTGCGAGCCCATGAACATCGTGCCCTGCTGGAGGGTGCCGTCGAAGGCCAGCAGCCGGTCGGCCTCGACGTAGAGCGTCTCGCCGGTCAGGCCGATCACCTGGATGTGGTGGCCGCCGTGGCCGAACATCACGGTGCCGTTGCCCTCGACGCTCATCAGCGGCGTCTGCTCGTTGGCCACCCGGCGCCCGATCATGCCCATCACGCCGCCCTGGCCCCCGGTCAGGCTCGGCGTGAAGGAGACCTCGCCGCGGTAGGCGAGCATCGCCCCGCGCTGGCTGTACATCTTCTGCCCGGGCACCACCTGGGCCTCGACCATCTTCGAGTTGATCTCGCGGAACGGCATCAGACGTCGCCCCCGATGGTGTTGCGCTCGCTGGGCTGCACGTAGACCAGGCCCTCGCCCTCGAAGCGGATCTGGAAGGCCTCGCCGGAGCCCTCGCCGATCAGGGTGCGGAAGGTCACACCGGACTGGAAGGACTGCTGGAGGTTCCCGGTGTGCGCGATGTACGCCCCCGGGTCCACCGACAGCGGGTACTGGGCGCTGACCCGCAGCACCACGGCCGGCCCGTCCGACATGATCGCCGCCTGGCCGGAACCCTCGACGGTCGTCGTGAAGAGCCCGTTGCCGGTGGTCGCGCCGCGCAGACCGGTGAAGGTCGTGCCGGTGCGCAGGCCGGCGTCCGTGCACAGCAGGTTGCTGGACTCGACGTAGAGCTTCTCGCCGCGCAGATTGACCAGATTGATCTCACTCGCGCGGTCTGCGAAGAAGCAGGTGCCGTGTCCCTGTACTTCCATCACCGTCATCTGTTCGCCGGTCAGCCGGCGGGTCACCATGCCGCGGAGGCCTTCGCCGCCGCCTGTCATCTTCTTGAAGGCCATCTGGCCGTCGTACGCGACCATGGCGCCGTTCTTCGCTTTCACGGCGTCACCGGTCAGGTCGACGGCGAGCACCTTGCTGCCTTGGAGTCGGAACTGAGCCACGGGAAAGAAGGTATCGGCAGCGGGCGGGCCCGAACAGGGCCCCGTGGCCGATATGCGCCACACTCGCGCGGGCGCGGGGGCCCGGAACAAGATCGGCGGGGGCGGCTGAGACACTGGTGGGGCCCCGGCCGCCACTCCCGAAGGTTCCACGTGGACATCAAGACCGCCTCCGCCCTGCACCGGCTGCGCCTCATCTCCGTTCCGGAGGCGCTGTCGTTCCCGGCCCTGCTGATCTTCGGTTCGCTGCTGAAGCGGACGACGGACATCGACTACCTGATGATGCCGCTCGGGATCCTGCACGG
Organism: Streptomyces sp. NPDC048507; assembly: GCF_043199995.1. Lineage (NCBI taxonomy): Bacteria > Bacillati > Actinomycetota > Actinomycetes > Kitasatosporales > Streptomycetaceae > Streptomyces > Streptomyces sp. NPDC048507. Next base: position 343,732 of record NZ_JBICWZ010000005.1, on the reverse strand, counting down.
GATCCTGTTCGTCATCTACGCGCTCTTCCTGCTGGACGTGTGGAACAAGGCGAAGTGGCCGCTCAAGAAGGTCGCCCTCTTCTTCCTGCTCGCCCTGGTGCCCTTCGGCGGGCTCTACGGCGACAAGCTGCTCAAGCGCGACGAGACCGACAGCGTCATCGCCGCCCGCGCGCGTCAGGCGGCCGACGCATGATCATCGCGTTCTCGGTGACCCCGCTGGGGGTCGGTGAAGAGGTCGGCGAGTACGTCGCCGACGCCGTGCGCGTGGTGCGCGAATCCGGGCTGCCCAACCGCACCGACGCGATGTTCACCACCGTCGAGGGGGAGTGGGACGAGGTGATGGACGTGGTCAGGCGTGCGGTGGCCGCCGTGGAGGCGCGGGCGCCCCGGGTGTCCTTCATCCTCAAGGCCGACATCCGGCCCGGGGTCAGCGACGGCATGACCTCGAAGATCGAGACGGTGGAGCGGCACCTCGCGGAAGGCTGACCGCCACCGCCCCGGCCCTCCGCGGCCGGGTTACGGGGAGGCGCCCGCGGCCAGTGCGATGGCCAGCGGGGTGCGTTCGTAGAGCACCTGGCGGCCGTGCCGGGCCGGGATCAGCAGGCCCGCCGCGCGCAGTGCCGACAGGTGGGCGGAGACCGTCGAGGGCGCCAGGCCCAGGCGCGCGGCCAGCGCGGTGGTCGAGGCGGGCTCGTCCAGCGCGCACAGCACCTCCGCCCGGGCCCGCCCCAGCAGCCCGGCCAGCGCGCGCGGGGCCGGTCCGGGCGAGGCCGTCCACAGCGCGCCGATGCCCCGCGCCGGGTACGCCAGCGTGGGCTGCCACGGGGGGTCGTAGCCGCCGGCCACCTCGGGCCAGACGAAGGCGCTCGGCATCAGCAGGAGCCCCTGGCCGCCGAGTTCGCGGTCGTGGTGGGAGGGGCGCTCGACGGTGAGGGTGGCGGTCCCGCCGGACCAGCGCAGACCGGGGTGGAGGCCGTCGAAGAGGGCTTCGAGCCCGCCCGCCGCCAGTCGCCGGGAGTGGAAGAGGACGTCCGCCTCCAGCAGGGCCCGCAGCCGCGGCCAGTGCGGGGCGACCAGCGCCCGCCAGGCGGCCTCCGTCAGATCGGCCAGCTCCGCCACCGCCCGCGCGGGATCCGCCAGCATCCGCCGGCCGAGGGGACTGTCCAGGGCGCCCGGGGTGCAGGCCAGCGACCTGCGGAGGTCTTCGTGCGCCGCCCGGGGATCGTCGGCGGCCGCGCGGACCCGGGCCAGCTCCTCCTCGAAGGTCGCCGAAGGGCCGAGCGGGGGCGGGCTCAGCAGGTCCGGGTGGTGTCCCCGGCGCGGCATCAGCAGCCACAGCGGCCGCAGGTCCAGCCCGGCCGCGTCGGCCCGGACGCGGCGCAGCCAGGGCAGGTGGTACGCCTGCCGGTCCGGGCGCCGCAGCACGCGCACGGCCTCCTGCGTCTCCCAGCGCGGGGAGATCCCGAAACGGCAGCGCAGCAGGTCGGCGGGGCCGAAGCGGTAGTGGTTGCCCATGGGTGCAGTCTCCCCGTCACCGGGCCCGGATTCGCCCCGTACCGAATCCATGGCCCCCGCCCCTCGGTCCGCCCGAAGCTACCTCCCATGTCCCTCTCCCCGGCCCCCGACCCGTCCCGCCCGCCCCGGGCGCCCGCCCCGACCCCGCCGCCCGTTCCCGCGCCCGGTGCCGGCCCGCCGCCCGTTCCGGGCCCGCCGCCCGGTCCGGTGTCCGGTGCCGGCCCGACGCCCGTTCCGGGCCCGCCGGGCGTTCCCGCGCCCGGTTCCGGTTCCGGTCCGGTGTCCGGTGCCGGGCCCGTCCCGGCGCCGGGCCCGCCGGGCGTTTCCGGGCTCGGTTCCGGTTCCGGTCCGGTGTCCGGCTCCGCTCCGGTTCCGGCGTGTGGTTCCGGTTCCGGCCCGGCATCCGGCTCCGGACCGGAACCGGCGGCCGGGGGTTCCGGCGCGGGGTACCGGGGGCTGTTCCGGGTCGGGGAGTTCCGGGCCGTGTTCGCCGCGCACCTGCTGTCGCTGCTCGGCGTCGTCGTTGCCGAGATCTCCCTCACCGTCCTCGTCTACCGAGCCACCGGCTCCGCCCTGATGAGCGCGCTCACCTTCGCCCTCGGCTTCCTGCCCTACGCCCTCGGCGGCACCCTCCTCGCCGGGCTCGCCGACCGGTACCCGGCCCGCCGGCTCCTCGTCGCCTGCGACCTGTTCTGCGCGGGCTGCGCGGCGGCGATGGTCTGGCCGGGCACCCCCGTCGCCGGGATCCTCGCCCTGCGCTGCGCCATGGCCTTCGTCGCCCCGCTGTTCCAGGGGGCCCGCAGCGCCTCCCTGGCCGACATCCTCGGCCCCGGCGAGGCCTTCGTCCTCGGCCGCTCGCTGCTGCGCATGGTGTCCCAGAGCGCCCAGCTCGCCGGCTTCGGCCTCGGCGGGCTGCTGCTGACCTTCCTCGCCCCCCGCGGGGCGCTCGCCCTCACCGCCGCCGGGTTCCTCACCTCCGCCCTGCTGCTGCGCCTCGGCACCCGCGCCCGCCCCGCCCGCACCGCCACCGCCCGCACCGCCACCGCCGCACGGGGCGCGCTCCGCGCCGGGCTCGGCGCCCTGCTCGGCGACCGCCGGATGCGGGCGCTCACCCTGCTGTGCTGGCTGCCGCCCGCCTTCGCCGTCGTCCCGGAGGCGCTCCTCACCCCGTACGCCGACGGCATCGGCGCGGGCACCGGCGCGCTCGGGCTGCTGATGTGCGCGCTCCCCGTCGGCACCATCGCGGGGGAGCTCGCCGCCGGCTCCCTGCTCACCGCCCGCACCCGCGCCCGGCTCACCGCCCCGCTGGCCGCCGTCGCCCTGCTGCCGCTGCTCGGCTACGCCGTCCGCCCCGGCGTGCCCGTCGTCCTCGCGGCGCTCCTGCTGTCCGGGCTCGCGCACGCGTACGCGCTCGACCTCGACCGGATGTACGTGGACGCCGTCCCCGAAGAGCTGCGCGGCCGGGCGATGACCCTGCTCGGCACCGGCCTGATGACCCTCCAGGGCGTCGGCATGGCCCTCGCCGGAGCCGCCGCCGAGTTCTTCCCGGCGCACGCCGTGGTCACCGGCGCCGCGGTCCTCGGCACGGCCGCCGTCCTGCCGCTGCTCGCCGCGCTGCGCGCCACGGAGCCCCCGCGCACGCCGGACCGCCCCGCGCGCTCCGCGCGCCCCGGGCCGAGTGGTGAGACGGGGCTGACCGCCAAATAGCGGCCCGGTAGGGTCTGGTGGGTGCCCAAGCCGCTCAGCCTTCCCTTCGACCCCATCGCCCGCGCCGACGAGCTCTGGCAGCGCCGCTGGGGACCGGTCCCCTCCATGGCCGCGATCACCTCCATCATGCGCGCCCACCAGATCCTCCTCGCCGAGGTCGACGCGGTGGTCAAGCCGTACGGGCTCACCTTCGCCCGGTACGAGGCGCTCGTGCTGCTCACCTTCTCCCAGGCGGGCGAGCTGACGATGTCGAAGATCGGCGAGCGCCTGATGGTCCACCCCACCTCGGTGACGAACACCGTGGACCGGCTGATGAAGGCCGGCCTGGTGGCCAAGCGGCCCAACCCGCAGGACGGCCGCGGCACGCTCGCCTCCATCACGCCCAACGGGCGCGCCGTGGTCGAGTCCGCGACGAAGGCCCTGATGGACATCGACTTCGGGCTGGGCGCGTACGACGCGGAGGAGTGCGCGGAGATCTTCGCGCTGCTGCGCCCCCTGCGCGTGGCCGCCGCCGACTTCGAGGACAAGTAGGGCGGGCGGCGGGGGACGGGGCCGCGTCAAGATCGCGCAAAACGGACGGTTAGGCTCGACGCCATGAAACGAAGCGTGCTGACCCGCTACCGCGTCATGGCCTACGTGACCGCGGTCATGCTCCTGATCCTCTGCGCCTGCATGGTGGCGAAGTACGGCTTCGACACCGGGGCCGGCCTGACCCTCGCGGTCTCGCAGATCCACGGCGTGCTGTTCATGATCTACCTCGTGTTCGCCTTCGACCTCGGCTCCAAGGCGAAGTGGCCCTTCGGCAAGCTGCTGTGGGTCCTGGTGTCGGGCACGATCCCGCTCGCCGCCTTCTTCGTCGAGCGCAAGGTCCGCGCCGAGGTCGAGCCGCTGGTCACGGACGGCCTCGCGACCGCGAAGGCCTAGAGCGGGGCTCGACCGGAATCCCCGGGGAAGGACTCCCCGGGGTTTCCCATCGACATTTACTAGGACGTCCTAGTAAATTCATGGGTATGGATGCTGACGCCATCGAAGAAGGCCGCCGTCGCTGGCAGGCCCGCTACGACAAGGCCCGCAAGCGCGAGGCCGATTTCACGACGCTCTCCGGAGATGACGTCGAGCCCGTCTACGGGCCCCGCCCCGGCGACGCCTACGAGGGGTTCGAGCGCATCGGCTGGCCGGGCGAGTACCCCTTCACCCGAGGCCTGCACGCCACCGGCTACCGCGGCCGGACCTGGACCATCCGCCAGTTCGCCGGCTTCGGCAACGCCGAGCAGACCAACGAGCGCTACAAGATGATCCTGGCCGCGGGCGGCGGCGGCCTCTCCGTGGCCTTCGACATGCCCACCCTCATGGGCCGGGACTCCGACGACCCCCGCGCGCTCGGCGAGGTCGGCCACTGCGGGGTCGCCATCGACTCCGCCGCCGACATGGAGGTCCTCTTCAAGGACATCCCGCTCGGCGACGTCACCACGTCGATGACCATCTCCGGGCCCGCCGTGCCCGCCTTCTGCATGTACCTGGTCGCCGCCGAGCGCCAGGGCGTCGATCCGGCCGTCCTGAACGGGACGCTCCAGACCGACATCTTCAAGGAGTACATCGCCCAGAAGGAGTGGCTCTTCGAACCCGAGCCGCACCTGCGCCTCATCGGCGACCTCATGGAGTACTGCGCGAACGGCATCCCCGCCTACAAGCCGCTCTCCGTCTCCGGCTACCACATCCGCGAGGCCGGGGCCACGGCCGCGCAGGAGCTCGCCTACACCCTCGCCGACGGATTCGGCTACGTCGAACTCGGCCTCTCCCGCGGCCTCGACGTCGACCACTTCGCCTCCGGCCTCTCCTTCTTCTTCGACGCGCACCTCGACTTCTTCGAGGAGATCGCCAAGTTCCGCGCCGCCCGCCGCATCTGGGCCCGCTGGATGAAGGAGGTCTACGGGGCGAAGTCCGACAAGACGATGTGGCTGCGCTTCCACACCCAGACGGCCGGCGTCTCCCTCACCGCCCAGCAGCCGTACAACAACGTGGTGCGCACCGCCGTCGAAGCCCTCGCGGCCGTCCTCGGCGGCACCAACTCGCTGCACACCAACGCCCTCGACGAGACCCTGGCCCTGCCCAGCGAACAGGCCGCCGAGATCGCGCTGCGCACGCAGCAGGTGCTGATGGAGGAGACCGGCGTCGCCAACGTGGCCGACCCGCTGGGCGGTTCCTGGTACGTCGAGCAGCTCACGGACCGCATCGAGGCCGACGCGGAGAAGATCTTCGAGCAGATCAGGGAGCGCGGCCTGCGCGCCCACCCGGACGGCCGGCACCCCATCGGGCCGATCACCTCCGGCATCCTGCGCGGCATCGAGGACGGCTGGTTCACCGGGGAGATCGCGGAGTCGGCCTTCCAGTACCAGCGCGCCCTGGAGAAGGGCGACAAGCGGGTCGTCGGCGTCAACGTGCACCACGGCTCCGTCACCGGCGACCTGGAGATCCTCCGGGTCAGCCACGAGGTGGAGCGCGTACAGGTCCAGGAACTGGCGGCGCGCAAGGACCGCCGCGACGACGCGAAGGTCGACGCCGCCCTCGCGCAGATGCTGGCCGCCGCCCGCGACGGCTCGAACATGATCCCCGCCATGCTGGACGCCGTCCGGGCCGAGGCCACGCTCGGCGAGATCTGCAACGTCCTGCGCGACGAGTGGGGCACCTACACCGAGCCGCCCGGCTTCTGACCGTCCCCGACGCGCACGGGCCGGCCCCGCCCCTCCGGAAGGGGCGCGGCCGGCCCGCGCGCGTCCGCGGGGCGCCTCAGGCGGAGCCGGCGCTGCGCAGACCGTGCATCAGCAGCGCGGTGAAGGCGGCCACCCACAGCTCGTCCACCGGCTCGGAGCTCACGAGCGCGCGGTGCACCACCGTGCCCGCGATCACGTCGAAGATCAGGTCCGTGGCAAGGCCGGCGAGCGCCGGGTCCTCCTCGTACGGAAGTTCCCCGCGCGCCTGGGCCCGTTCGCGTCCCAGTACGACGAGACGTTTCTGCCTGTCCACGATCGCCGACCGGATCCGGTCCCGGAGCGCCTCGTCGCGGGTGGACTCGGAGACCACCGCCATCAGGGCCGTCCGGGCCTCGGGGCGCCGCAGCAACTCCGCGAACTGCAGGACCACGTACTCGATGTCGGCTTCGAGGGAACCCCGGTCCGGGAGCTCCAGCGCGTCGAACAGCTCCGCGACCGCGTCGACGACCAGTTCGCTCTTGCCCGCCCAGCGCCGGTACAGGGTGGTCTTCGCGACGCCCGCCCGGGCCGATACGTCCCCCATCGTCAGCTTCGACCAGCCCAGCTCCACCAGCGCGTCCCGGGTCGCCGCCAGGATCGCGGTGTCCGCCGCCGCGCTGCGGGGGCGGCCGGTGCGGCCGGGCGGAGGGCTGGTGCCGGGGCTGGGGTTGCGCATGGCCGAGACCATACCCGCCAGTAGCGGAACCGCCGGGGGGCCCGTCGCTGTGGTTCAGATCACGGCGCGCGGGCGGCCCGGGGGAGTTACGCTACGGCTCGTAGCGAAAGAGCGACAACCACGCGAAGGCTACTGGCGCCAGGTGGGGACCCGGCGCCGCACCCAGCTCCACCGCGATCCGCACGTTTCGCGGGACGATCTTTCGGGATCCTTTTCGTCGGCGCGCGCACTCGGGGGAGGATGTACGCATGCAGCCCAGAAACATGTCCATGAGCGGCGTCGTCGACCTCGCCGCGGTGAAGGCGGCCGGCGAAGCCAAGGCGAAGGCCGAGCAGGCGCGCGCGGAGGCCGCCCGCCAGGGCGGCGCCGGAGCGGGCAGTGCGCCCGGCGGCGCCGTACCGCCGTCCGCGCTCGTGATCGACGTAGACGAGGCCGGCTTCGAAAGCGACGTCCTCCAGCTCTCCAACGAGGTTCCGGTCGTCCTCGACTTCTGGGCCGAGTGGTGCGAGCCGTGCAAGCAGCTCAGCCCGCTCCTGGAGCGGATGACCGTCGAGGCGAACGGCCGCTTCGTCCTGGCGAAGATCGACGTCGACGCCAACCAGATGCTGATGCAGCAGTTCGGCATCCAGGGCATCCCGGCCGTCTTCGCCGTCGTCGCGGGCCAGGTCCTGCCCCTGTTCCAGGGCGTGGCCCCCGAGCAGCAGATCCGCGAGACCCTGGCCCAGCTGGTCCAGGTCGCCGAGGAGCGCTTCGGCCTCATCGGCCTCCAGGTCGACCCCGGCGCCGAGGGCGCCCCGGCCGAGGAGGCCCCCGAGCCGGCCGGTCCGTACGACGCGCTGCTGGAGGCGGCGGTCGTGGCGCTGGACGAGGGCGACATGGACGGCGCCGTCCGCGCGTACCGGAGCGTCCTGGCCGAGGACCCGGCCAACACCGAGGCCAAGCTGGGCCTGGCCCAGGCCGAGCTGCTGGCGCGGGTGCAGCACCTGAACCCGCAGACGGTGCGCGCCGAGGCGGCCGCGAACCCGAAGGACCCGGCCGCGCAGATGGCCGCGGCCGACCTGGACCTGGCGGGCGGACACGTGGCCGACGCCTTCGGGCGGCTGGTTGACACGGTCCGGGTCACCTTCGGTGACGAGCGGAACTCCGTACGCGTCCGGCTCCTGGAGCTGTTCGAGGTCATCGGAACGGACGACCCCCGGGTCTCCGCCGCCCGTACGGCATTGGCGCGGGTGCTCTTCTAAGCACGTCCGGGCCTTCCCGGGCGCCCACGGGCCCCGGTGATTTGTTGACACGTAGATAAACAGCGGCCGCGCTTTGCCAAATCTTGGCAATCGCGGCCGCTGTTACTCGTAGTAAGTCCAACCCCGTGAACTGTCCGGTTGGTTCGCTCTTCCACCGATCTGTCGTGGCCCACGGTGACACCCTGTGTGGCCGCCCGACGGCGTCGGGTCGCACTCCGGTTATCCAGCCGTTACCCGCCAGTAACGAACCCCCTTGTGCCCCGGCCGGGAATGGACCACGATCGGCGACGCTCGGTCCTTCCCGCAGTGCCGCTCATCCGGAGCCGCGGCGGAGGGTCCCCACCGGGCCGGCCGGTGACAGTGGCACCGGCCGTGGGACAGGGGGGTCTCCACCACACCCGGCGGAGCCTGTCCTCCAGGTTGCGCGAACGCGTGGCCCAGTGGTTGTCGCTCGGGGGTGATCGCCGGTGTACGGGACGTGGCACAGCCATACCCCGCCCTCCTGCGCTCCTTCCCGAGGACGTAGCACTTCTCCCATCCCAGGACGGGCACGGCCCGGACCGGAGATGTACGTCCGAGAAGGAGGAACGAAGTATGAGTTCTCAGGTTCGTGGCGGGACCAGATGGAAGCGCTTCGCGCTCGTCATGGTGCCGAGCATCGCGGCCACGGCCGCGGTCGGTGTGGGTCTGGCGCAGGGTGCCCTCGCGGCGTCCTTCAGCGTCTCCGGCCAGGACTTCAAGGTCTCGGCCGACAAGCTCGACGGTGACGACCTGCTCCAGTACGGCAGCGTCGCCAAGGGCAAGGGCCTGGACGGCAAGGAAGCGTCGCACCCGGTCACCATCTCCGGGTTCAGCAAGGCCAAGATCACCAACATGTGCCAGTCGCTGGTGACGCCGATTCCCGGAATCGGCAACATCACGATGCAGCTGCGGACGGGCAACAAGGGCACGCCCGCGGTCGCGGAGAACATCTACCTGGACGTCGCCGAGCTCGACACCGACGCCACCTTCACCGACCTCGACATCGGTGTCGCGGTGGACGCGGCCAAGGACGGGACGCACCCGACCGGTCCGCAGGCGAACACGGTGGCCAACGGCGCCCTGTTCTCGCAGCGCGCCAAGAAGGCCGTGCTGACGAACGTGCGTCAGAAGGCGTGGGCGACGACGGCGGGGACCTTCACCCTCCCCGACCTCAAGCTCCGCCTGCTCAGTGGCGACGAGCCGTGCTACAAGGACGAGAAGTAGCCGGTTTTGGCCGGGTGACCGCGGGGGCGGGGGCGGACGCCGCCGTCCGCCCCCGCGGGCTCCACAGAGTTTCCGTACCACCGTTTCCAGGGAGCTGTTGTCCATGAACCCCCAGGCCCCGGTTCGCGCCGCAGACGACGCTTGGTTCACCGTGGTGTACTACCGCTTCCGCGCTTGGAGGGGGGAACGGCCCTTCTGGGCGGGTCTCTTCACCGCCCTCGGTGGCGTTCCGATCGCCTACTTCCCGTACGCGGACCTCCGGCTGGGCAACATCACCATCGCCATGGCGACGACCGCCGGAGCCGGCTCGCTGATCATCGGGATCCTGCTGATCACCCTCGGCATCGCCCTGTGGTTCCAGCAGGCCATGCGGGTGTTCGCCGGTGTCGCGGCGATCCTCCTCGCGCTGGTCTCGCTGCCGGTGTCGAACCTGGGCGGCTTCTTCCTCGGATTCCTCTTCTCCCTGCTCGGCGGCGCGCTCGCGCTGTCCTGGGCACCGGGGAAGCCGGAGGAGGCGCAGCCGCAGGACGCGGAGACGGCCGAGGCACACGGATTCGCCGGCGGCTCCCTGCCGTTCCCCGGGCCCCGTGACACGGAGACGGACTACGCGACCGAGAAGACTGCCCACGCCGATGGCGGGAGGAACAGTGCGGGGTGACGAGACGCAGCGGGGCGCGACCCCAGGCGCAGAGTCCCGTGAAAGAAAGGGCCCGCGACACGCGGCGCCCAGGAAGTCGCTGCTGAACAAGCTCCAGATACCCGTCGGGAAGACGATGGCGCTGGCCGCGATGCCGACCGCCGTGCTCGTCGGGATGAGCATCACGCCGAAGCTGGCCCTGGCCGACGAAAAGGACATCCCCTTCGCGCCGGGCCCCTGCGTGACGCGCTCCGACGAGCCCTCCGAGTCGGCATCGCCGTCGCCCTCGAAGACCCCGTCGCCGAGCACGTCGCCCACCGCGACGCCCTCGCCGGGCGCGAGCGGGACCCCGAAGCCGGTCACCACCCCCTCGGGCACGGCCTCCGGCTCCGGTACGCAGGAGAAGGGCAAGGACAAGGAAGCGGACAAGCAGGTGCCCCCGGCGCCCAAGCCGTCCGCGAGCGCGAGCACCTCGCCCTCCCCGTCCCCCTCGGCTCCGGCCAAGAGCACGAACCCGCTCGACCCGCTGGGAGTGGGCGACGCCCTCAAGGGGCTCGTCGACGCGCTCGGCAGGCCGCTCAAGGACGCGCAGAAGCCGGCCACCCCGGCGCCCGCGCCCACCCCGAGCGGAACGGCGAAGGCGAAGGACCCGGCGGCGGACGCCATCCGCGAGGCGGCGCAGAAGGCGGGCGCCGGCGTCAAGGAACTGCCGCAGGACGTCAAGGACACGGCCAAGACGCCGAAGGACGAGACGGGCAAGACCGCCGACGGCAAGAAGGCCGACGACGGGACCGACCCCGACGCCTCGCCCTCGCCGTCGCCCTCCACCTCGGCGTCCACGGACCCGGACGGCAAGCAGCCCTTCCCCTGCCCGACGCTGGACGCCAAGGCCCTGGCCGACGCGAAACTGGACCCGGGCGTCCCGCTCCTGCCGGACGAGCCCTGGTACCTGGACAGCTCGCTGCTGACCCTCTACGGCCTGGACTACGAGGGCATCGTCGAGGTGAAGACGGCGGGCGGCAAGATCAAGAAGGTCCTGAAGTTCACGGCCGACTCGCTGGACATCAAGGACCTGTACCAGACGGTCGGCACCGGCAACACCGTCGCCCACCTGAAGTCCCGCCCGGGCTCCACGTCCAAGATCCGGGACGCCAAGGTGACGATGTACACGGAGAGCCTCAAGGGCAACCTGTTCGGGCTCATCCCGATCGAGTTCACCCCGAACAGCCCGCCGCCCCTGAACGTCCCCTTCGCGTTCTTCACGAACGTCAAGGTCGTCCAGGCCGGCCAGTTCGGCGGCAACCTCACGGTCCCGGGCCTGAAGCAGTACATCGGCCCGGCGGAGAAGTAGTCCGCGACCCCCGCACACGGTGAAGCTCCCGGCAGCACGTTCGCTGCCGGGAGCTTCGTCGTTTCCCGGTGTTTACGGGGTCCAGAGGAAGGTGCTGACGGGGCCGAGCGGCCCCGCCTGCTGCTCCTGCTCCACGAGCCAGTGCTCGTAGGCCCCGGCGCCCTGGAGCCGGATGCCCCAGTGGTAGCCGGGGTCGACGAAGAGCCGTTGCCCGTACTCGAACTGGAACTCGATGCACCGCACCGTGCCGGCCGTCGGGTCCGACTCGGCGTTCAGGGCGTAGCGAGCAGCCGAGACCGACTGCTCGTGAGAGTCGCCGAGGTAGTGGTCGCCCCAGGCACCGAGAGCGAACTCCTCGTCGGTTCCGTCGAGCTCCGGGGGGAGCGCGGGTTCGGCCACCATGTGCAGGGACAGCTGCCCGTGATTGCCGAGGGACTGCAGCCGCAGGAGGCCGCCGTCCTGGACGGCCAGGTACACGCTGCTGCTCAGCGGCGCGAACCGCGGGGCGGGAGCGTGGTCACGGTCGATGTACCCCGGGACCTGGACATCCCAGATCCCGGCGGTGCGCAGTGGTGCGAACACCTTCTCGTACGGATCCGACGTGTGCGTCACTGCGCCCTCGAGACCCACTGCAGACCAGTGATCATTCCGGAGCCGTCCTCGAGCAGGGTGTAGAAGCTTCCGTCCAGCCTCAGGATCAGCGTAAGGCCGTCCCCCTGGAAGACGTAGCCGGCGGGCTCGTTCACCTTGATCGTCGCGATTCCCTTGAACTTCCAGTGCCCCCCGGTGATGCGGCCGAGCATGTCATCGAGCAGCTCCGCACCCTCGTCTTCCTTCCACTTGGGGTACTTCTTGCCGAGCAGGCGCTCCATGTACACACGCTTGCGCGTCCAGTGGTCCTTCCACTTGTTGCCCCCAGGCGTGATCTTGGTGATGCACGGCGGCACCGCGGGGTCGTCCGCTGCGATCGCGGCACGGGCTCCCTTGTCCACGGCCGGGGAAGGGGCAGTGCGCGCGGCGCTCTTGGCCCCGGGGACGAGGCACTGCGGGACCTTGTGTCCGTTCTTGCGGACCTTCTCGATGATGCTCTTCAGGCGCTTGACCGAGCGCGCGCCCGCTTCCGCGGCGTCGAAGAACTTGGCGACGCGCGTGACCACCTTGTAGATGGCCTCGATCACATCACCGACCTTCTTGAGCGGGATGAGGTTGCTGGCCACGTCGAAGAGGGCCCAGAGGCAGCTCTCGACCTCGCGCGTCGCGAAGCAGGCCTTGATGTTGTCCAGGCCCAGCATCGAGATGAGGATGTCGGCACCGTTCGCCTTGATCCAGTCGATGATGCTCGCTCCGACGGCGGCGAGGGCGGCGCGGTACTCGTCCACGCACTGCTGGCCGCATTCGGCCCGGAGGATGGCCTCGTCATCGGGTCCGAGAGCGGTGCCCACCTGGGCGGCGTCCGCAACGCCGGTGTTACCGGCCTGCATGGCCCGCTTGCGGTCCTCTTCCTGCTCCTTGCGCTCCTGCTCCTCGGCCCGGTCGGCCGCGGCGTCAGCGTCCTTGGCCGCTTGGTTGGCGTTGGTGGCAGCCGTTTCGGCCCGGGTGGCCCAGCCCTCGGAGTTGGTCGCGGCGGTGTTCGCGGCGTTCGCCTCGCGAGTGGCGGTGTCGGCGGACGCGTGGGCGTTCGCCGCGCTCTTCTCGGCTTCCGTGGCCTCGTTGTTCGCGGAGGCCGCCTCATTCGAGGCGTCCTGCGCCGCGGACTTGGCGGCGAGCGCTTCGCCGCCCGCGAGGGTGCTGTACTCCTTCGTCTTCGTGTCCGCCTTCTTCGCGGCGTCCGCGGCGCGTGCCGCCTCGGCGGCGGAGGCGCGGGCCGCGGCCATGGAGGTGAGGGCAGCGGCCGCGTCGGCCGCTGCCGCCGCCGACGCCTGTGCGGCGAGCTTGGCATCGCCGGAGGCCTTGTCGGCCAGTGCCTTGGCATCGGCTGAAGCCTGTGTGGCCTCCTTGGCCTTGGCGGTGGCAGCTGCAGACTGCTGCTCGGCCAGCGTCTTCGACGTCTGACCGACCAGGACCGCGAAGGCGGCCGCCGCATCGGTTTCCCGGAAGGTGGTGCCCACCGCGATGGCGGTGTTGGCGGGCTTGACCACTTCGGCGGCCGAGTCACGAGCCGCCATGGCGGCTTGCGCCGTGGCGAAGGCGTGTCCGGCGGTCACTGCCGACCAGGCCGCGGTCTTGGTGGCCTCGGTCTGGGCGGCGCCGGCCTCCGAGCTCGCCTTGACGGCCGCGGTCTGTGCCTTCTTGGCCTCGGTCTCGGCCTTGGTGGCGTTGCCGGCGGCCGCCTCGGCGGCATCGATGGCGTCGGCCGCGGCGGCGTGCGAGGTCGCTGCCGCGGAGAAGCTGGTCTCCCAGGCGGCCCATGCCTTGTCGGCCGCGCTGTTGGCGCGTTCCGCCGCCGCCGTCGAGCGGGTCGCGGCGGCACGCGCCTCCACTGCTGCGGTGCTCGCTTCGCCCGCGGCCTTGTGCGCGGCGGTCGCGGCGGTGGCCGCCTCGTTCGCCGCCGTGCGGGCGGCGGTGGCCGCTTCACGGGTCACGGTCGCGGCCTCGGTGCCGGCCTTCGCCGCGGCTGCGGCCTCGAGCGAGGCCGCCCGGGACGCGGTGGCCTGCTTCTGGCGTTCGGCTTCGGCCGCCCTGTCCCGGGCCTCGACGGCCCGTCGTTCGGCGTCCTCCGCCTTCTCCATTCCGTCCCACGCCGACCCGGCGGCTCCCTGAGCGGTGAGCCGCGCGGTGGATGCCGTCTTCTGCTCGTCCGCGGCGCGCTTCTCGGCGGCTTGGGCCTTCGCGCGTTCGGTCGCGGCGTTCTGGCGTTCCTTCGCGGCGGTGGCCTTCTCCTTCTCGGCCTTCGCGCGCTCCGTCTTCGCCGTGTCGGCCGCCTTGCGGGCGGTCTCCTGGGCGGCCTCGGCGGTGGCCTGCGCGGCCTTCGCCTTGGTGGCGTTGTCCGCGGCTTCCTTCGCCTGGGCCGCGGCCGCGGTGGCGGCGGCCTTGGCCTGGGCCGCGGCCTCCTGGGCGGCGATGCGGCGGAACTCCGTGTTCACCGCGTGCGACTGGGTCTGGGCCAGGGCGTAGAGGGTCTTGCTGTCCGCAACCGTCGCCTTCGCGGCGTTCGACGCGGTCAGGGTGGCCTTCGACGCCGCTTCGGCTGCCGCGGCCGAGGCCTTGGCGACCTGCACCGACTGCTGCGCGAACAGCAGGCCGCGCCCGCGCGGGGTCTTGGCCGCGTCCGCGATGGCCCACGCCTTGTTCTGCGCGGTGTTGGCCTTGTCCGAGGCGGTCTTGGCCGCCGTCGACGCGGCCGCGGCGAGCTTCACCTGGTCGCCCGCCCGGGTGCGGGCCGTCGCCAGGTCCTTCGTCGCCTGCGTGAACACCGCGGCGGCGGGCCGGTTGGAGGCGTTGGCCGGCTGGGCCGCCCAGTACTTCTGCCAGGTGAGGATCTGGTCGGCGAGCCAGGCCTGGCCGAGGGACTCGATCATGGCCTCGGTGGCCTTGCGGGTCTCCGCGGCGGCGCTGACCTCGGCGTTGACGATCTCGTTGCGCGCGGTGGTCTGGGCGGCGTACTCCTGCTCCCACTCCAGGTGCGCCGTGACGACGATCGGGGACATGACCCGGTAGAAGTCGACCGGGTTGCGGCTGTCGCAGACGCCCCAGGCGGCCTTGAGGGCCTCGACCTCGAGCCGGAACTCGACCGAGTCCTCGGCCGGCGCCTGCTTCATGTAGCCGCCGAGCCGCAGGTAGCGGGCGATGTCGCTGGCGGTCGAGGCACCGTAGTTGTACTCGGTCTTGGCCGCGTCGCTCAGCAGCGAGTCGGTGACGAAGTCCAGGTTGAGGTCCTGGCCCTTGAGCTGGGCGGCCAGTTGCCTCGCCTTGTCGGCCGCGGCCTTGGTGGCCGGAGCGTGGCCGTCCTCGCCCAGCCGGTAGTACAGGTTCCGCAGGTCGTAGGTGAAGGCGACGATGTCCTTGTCGAACTGGGGGGCGTACTGCGCGACCCCGCCGCGGCTCCCGGTCTCCCAGTAGACCTTGTTCGACGCCTGCCAGCGGTCCCGCCGGTCGATCGACTCGATGGAGGAGCCCGCGTAGGCGTCCCGGTCCGTGAGCATCGCCTGGCGCAGCGGGTCCATGCCCGTGCTCAGATCGGTGGCCGTGGCGAGCTCGGCCGGGGTGCCGGTCAGGGCCTTGGCGGCAGTCTTCTTCAGCTCCGGGCCGCCGACGTGCAGGGCGAAGCCGCCCGCGCAGCGGTTCAGCCGGGCACTGGTGCCCAGGCTGATGGGCCGGTAGGCGGGCTCGTCGTCCGGCGGGATCTCCACCGCCGAGGCCGGGGCGGCGCTGATGAGGCCGGCCAGCAGGGCGGCGCTGGTGGCGAGGGCGGTGCCGGCGAGGCCGCGGCGTACCGCGGCCCGGATGGCTGGGCTCCGGCCCCTCAAAAGGGTCGATCTGTGCACGTGTCTGCCTTTTCCTTCAGAGTTTTCGAGCAGCCCGAAGGAAGGCGCGTACGTGCGTATGCGCTGGTCAAACGCGTGTGATGAGTGTCCTGCCTTCCCCCAAGGCGTGGCCTGACCCTGTCACGAAGTGGGTTACCTCGGGTAGCGATTTTCAGCCATCCCTACCGGCAGGTAGAAATCGCACAGGAAACACACAGCACGGTCCGGTCCGCTCAACGCACCGAGGGCGGCACTCCGGATCCTCGTGGGGATCCGGAGTGCCGCCCTCGGTCTCTGTGCGGCAGAGGTGGGGTGGCGGGGGTCAGTCGCGGGTGCTGCCGCCCACGTGGTGGACGCGGACCATGTTGGTCGTGCCCGGGACGCCGGGAGGCGAGCCGGCCGTGATGACCATGGTGTCGCCCTCGTTGTAGCGGGCCAGCTTGTGCAGCTCGCCGTCCACGAGGTCGACCATCGCGTCCGTGTTGTCCACGTGCGGGACGACGTAGGACTCGACGCCCCAGCTCAGCGTGAGCTGGTTGCGGGTGTTGACGTCCGTGGTGAAGGCCAGGATCGGCTGGGTCGCGCGGTAGCGCGAGAGCCGGCGGGCCGTGTCCCCGGACTGGGTGAAGGCGATGAGCGCCTTGCCGTCGAGGAAGTCCGCGATCTCGCAGGCCGCGCGGGCGACGGAGCCGCCCTGGGTACGGGGCTTCTTGCCCGGGACCAGCGGCTGGAGGCCCTTGGACAGGAGCTCCTCCTCGGCCGCCGTGACGATCTTCGACATCGTCTTGACGGTCTCGATCGGGTAGGCGCCGACCGAGGACTCGGCGGACAGCATGACCGCGTCCGCGCCGTCGAGGATGGCGTTGGCGACGTCGGACGCCTCGGCGCGCGTCGGGCGCGAGTTGGTGATCATCGACTCCATCATCTGGGTCGCGACGATCACCGGCTTGGCGTTGCGGCGGCACATCTCGATGAGCCGCTTCTGGACCATCGGGACCTTTTCGAGCGGGTACTCGACGGCGAGGTCGCCGCGGGCCACCATGACCGCGTCGAAGGCCGCGACCACGGCCTCCATGTTCTCGACGGCCTGCGGCTTCTCCACCTTGGCGATGACGGGGACGCGGCGGCCCTCTTCGTCCATCACCTTGTGGACGTCCTTGACGTCGTTGGCGTCGCGGACGAAGGACAGCGCGACCATGTCGCAGCCCATCCGCAGGGCGAAGCGGAGGTCGTCGACGTCCTTCTCCGACAGGGCCGGGACGTTCACCGCGGCACCGGGCAGGTTGATGCCCTTGTGGTCCGAGATGACACCGCCCTCGATGACGATGGTCTTGACCCGCGGGCCCTCGACCGCGGTGACCCGCAGCTCGACGTTGCCGTCGTTGATCAGGACCTGGTCACCCTTGGTGACGTCGCCCGGGAGACCCTTGTAGGTGGTGCCGCAGATGGACTTGTCGCCCGGGACGTCCTCGGTGGTGATGGTGAACTCGTCACCGCGCACCAGCTCGACGGGACCCTCGGCGAAGGTCTCCAGGCGGATCTTGGGGCCTTGGAGGTCGGCGAGGACGCCGACCGCTCGCCCGGTGTCCTCGGAGACCTTCCGGACGCGGTCGTACCGCTCCTGGTGTTCTGCCTGGGATCCGTGGCTGAAGTTGAATCGGGCCACGTTCATACCTGCCTCGATGAGCGCTTTCAGCTGCTCATACGAGTCGACGGCGGGGCCCAGCGTGCAGACGATTTTGGAACGGCGCATGGAGCGGATCCTATCGGTTTGTTTCGTAGCGGAATATTCCGTCTGGTGGAAAGTCCAAGTGACTACTGGGTAACCAACGCGTACGCCTGGTTCGCGATCTCCAGTTCCTCGTCCGTCGGCACCACGGCCACGGCCACCCGCGCGTATTCCGCCGAGACGAGCCGCGGCCGGTCGGACCGCTCCGCGTTGGCCTGGAGGTCCAGCGCCAGACCCAGCTCCTCCAGACCGGCCACCGCAGCTTCCCGGACGCCGGCCGCGTTCTCGCCGACGCCCGCCGTGAACACCACCGCGTCCACCCGCCCGAGTACCGCCGTATAGGCGCCGATGTACTTCTTCAGACGGTGGACGTACGCCGCCAGCGCGAGCCGCGCCGCCGGGTCGCCCTCGTCCGCGCGCCGCTGCACCTCGCGCATGTCGTTGTCGCCGCACAGACCCAGCAGACCGCTCTTCTTGTTCAGCAGCGAGTCGATCTCGTCGACGGACAGCCCGCCGACCCGGGCCAGGTGGAAGACCACCGCCGGGTCCAGGTCGCCCGAACGGGTGCCCATGACCAGGCCCTCCAGCGGGGTCAGCCCCATGGAGGTCTCCTCGCACACCCCGCCCCGGACGGCCGAGGCGGAGGCCCCGTTGCCCAGGTGGAGCACGATCACGTTCACGTCCTCGGCCGGCTTGCCCAGCAGCGCGGCCGTCGCCCGGGAGACGTAGGCGTGCGAGGTGCCGTGGAAGCCGTAGCGCCGGATGGCGTACTTGTCGGCCGTCGCCGCGTCGATCGCGTACCGGGCCACGTGCTCCGGCATCGTCGAGTGGAACGCCGTGTCGAAGACGGCCACCTGCGGGACGTCGGGGCGCAGCGAGCGGGCCACCTCGATGCCGGTCACGTTCGCCGGGTTGTGCAGCGGGGCCAGCGGGATCAGGCTGCGGATCTCCGCGAGCACCTCGTCGTCGATCACCGTCGGCCGGGTGAAGCGGGTGCCGCCGTGCACCACCCGGTGGCCGACCGCGGCGAGCTCGGGGGAGTCCAGGCCCATGCCGTCGGCGGCCAGTTCCCCGGCGACGGCCCGCAGGGCCGCCCCGTGGTCCGCGATCGGGCCGAGCCGCTCGCGCCGGCCGCCCTCGGCGCCGGGGCCGGTGAGCGGTTCGTGCACGAGGCGGGAGGTCTCCTCGCCGATCCGTTCCACCAGGCCGACCGCGAGCCGGGACCGGTCCGCCATGTCGAGGAGCTGGTACTTGACCGACGAGGAGCCGGAGTTGAGGACGAGTACGCGCGATGCGGTCACGGGTGCGGTGCCTTCTCGTGGGAGTGGGGGGAGGGTGGGGATGGCGGGGGCGGTGCGCAGCGGTGCGCCGCGGGCCGTCAGGCGGTGGCGGCGGGGCCCCCGGGGCGGGGGCCCTGCGCCTGGATCGCGGTGATCGCCACGGTGGTGACGATGTCCTGGACCAGCGCTCCGCGGGAGAGGTCGTTGACCGGCTTGCGCAGGCCCTGGAGCACCGGGCCGACCGCCACGGCGCCCGCCGACCGCTGGACGGCCTTGTACGTGTTGTTGCCCGTGTTGAGGTCGGGGAAGATCAGCACGCTCGCCCGGCCGGCCACCTCGGACTCGGGCAGCTTGGTGGCCGCCACCGAGGGCTCCACGGCGGCGTCGTACTGGATCGGTCCCTCGATCAGCAGGTCGGGCCGCTGCGCGCGGACGAGCTCGGTGGCCTTGCGGACCTTGTCCACGTCGGCGCCGGAGCCGGAGGTGCCGGTCGAGTACGAGAGCATCGCGATCCGCGGCTCCACCCCGAAGGCGGCGGCGGTGGCGGCGGACTGGACGGCGATGTCGGCGAGCTGCTCGGCGTTCGGGTCCGGGTTGACCGCGCAGTCGCCGTAGACGAGGACCTTGTCGGCCAGGCACATGAAGAAGACGGAGGAGACGATGGAGGCCTCGGGCTTGGTCTTGATGATCTCGAAGGCGGGGCGGATGGTGGCGGCGGTGGAGTGCACCGAGCCGGAGACCATGCCGTCGGCGAGGCCCTCCTGGACCATCAGGGTGCCGAAGTAGTTCACGTCGGTGACCACGTCGTTGGCCAGCTCGACGGTCATGCCCTTGTGCGCGCGGGCCTTGGCGTAGTACTCGGCGAAGCGTTCCCGCAGCGGGGAGGTGGCCGGGTCGATCAGCTGCGCGCCCGAGATGTCGATGCCCAGGTCCGCGGCCTTCTTCAGGATCGCGGGCTCCTCGCCCAGCAGGGTCAGGTCGCAGACCCCGCGGCGCAGCACCACGTCGGCGGCGCGCAGCACCCGCTCCTCGGTGCCCTCGGGCAGCACCACGCGGCGCCGCTCGGAGCGGGCCCGCTCCAGCAGCTCGTGCTCGAACATCATCGGGGTGACCCGCTCGGAGCGGGCGACGGAGAGCAGGCCGCGCAACTCGGTGGTGTCCACGTGCCGCTCGAACAGGCCGAGCGCGGTCTCCAGCTTGCGCGGGGTCGCGGAGTTCAACCGGCTCTGCAGCGCGAAGAGTTCGGCCGCCGTCGGGAAGCTGTTGCCGGCCACCGACACCACCGGGGTGCCGGGCGCGAGCCGCGCGGCCATCTTCAGGATGTGCGGGGCCGGCCGCTCGTTCAGCGTCAGCAGCACGCCGGCGATCGGCGGGGTCCCCGAGGTGTGCGCGGCCAGGGCCCCGATGACCAGGTCGGAGCGGTCCCCGGGGGTGACGACCAGGCAGCCGGGGGTCAGGGCGTTCAGGAAGTTCGGGAGCATCGCGCCGCCGAAGACGAAGTCCACGGCGTCGCGGGCCAGCCCCGCCTCGTCGCCGAGGAGCACCTCGCCGCCGAGCGCCCCGGTGATCTGGGCGACGGTGGGGGCGGAGAGGGACTTGTCGTCGGGCAGGACGTAGCAGGGCACGGGCAGCCGGGCCGCGAGCCGCTCGGCTATCAGGTCGCGGTCCTCGGCGGCCACCCGGTTGACGACCATCGCCACCACGTGGCAGCCCAGGCTCTCGTAGGCGCGGTAGGCGTTGCGGGCCTCGGCGCGCACGGACTCGGCGGGGTGTTTCGTGCCGCCCACCACGGGGACGACGACCGCGCCCAGCTCGTTGGCGAGGCGGGCGTTCAGCGCCAGCTCGTCGGGGAGGTTCGTGTCGGCGTAGTCGGTGCCGAGGACCAGCATGACCTCGTATTCGCGGGCCACCCGGTGGTAGCGGTCGACCAGCCGGGACACCAGTTCGTCGGTGCCGCGCTCGGCCAGGATCGCCGAGGCCTCGTGGTACTCCATGCCGTAGGCCGTCGTCGCGTCCTGCTCGATGCGGTAACGGGCCTTGAGCAGGTCGAACAGACGGTCGGGCCCGTCGTGGAGCAGCGGACGGTAGACGCCGACCCGGCCGGTCTGCCGGGTCAGGAGCTCCATGATGCCCAGTTCGACGACCTGGCGGCCGTCCCCCCGCTCGATACCGGTCACGTACACGCTGCGCGTCACGCGTGCTCTCCGTCCATGTGTGCCTGGGCATCGATTGACCCAGTTAGGGTGGGCTTGACCTCTTGACAATACCTCTGCGGATGGATAGGGCGCCCGCCGGAAAATGGGCCCGTCCGAGGGGGCCGAAAGGCCCTGGGGGTGGATCCGTACGGAGCGCGCCTCCCCCGTGGCACGTGGAACAATCGGACAGGCTTCATCAATACGCCCTTCATATGTACAGCCGTCCGTCCGCACGCGTACGGCCAGGTACGACCAGGAGCAGGAGACACAGCACGATGCGTATCGGAGTTCTCACCGCAGGCGGCGACTGCCCGGGCCTCAACGCTGTCATCCGGTCGGTCGTACACCGCGCCCTGGTCGGGCACGGGGACGAGGTCATCGGTTTCGAGGACGGGTTCAAGGGCCTCCTCGACGGCCACTACCGGCCGCTCGACATCAACGCCGTCAGCGGCATCCTCGCCCGGGGCGGCACGATCCTCGGCTCGGCCCGCATGGAGCGCGCCCGCCTCCACGAGGCCGCCGAGAACGCCCACGAGCTCGCGAAGCGCTACGGCATCGACGCCCTCATCCCGATCGGCGGCGAAGGCACCCTGACGGCCGCCCGGATGCTGTCCGACGCCGGGATGCCGGTGGTCGGCGTACCGAAGACGATCGACAACGACATCTCCTCCACCGACCGCACCTTCGGCTTCGACACCGCCGTCATGGTCGCCACCGAGGCCATCGACCGCCTCAAGACCACCGCCGAATCGCACCAGCGCGTGATGGTCGTCGAGGTCATGGGCCGCCACGCGGGCTGGATCGCCCTGGAGTCGGGCATGGCCGGCGGCGCCCACGGCATCTGCCTGCCCGAGCGCCCCTTCGAGGTGGACGCCCTGGTGAAGATGGTGGAGGAACGGTTCGCCCGAGGCAAGAAGTTCGCCGTCGTCTGCGTCGCCGAGGGCGCGCACCCGGCGGAGGGCTCCATGCCGTACGAGAAGGGCGAGATCGACCAGTACGGTCACGAGCGCTTCGCCGGCATCGGCAACCGCCTCGCCGTCGAGCTGGAACGCCGCCTGGGCAAGGAGGCCCGCCCCGTCATCCTCGGCCACGTCCAGCGCGGCGGCACCCCCACCGCCTACGACCGCGTCCTCGCGACCCGCTTCGGCTGGCACGCGGTCGAGGCCGTCCACCGCGGCGAGTTCGGCAACATGACCGCCCTGCGCGGCACCGACATCGTGATGGCCCCCCTCGCGCACGCCGTCACCGAGCTGAAGACCGTCCCCGACCACCGGATGTACGAGGCCGAGTCCGTCTTCTGACCGGCCCGCCCGGCCCGTGCGGCCGGGACTTGTGGCCCCTCTTGCCTGCCGAACGGCCCCGGTTCGTCTCCCCCTCGGAGCGTCCGGGGCCGTTCGCGCGCACCGGGCGGACGCCGCCCGGCGCCGTGCGTGTGAGCTATCCCGCACCGCCCGCCATCGACCAGAAGCGGTCCACGATCTCCGCGAGGAACTCCCGGCCCGCGTCCCCGGCCCCGGCCGCGCCCTGGCCGCCGCCCCAGCTCAGGGTGGCCACCATCCGCGACTGGTAGTCGTTGTAGAGCCGCTCCAGCACCCGCTCCAGATGGGCCTTGGGCACCGGCAGCAGCTTGGCCAGCGGTTTCACGTACGCCTGCCAGCGGGTGGTCACCGCGCTGCGCAGCAGCCCGGCGAGCTCCTCCTCCTTGCCGGTCGCCGTCACGAACTGCGCGAGGTTCAGACCGAGCGCCGAGGCGAGGGCGGCGGACTGGCGTTCGTTGCCCTTCCAGCGCCCGGTGTCCTCCATCTTCTGGTACGAGCCCGCGTCCAGCCCGACCCGGCGGGCCAGGTCCTCGGGGTCCATGCCCCGGGCCAGGCGGTGTTCGCGCAGGGTGACGGGCTCGGCGAGCAGTTCCCCGGGGGAGCACCAGAGCACGCCGGCGAGCGCCGTGAGTTCGGCGGAGGTGGGGGACTGTTCGCCCCGTTCCCAGGCCATCACGGTTTCGGGCGCGACGAGCAGTCCGTACTGGGCTCGCAGGCCGTAGGCGACATGACCGGGAGCCATGCCCAGGGCCGCGCGCAGACGACGCGCGGCGGGGGCATTGAAAGGTGGGCTGGAGTGCACAGGGCACACGGTAGAAGTGGCTGAGCCATGACGACTACCAACCAATCAAACAAGCTCATAACTCGTAGGAACGTCCTAGGGAGTTCGGCGGTTTGGCCGGGTTTCCCTGCGACTGTCCGGTAATCGGATTGGTCGATGATCCTTCCACAGCGTACGGATCCGGCCACTCCGATTCAGGCGCCTCCCGACACTCGTGGAGTGATCCCCGTCACACCCCGCGAACCCGCCGTCCGTCCCGTCCGTGACCCATGACGAGGGCCCTCGCCCACGGGGGCGGCGAGGGCCCTTGCCTTGACGCCGGCGTCAAGGAATACGGTCGGCCCATGCGCATCGGCGAACTGGCGAAGCGGGCCGGGACCAGCACACGGACCCTCAGGTACTACGAATCGCGCGGACTGCTGGCCGCGCGGCGGACCGGCAACGGCTACCGCGACTACGACGAGGACGACCTGCGCCTGCTGCGGCAGATCCGCACCCTCCGGGACTTCGGCTTCGACCTGGAGGAGACCCGGCCCTTCGTCGACTGCCTGCGCGCCGGCCACCCGGCCGGGGACTCCTGCCCGGCCTCCCTGGCCGTCTACCGCAGCAAGCTCGGCGAGCTCGACGAGCTCATCGGCCAGCTCGCCGGCGTACGGGAGCAGGTCGCCCGGCAGCTGGCCGCCGCCGAAGCCGCCGCCGATGCCGTCGCCGCCGGGGCGCTCGCCGCCGCGGCCACCGGGGACCCCCCGGCGCCGCGCTGCGAGATGACCGGCTGACCGCACCACCCACACGAGAGGGGAACGACATGATCCACGCCCGGGGCGTGTCCGAAGTGACCGACGCCGACTTCACCACGGAGGTGCTGGCGGAGCGACGGCTGCCCGTCCTGGTGGAGTTCACCGCGGACTGGTGCGGCCCCTGCCGCCAGCTCGCCCCCGTCCTGTCCGCCGTCGCCGCCGAGGAGGCCGGCCGGCTCAAGGTCGTCCAGATCGACGTCGACCGCAACCCGGCCACCGCCGCCCGCTACGGCGTGCTCGCCGCGCCCACCCTGATCGTCTTCCGGGACGGCGAACCCGTGCGCCAGATGGTCGGGGCCCGCGCCAAGCGCAAGCTGCTCCAGGAACTCGACGAGCACCTGGAGCAGCGGCCCGCCGTTACGACGGCCTGAGCCAGACCGTCGCCATCGGCGGCAGCGTCATCCGCAGGCTCGCCGCGCGCCCCTGGGCCGGTACCGGTTCGGGGCGCAGCGGCCGGGCGTGGTGGACGCCGCTCCCGCCGTACGCCTCCAGGTCCGTGTTGAGGACCTCGCGCCACTGCGCCACCTCCTGCGGCACCCCGACGCGGTAGCCGTGCCGCACCACGGGCGAGAAGTTCGACACGCACAGCAGCTGCGAACCGTCCTGCGCGTACCGCAGGAAGGCGAACACGTTGTCCTCGGCGGCGTCCCCCTCCACCCACGCGAAGCCCTCCGGCACGGAGTCGCGCTCCCACAGCGCCGGCGAGGCCGTGTACGTACGGTTCAGATCGCGCACGAGGTCCCGTACGCCCCGGTGGTCACCGGCCGCCGGGTAGGAGGAGTCCAGCAGCCACCAGTCCGGCCCGTACGACTCCGACCACTCCGAGCCCTGGGCGAACTCCTGCCCCATGAACAGCAGCTGCTTGCCCGGGTGCGCCCACATGAAGCCCAGGTAGGCGCGGTGCGTGGCGCGCTGCTGCCACCAGTCGCCGGGCATCTTCGAGACCAGCGACCGCTTGCCGTGCACCACCTCGTCGTGCGAGATCGGCAGCACGTAGTTCTCGCTGAAGGCGTACACCATCCCGAAGGTCATGTCGTGGTGGTGGTACTTGCGGTGCACCGGCTCCTTCGACACGTACTTCAGGGTGTCGTGCATCCACCCCATGTTCCACTTCAGGCCGAAGCCCAGCCCGCCCGAATCCGTGGGCCGGGTCACCCCGTCCCAGGCGGTGGACTCCTCCGCGATCGTCACCACGCCCGGGCAGCGCCGGTAGACGGTGGCGTTCATCTCCTGGAGCAGCGCCACCGCGTCCAGGTCCTCCCGGCCGCCGTGCGCGTTCGGCGACCAGTCGCCCTCCTCGCGCGAGTAGTCCAGGTAGAGCATCGAGGCCACCGCGTCCACGCGCAGCCCGTCCACGTGGAACTCCTGGCACCAGTACACGGCGTTGGCCACCAGGAAGTTGCGGACCTCCTTGCGCCCGTAGTCGAACTCCAGCGTCCCCCAGTCCGGGTGCGCGGCCCGGCGCGGGTCCTGGTGCTCGTACAGCGGCCGGCCGTCGAACTCGGCGAGCGCCCAGGCGTCGCGCGGGAAGTGCGCGGGCACCCAGTCGACGATCACCCCGATCCCGGCCCGGTGCAGCGCGTCCACGAGCAGGCGGAACTCGTCCGGGGTGCCCATGCGGGAGGTCGGCGCGTAGAAACCGGTGACCTGGTAGCCCCACGAGCCGCCGAAGGGGTGCTCCGCGACCGGCATCAGCTCCACGTGCGTGAAGCCCAGCTCCTTCACGTACGCGGGCAGCTGCTCGGCCAGCTGGCGGTAGGAGAGCCCGGGCCGCCACGACGCCAGGTGCAGCTCGTACACCGACAGCGGCGCCTGGTGCGGCGCCCGCTGTCCGCGCCGCGCCATCCAGTCGGCGTCCTGCCACTCGTACCGGGAGGCGGTGACGATCGAGGCGTTCGCCGGCGGGACCTCCGCGTAGCGCGCCATCGGGTCGGCCCGCAGGGTGTGGCCGCCGTCCGGGCGGGTGACCTCGTACTTGTACAGGGCCCCCTCGGCGACCCCCGGCAGGAACAGCTCCCACACCCCGCTCGCGCCGAGCGAGCGCATCGGGTAGGCGACCGCGTCCCAGTACGAGAAGTCCCCGCTCACCCGCACGCCCAGGGCGTTGGGCGCCCACACCGTGAACCGGGTGCCCCGCACCCCCTGGTGCTCCATCGGCTGCGAGCCCAGCGCCGTCCACAGCTCCTCGTGCCGGCCCTCACCGATCAGGTGCAGGTCCAGCTCCCCGAGCGCGGGCAGGAACCGGTACGGGTCGTGGACCTCGATCTCGTCGCTGTCGTACGTCACGAGGAGCCGGTAGTCCGGCACCCCGGTCAGGGGCAGCAGCCCGGAGAAGAGGCCGTCCCCGTCGTCGAAGAGCTCCGCGCGCAGCCCCTTGGCGACGATCGTGACGGCCTTCGCGTACGGGCGCAGCACCCGGAAGGCGACGCCGCCGCGCTGCGCACGGGCGCCGAGCACCCCGTGTGGATCGTGGTGGCGGCCCTCCAGGAGCCGGGCCCGTTCCTCCGCGCCGAGCGGGGGAGCCGGCCGCACCCCGTGCGGCGGGGCGCCGCGCCGGGCCCGGGGGGTGCGGGCCCCCTTCGGCGCGGCGGGCGCCTCGGGCTCCGGGACGGCGGCGGCGGGGGCGGATGCGGATGCGGCTGCGGCCTTGTCGCGGACGGTCGGTGACGGCTGTCGTGCGGCGCTCACGCGAGCGGCCTCCTCGGGGGCTTCGGGTGGGGGGTGGCGGCGGGGTTCGCCGGCGGGGGCATGCGGTGGGCCGGCCGCTGGGGTTCCGACAGCCGGCGGATCGCCGCCATCGGGACGTGCAGCCAGTCGGGACGGTGCCGGGACTCGTAGCGGGCCTCGTACACCGCCTTGTCGGTCTCGTACGCGCGCAGCAGGACCGGGTCCTCGCGCGGGTCGCGGCCGGTGGTACGGGCGTAGCCCTCGCAGAACGCCGCGCGGCAGGCGTCCGCCCAGGCGGGGGCGAACGGCCGGTGCGAGCGGGCGGCGTAGTCGAAGGAACGCAGTATCCCGGCGATGTCCCGCACGGCCGGTTCGGGGCGGCGCCGGTCGGCCAGCGGCCGCGCGGGCTCGCCCTCGAAGTCGATCAGCGCCCAGCTGCCGTCGGCGGTGCGCAGGGTCTGCCCCAGGTGCAGGTCGCCGTGGATGCGCTGGGCGGGGACCCCCGCGCCCCGGGAGGCGGCCAGGGCGTCGAAGGCGCCGCGCAGTCCGGCCTCGTACGGCTGGAGCGCGGGCACCTCGCGGACGGTGGCCGCCAGCCGGGCGGTCATCCCGGCGGCGAGCCGGGCCGTCTGCTCGGGGCCCAGCGCCACGGTGGGCAGGGCGGCGGCCAGCGCGCTGTGCACCTCGGCGGTGGCCCGGCCCAGCGCGTGCGCCTCGGCGGTGAAGTCGGCGCCGGCGCCGAGCCGGCGCAGGGCCAGCTGCCAGCCGTCGTGGGAGCCGCGCAGGTAGGGCTGGAGCACGCCCAGGGTCAACGGTTCTCCACCGGGCAGTGCCGCCTCGTACCAGGCGACGGGCGCGGGCACCCGGGAGCAGCCGGCGGCGGCCAGCGCCCTGGGCAGCTCCAGGTCCGGGTTGACCCCGGGACCGACCCGGCGGAACACCTTCAGGATGTACGCGTCCCCGTAGATCAGCGAGGAGTTGGTCTGCTCGCCGGACAGCGGGCGGGGGGCCAGTCCGGCCGGGACGGGGGCGTGCGGGTCCCGGTCGAAGCGCAGCGGCCCCAGGGTGCCGGGGGAGCGCAGGCGTTCCAGCAGCATCGAGGCGAGCCGGGGGTCGCCCAGCGCCTCGTACACGGCCCGGCCCGCGTGGGGTCCGCTCTGCGCGTGCCCGATCAGGGCGGGCGCGAGGGCGGGCGGCAGGGGCGCGGGGCGGATGCCCAGCAGGAGCTGGTAGCAGTCCCCGTCCACGTCGAGCAGCAGGTGCAGCAGCCCCGGGGTGGAGCCCGGTGGGAGCAGCTCGGCCGCGGAGACGGCCCTGATCCTGCTGATGGCGCGGCCCTTGCCCGCGAACCAGCGCTGGGCGGGCAGCCAGGCCCGCAGCATCGGTTCCAGCGGGCCGATCCCGGTGGCCCGGTCGGCCGTCAGCCGGCTCCGGGCGGATGCAGCCTCCGACATGGCGTCGAGTCCTTTCCCCGGGCCGTCACAGAATGCGCAGAGTGTCCCGGATGCGCGGCAGTTGCTTCTCCGGTAGGTGCGAGTGTCGGGTCAGGATGATCCGTACAGGGGCGGGCGATTGACCCGAACGAGTGCCCGCCCCGTACCTCGGCCCCGTCAGTCGGCGCGCTGGTCGCTCCGCAGGCGGAACCAGTAGAAGCCGTGGCCCGCCAGCGTCAGCAGGTACGGCCACTCGCCGATCGGCGGGAAGCGCACGTCGCCCGTGAGCTCCACGGGGACGCGTCCGTTGAACGACCGCAGGTCCAGCTCGGTGGGCTGCGCGAAGCGCGAGAAGTTGTGCACGCACAGCACCAGGTCGTCCCCGAACTCGCGGAGGAAGGCGAGGACGGCCGGGTTGGACGAGGGCAGTTCGGTGTACGAACCGAGTCCGAAGGCGGGGTTCGCCTTGCGGATCTCGATCAGCCGGCGGGTCCAGTGCAGCAGCGAGGAGGGCGACGCCATGGCCGCCTCGACGTTGGTGACCTGGTACCCGTGGACCGGGTCCATGATGACCGGCAGGTTCAGCCTGCCCGGATCGCACGAGGAGAAACCGGCGTTGCGGTCCGGGGTCCACTGCATCGGGGTGCGCACCCCGTCGCGGTCGCCGAGCCAGATGTTGTCGCCCATGCCGATCTCGTCGCCGTAGTAGAGCACCGGCGAGCCGGGCAGCGACAGCAGCAGGGCGGTGAACAGCTCCATCTGGTTGCGGTCGTTGTCCAGGAGCGGGGCGAGCCGGCGCCGGATGCCGATGTTGGCCCGCATGCGCGGGTCCTTGGCGTACTCGGCGTACATGTAGTCGCGCTCTTCGTCCGTGACCATTTCGAGGGTGAGCTCGTCGTGGTTGCGCAGGAAGATGCCCCACTGGCAGCGCTCCGGGATCGCCGGGGTCTTGGCCAGGATCTCGGAGACGGGGTAGCGGCTCTCTCTTCGGACGGCCATGAAGATGCGCGGCATGACGGGGAAGTGGAAGGCCATGTGGCATTCGTCCCCGCCCTTCGCGTAGTCGCCGAAGTAGTCGACGACGTCCTCGGGCCACTGGTTGGCCTCGGCGAGCAGCACGGTGTCCGGGTAGTGCGCGTCGATCTCGGCGCGGACCCGCTTGAGGAGCTGGTGGGTGCGCGGGAGGTTCTCGCAGTTGGTGCCCTCCTCGGCGTACAGGTAGGGCACGGCGTCGAGGCGGAAGCCGTCGATGCCGAGGTCCAGCCAGAAGCGCAGGGCGGACACGATCTCCTCGACGACGGCCGGGTTCTCGTAGTTGAGGTCCGGCTGGTGCGAGAAGAAGCGGTGCCAGTAGTACTGCTTGCGTACGGGGTCGTACGTCCAGTTCGAGGATTCGGTGTCGACGAAGATGATGCGGGCGTCCTGGTACTGCTTGTCGTTGTCGGCCCACATGTAGTAGTCGCCGTAGGGCCCGTCCGGGTCCTTGCGCGACTGCTGGAACCACTCGTGCTGATCGCTGGTGTGGTTCATGACGAAGTCGATGATCACCCGCATGCCGCGGGTGTGCGCGGCGTCCACGAACTCCACGAAGTCGGCGAGGTCGCCGAACTCGGGCAGGACGGAGGTGTAGTCGGCGACGTCGTAGCCCCCGTCGCGCAGGGGCGAGGCGAAGAACGGCGGCAGCCACAGGCAGTCGACGCCGAGCCACTGGAGGTAGTCCAGTTTGGCGGTGAGCCCCTTGAGGTCACCGACGCCGTCGCCGTTGCTGTCGTGGAAGGAGCGGACGAGGACCTCGTAGAAGACCGCCCGCTTGAACCAGTCGGGGTCTCGGTCCTTGGCGGGGGTGTCTTCGAAGGTGTCGTGGACGGGATCGTTGATCATCATGTGGTGGGTGACCCTCCGGTGGGCGGGGACGGTCGCAGAGCGGCCAGCACGTGCGCGGGCGTTCGGCCCGGCTCTAGGCGCACGTAGTTCGCCCTGCCCCAGTGATAGGTCTCGCCGGTGAGCTCGTCGCGCACCGCGAGGGACCCGTGCCAGTCGAGGCCGAGTACCGGCATGTCCAACGAGACCGTCGCCTCCTGGGTGTGGTGCGGATCGAGGTTGACGACCACCAGTACGGAATTGGCTCCGGCGTGCTTCGAATAGGCGATCACCTGTTCGTTGTCGGTCGTGTGGAAGTGGATGTCGCGCAGCTGCTGGAGGGCGGGGTTGCGCCGGCGCACCCGGTTCAGGGTGGTGATCAGCGGGGCGATGGAGCGGCCCTCGCGTTCGGCGGCGGCCCAGTCGCGCGGCCGCAGCTCGTACTTCTCGGAGTCCGCGTACTCCTCGCTGCCGTGGCGCACCGGCTCGTTCTCGCAGAGCTCGTAGCCGGAGTAGACGCCCCAGGTGGGGGAGAGGGTGGCGGCGAGCACGGCCCGCACCTCGAAGGCCGGACGGCCCCCGTGCTGGAGGTACTCGTGCAGGATGTCGGGCGTGTTGACGAAGAAGTTCGGCCGCATCACCGAGGCCGAACGGGTCCCGGCCAGCTCGGTCACGTACTCGGTCAGCTCGGCCTTGGTGTTGCGCCAGGTGAAGTACGTGTACGACTGCTGGAAGCCGACGGCGGCGAGCGCGCGCATCATGGCGGGCCGGGTGAAGGCCTCCGCCAGGAAGATCACGTCGGGGTCGGTCTTGTTGACGTCCGCGATCACCTTCTGCCAGAAGACGACGGGCTTGGTGTGCGGATTGTCGACGCGGAAGATCCGTACGCCGTGCTCCATCCAGTACCGCAGGATCCGGACCGTTTCCGCGACGATGCCGGCCATGTCGGTGTCGAAGTGGATCGGGTAGATGTCCTGGTACTTCTTCGGCGGGTTCTCGGCGTAGGCGATCGTGCCGTCCGCGCGGTGGCGGAACCACTCCGGGTGCTTCTCCACCCACGGGTGGTCCGGGGAGCACTGGAGGGCGAAGTCGAGCGCGATCTCCATGCGCAGCTCGCGGGCGCGGGCCACGAAGGCGTCGAAGTCCTCGATCGTGCCGAGCTCGGGGTGGACGGCGTCGTGGCCGCCCTCCGTCGAGCCGATGGCCCACGGTACGCCCGGATCCCAACTGCCTGCTGACAGAGTGTTGTTGGGGCCCTTGCGGTAGGTGGAGCCGATGGGGTGGATGGGTGGCAGGTACACGACGTCGAAGCCCATGGCGGCGATGGCCGGCAGCCGCTCGGCCGCCGTGCGGAAGGTTCCGCCGACCGGCGCCGCGCCCGGTTCGAGGACCGCGCCCTCGGAGCGCGGGAACATCTCGTACCAGGAACCGAAGAGCGCCCGCTTGCGTTCCACCAGCAGGGGCAGCGCCTTGGCCGCGCTGACCAGCTCCCGGTACGGGCGCCTGGCCAGCGCCGCGTCGACCGCGGGGGCGAGCGCCGCCGCGTACCGCGCGCCGGCCGGCCGGTCCTCGTCGCGCATCGCGTCGGCGGCCGCCAGTACGGCCTCGCGGCCGTCCCGCTTGGGAATCTTGGCCGCGGCCCGCGTGTAGAGCTCCGCGCCCTCCAGCAGGGTCAGGCCGGTGTCGAGGTCCGCCGGGATCTTGATGGCGGCGTGCGCGCGCCAGGTGGCGACCGGATCGCTCCACGCCTCGACCGTGTAGGTCCACCTCCCCTCGATCTCGGCGGACACCCGGGCGCCCCACCGGTCGGTGCCGGGGGCCAGCTCGCTCAGCGGAACGGGCGGGCGCAGCCGCCCGCTGGGATCGCGCAGGACGACGTGCGCCGCCACGGCGTCGTGGCCCTCCCGGAACACGGTTGCGGAAATTTCGAAGACCTCGTCCACGACCGCCTTGGCGGGTCTGGCGCCGCAGTCGACGGCGGGGCGGACGTCCAGCACGGGAATGCGACCGATCATGATGGGATCACCTGGGGGCAGTTCGCAGGGCTCGGTGACAACAGGCCGGCCGCGAGGGCAGCCGGTAGTGCACGCTCTGTTCGCTCTGTTTCTAGCCGCTCGGAAGACGGCTGGGCTGCGGGCATGGCCGCTCCTGTCCGCGTTCACTCGGGTGGCGGGGAAAGGTTGGTGGCGGGTGC
Organism: Streptomyces sp. NPDC048507; assembly: GCF_043199995.1. Classification (NCBI taxonomy): domain Bacteria; kingdom Bacillati; phylum Actinomycetota; class Actinomycetes; order Kitasatosporales; family Streptomycetaceae; genus Streptomyces; species Streptomyces sp. NPDC048507. The sequence continues at coordinate 311,892 of NZ_JBICWZ010000005.1, read as the reverse complement.
GCCGTGCGTGTACCTCGCGTACCCGCAGAGCCCTGCCCCACTCACACCCCGCCCAATCCGCGCTCTCGGTTAACTACTCGTACGTAGTGGCACGCGGATCTCCAAGGCCCGGACCGGCATCCGCCGAGGCTCCGTCAAGTCGGCCGGTATCGAACGCGGTCCGCGGGGCGCGGCGCGCGCCGCCCGCCGCCGGCCGGGGCGGGATGGCCCGGGGGAGGGGGGTGGCGCTAGCCTTCCGGGGGCGTTGCGCGGGTGCACAGCGTGGTGCGGCCGCTCCGATCCGTCATCCCCTGCGAAGGTGGAACACGTGAAGGCTATCCGTCGATTCACCGTGCGCCCCGTCCTCCCCGAGTCCCTCATGCCGCTCGCCGAACTCGCGCGCAACCTGCGCTGGTCGTGGCATACGGAAACCCGCGAACTCTTCGAATCCGTCGACCCCGAAGGCTGGCAGGCCGCCGGCGGCGACCCCGTCCGGCTCCTCGGCGCCGTGCCCGCCGCCCGCCTGGAGGAGCTCGCCGCCGACCGGCGCTTCCTGCGGCGCCTCGCCGTGGCCGTCGCCGACCTCGACGACTACGTCCACGGCGGCCGCTGGTACCAGAGCCACGAGCACAGCGCCGAGCTGCCCGCCGCCATCGCCTACTTCTCCCCCGAATTCGGGATCACCGCAGCCCTGCCCCAGTATTCGGGCGGTCTCGGGATCCTGGCCGGCGACCACCTCAAGGCCGCCAGCGACCTCGGCGTCCCCGTCGTCGGTGTCGGTCTGCTCTACCGGCACGGCTACTTCCGCCAGTCCCTCTCCCGCGACGGCTGGCAGCAGGAGCACTACCCCGTCCTCGACCCGCACGAGCTGCCCCTGGCCCTGCTGCGCCACGAGGACGGCTCCCCCGCCCGGGTGTCGCTCACCCTGCCCGGCGGACGATCGTTGCACGCGCACATCTGGCAGGCCCACGTCGGGCGGGTCCCGCTGCTGCTCCTGGACTCCGACGTCGAGGACAACGACTCCGGCGCCCGCGAGGTGACCGACCGGCTCTACGGCGGCGGCAGCGACCACCGCCTCCTCCAGGAGATGCTGCTCGGCATCGGCGGGGTCCGCGCCGTCCGCACCTACTGCGCGATCACCGGCCACCCCGCCCCCGAGGTCTTCCACACCAACGAGGGCCACGCCGGCTTCCTCGGCCTCGAACGCATAAGGGAACTCGAAGGGGAGCAGGGGCTCGGCTTCGACGCCGCCGTCGAGGCGGTCCGCGCCGGCACCGTCTTCACCACCCACACCCCCGTCCCCGCCGGCATCGACCGCTTCGAGCGCCCCCTGGTGGCCCGCCACTTCGGAGAGGGCGGCGAACTGCCCTCCGTCCCCGTCGACCGGATCCTGGAGCTCGGCGCCGAGACCTACCCGGGCGGCGACCCCGGGGTGTTCAACATGGCGGTCATGGGCCTGCGCCTCGCCCAGCGCGCCAACGGCGTCTCCACCCTGCACGGAGCCGTCAGCCGCGGCATGTTCGCCGGGCTCTGGCCGGGCTTCGACGCGGCCGACGTCCCCATCGCGTCCGTCACCAACGGAGTGCACGCCCCGACCTGGGTGGCCCCCGAGGTGATGCGGCTCGGCGCCCGCCAGATCGGGCCCGGCCGCACCGAGGACGCCCTCGCCGTCGGCGGTTCGCCCCGCTGGGACGCGGTGGCCCAGATCGCGGACCAGGACGTGTGGGACGTGCGCCGCCTCCTGCGCGAGCAGCTCGTCCAGGAGGTACGGGAGCGGCTGCGCGCCTCCTGGAAGCAGCGGGGGGCGGCCGACGCCGAGCTGGGCTGGGTGGACTCCGTCCTCGACCCCGACGTGCTGACCATCGGCTTCGCCCGCCGGGTGCCCTCCTACAAGCGGCTCACGCTGATGCTCCGCGACCCCGAGCGGCTGCGCCGCCTGCTGCTGGACCCCGACCGGCCGGTGCAGATCGTCGTCGCGGGCAAGGCCCACCCCGCCGACGACGGCGGCAAGCGGCTCGTCCAGGAGCTGGTCCGCTTCTCCGACGACCCCCGGGTGCGCCACCGCATCGTGTTCCTGCCCGACTACGGCATGGCCATGGCGCAGAAGCTCTACCCGGGCTGCGACGTCTGGCTCAACAACCCCTTGCGCCCGCTGGAGGCCTGCGGCACCAGCGGGATGAAGGCCGCGCTCAACGGCTGCCTCAACCTCTCCGTCCTGGACGGCTGGTGGGACGAGTGGTTCGAGCCCGACTTCGGCTGGGCCATTCCCACCGCCGACGGCCTCGGAACGGACGAGGACCGGCGCGACGACCTGGAGGCGAACGCCCTCTACGAGCTGATCGAGAGCCGGGTCGCGCCCCGGTTCTACGACCGGGCGGGGCGCAGCGGACTGCCCGTGCGCTGGATCGAGATGGTCCGCCGCACCCTGGTGTCCCTGGGCCCGAAGGTGCTCGCGGGGCGGATGGTACGGGAGTACGTCGAGCGGCTCTACGCCCCCGCCGCCCTCTCCCACCGGGCCCTGGACCCCGCCGCCGCGCGGGACCTGGCCGCGTGGAAGGGGCGCGCCCGGGCGGCCTGGCCCCGGGTTGCCGTCGAACACGTCGAGGCGGTCGCCGAGGCGCCCGTCGGCGGCACCGCCGAGCTCGGCGCCACCCTGACCCTGCGGGTCCGGGTCGCGCTGGACTCGCTCGCGCCCGAGGACGTCGAGGTGCAGGCCGTCGCGGGCCGGGTCGACGCCCAGGACGTGATCCGCGACGGGCGCAGCTTCCCGCTCAAGCCCGCCGCCGGTCCCGACCTGGAGGGCCGCTGGGTCTACGAGGGCCCGCTCGCCCTCGACCGTACGGGGCCCTTCGGGTACACCGTACGGGTGCTGCCGGCGCACCCGCTGCTGGCGACCCCGGCCGAACTGGGCCTGGTCGCCGCGCCGCCGGACGCCGAACCGGTGGGCGGCGTACTGCTGCGCTGACGGCGCGGCTCAGGGGACGGGCGGCGGGTCGACCAGCCGCCCGTCCTCCACCAGCATCCCGGCGCGCTTGATGTTGCGCAGCGTCGGCACCACCTCCACCTGCCGGATCCCGGGCAGCGCGCCGACCCGCTCGGTCAGGAACGTGTACAGCGCGTCGGTGTCCCGGCAGACCACCACCGCCAGCAGGTTCGCCGTCCCGGTCACCGCCGCCGCGAACGGCACCTCCGGGTACCCGCCCAGGGCCGCCCCCACCTCGGCCAGCAGGGCCGGCTTCACGGTCGCCATCAGTACGGTCTCGGCCTCGAAGCCCAGCGTGCGCGGCACGATCTCCACGTCCAAGTAGACCGCCCCCTCGGCGCGCAGCCGCTCCACCCGGCGCCGGGCCGTGGACTCCGACAGCCCGGTGGCCCGGGCCAGCTCCGGGTAGCCCGTACGGCCGTCGCGGCGCAGCACGGCCAGCAGGGACAGCTCGGTGGCGTCCATCGTGTACCGCTCCGTACCGCCCGTCGGGGCGGGCTGCTCCAGCGCGGCCACCTGGTCCGGCCGCAGCACGTCCAGGCCGAACCAGCGTTCCGGGCCGCCCGTGTACATGCGCAGGATGGTGTGCGCGCTGACCCCGGTCACCCGGCGGGTGCGCGGCAGCTTGTCCAGGAGCAGCCCGTCGCGGTCCTCCCGGGTGCGGGCGCGGGTGGTGCAGTGGATGTCGGTGCCGCCGGAGCCCAGGTTCACCCAGGCGACGTCCGGGCGGCGGGCCAGCGCCTCGGCGACCGCGAGCGAGGCGTCCGGCGCGCACTGCACCCGCAGCCAGGACTCGAACAGGCCGACCCGCGGGCCCATCGGCAGCGCGACCACCCGCAGCAGCCCGCTGGTGCGCAGCCTGCGGTAGCGGCGCACGACGGTCTGGTCCGACACCTCCAGCACCTGCGCGAGCCGGCTGAAGGTGGCCCGCCCGTCGATCATCAGGGCCTGGATGAGCGACATGTCGAAGGCGTCGAGCTCCGCGTCTTTCATGGTTTCCATCATCGCAGGGCCCCGGGTAGCGGAAATCCGTCGGCGAACGGGTCCTGGATGGGGGTGCGGCCCGTCGGGCTGTCACCTTGGGACCACCCCCCGCCCGGTTCCCGAGGAGACCTCCCATGCGTAAATGGCTACCCCTGACGGCGGTCTGCCTCGGGGCCTTCATGCTCCTGGTCGACGTCACGATCGTGACCGTCGCCCTGCCCGACATGGCCGAGGACATGGACACCGGCTTCGCCGGCCTCCAGTGGGTGATGGACGTCTACGCCCTCGCCCTGGCCGCCCTGCTGCTCGGCGCCGGATCGCTCGCCGACCGGATCGGGCGCCGCCGCGTCTACCTCGGCGGGCTCGCGGTCTTCGCCGCCGCCTCGCTGGCCTGCGGCCTGGCCACCGGCCCCGCCACGCTGATCGCCTTCCGCGCCGTACAGGGCCTCGGCGGCGCCGCGATGTTCGCCACCACCATGGCCCTGCTCAGCTCCGCCTACCAGGGCCGCGACCGCGGTGTCGCCTTCGGCGTCTGGGGCGCGGTCAACGGCGCCGCCGCCGCGGCCGGACCGATCATCGGCGGCCTGCTGACCGAGCACTTCGGCTGGCGCTGGATCTTCTTCATCAACCTGCCCGTCTGCGCCGTGGCCGTCTGGGTGACGCTCAAGGCCGTGGCCGAGTCCCGCAATCCGCACGCCACCGGCCTGGACCTGCCCGGCATGGCCACCTTCACGGCGGGTGCCGGCGCCCTGACGTACGCCCTGATCCGGGTCGGTGAGAACGGCTGGACCTCCGCCGCCACCCTGGGCCTGCTGGGGCTGGCCGCGGCCGCCTTCGCCGCCTTCGTGGTGATCGAACTGCGCAGCTCCCGGCCGATGCTGGACCTCTCGCTGTTCCGCAGCCCGAACTTCGTCGCCGTCATGGCGGGCGGCCTGCTGCTGTCCGGGGCCGCCTTCTCGTACCTGATGTACGTCTCCCTGTGGCTGCAGTCCGCCGAGGGCATGGGGCCGGTCCGGGCGGGCCTGGTCCTGGTCCCGCTGAGCCTGGCCGCCTTCGCGGTCTCGGCGGTGGCCGGGCGCCTGCTGCACGGGGCCCCCGCGCGGCTGAGCATCGGCGGCGGGCTGCTGCTGATCGGCGTCGGGGCGCTGCTCCAGGCCTGGATGCTGGACGCCGGGGACGGCTGGGCGGCGCTGGTGCCGGGGCTGGTCCTGACCGGTATCGGCGTGGGCATGGCGACCCCGCCGCTGGCGGCGACCGCGATGGCCGCGGTGGCCCCGGCCCGGGCGGGCATGGCGGGCGGCGCGCTGAACACCGCCCGGCAGCTGGGCAACGCCCTCGGCATCGCGGTGCTGGGCGTGGTGTTCCACTCCGGGCTGGTCTCCGGGCTCGGCGGGCAGCCGCGCGAGAGCGCCGACGTGCTGGCCTCCGGCGGGGCCGGGCAGCTGCTCGCGGCGGCCCCGGCCGCGCGGGAGTGGGTGGAGGCCGCCTTCGCGAGCGGGCTGCGGGACACCTTCGTGGCCTCGGGGGCGATGGGCCTGGCGGGCGCGCTCGTGGTGGTCCTGCTGATCCGCCGCCCGGCCGCCGCCGCCGGCGCCCCCACCGCCCCCGCGGCCGGGCGGCCCGGGCAGGCACCCGTACCGGCGCAGGGCGGCCCCGGGGACCGCACCCCGGCCTGACCCCGGCCCGCCGCCCCTGGCGGCGGCCCGCCCGGCCGCCCCGCCCGGACGCCCGGCGGGGCGGCCGGGCGGATGGCTCACGGGCGCTCCGGGAGGGTGAACCTTCGAACGCACTGCGCATGCCGCACCGTTTCCGGCGTCCGCTCCGCTCCTACGCTGCCCGCGGATGCCCACCGGAAGGGCACCCACGGAACCCGAGAAACGGAGCTTTCATGCGTCTGCGCACCACCGCCGCCGCGTTCCTGGCCTCCCTCGCGCTCGTCCTGCCGACCGCCGGAGCGTCGCTGGCCGACCCGCACCACGACGGCCTCGGCGTCCTCTACTACCGCTTCGCCGACGGGGACGGTGACACCCGCACCGGGCAGATCCACCCCGGCGACAACGACACCTGCTACCAGCTCACCCACGCCCAGCGCCACCCGGCCTTCGCCGTGAAGAACGAGACGGAATCCCTGGCGGTCCTCTTCCGGGACGGCAGCTGCGGCGGAGACGCCCAGGAGACCCTGCGGCCGGGCGAGCGGGCGGACGGCCTCAACGTCCGGTCCGTCCTCTTCAAGCCGGCCCGCGAACACCACGGCGGTCACCACGACGACGACAACAACTGGGACGACCGCTACGACGAGGACCGCAGCGCCGCCCCGCGCACCGTGCAGCACCGCGCGGGCGAGCTCTTCGGCCGCGTCATGGGCTCGATGAGCTGATCGAGCCCCGCGCGCGGACGGGCCCGGCACCCCCTGGGGGGCGCCGGGCCCGTCCGTCCGTCCGGCCTCAGGGGCGCGCCGCCGCTCCCGCTCCCGCCGACAGCCACCGCACCACGTCGGCCGCCGTGTAGGGGGAGGCGTCCGGGGACAGCCGGGGCAGGAACGACAGGTCCTTGCCGATCGTGACCAGGGGCGGCTCCGTGCGCCCGCCCGGCCGCCGCTGGGCCAGCCCGATCGTGGCCAGCAGCCCGTTGCACAGGCACCGCTTGCCCTCCGCGTCCGCCGCCGTGCCGCCCTTGCGGACGTACGCGGCCACCGGCTCCGCCGCGCACCGGTAGACCAGTCCGCGCGGACCCCGTACGGGCGTGCGCAGGAAACCCAGGTCGCAGACCCGGCGCCGGGCCGCGGCCACCTCCGGCTCCGAGACCGTCCCCGCCAGCTCCGCCACCTTGAAGGGGAACGAGGTCGGTGAGGCCGCCGGGTCGTTGCGGACCGTCAGGGTGCCGGCGTGCGCCCGGCCGAGGAGCTCCTCGCGCAGGTGCCGGGCCATCCCGGACTCCTCGCACAGCGCGAAGGCACTGCCGATCTGCACCCCCGCCGCTCCCTGCGCCCGGGCGGCGGCCACCGCCTCGGGGCTCGCCTGCCCGCCCGCGAGCCAGAACGGCAGCCCGAGCGCGGCCATCTTCGCCAGGTCGGGATGGTCCCGGGGGCCGTAGACGGGCTCGCCGGCCGCGTCCAGGTGCATCGGCCCGCGCGGCGGGGCGCTGTGGCCGCCCGCCCCGCTGGTCTCGATGACGAACCCGTCCGGGCGGGTGGCCGCGTCCCGGGCCAGGTACGCGGCCAGCACCGGGAGCGAGACGATGGCCAGCACCCGCGGGCGGCGCAGCGGACCGGGCAGGTGCCCCGCCAGCAGCGCGGCCGGATCGAAGAGGTGGTCCAGGGGTTCCTCGTCGCCCTCTACCGCGATCCGGGTGACGCAGCGCTCGTAGCGCGCCAGCCGGGTGGCGAGGGCCGGGATCTGACCGGGGACTCCCGCGCCCACGAGCACGTGGTCGACGCCTGCCAGGATCGCGCCGAACATCGCGGGGGCGGTGGCCAGCTGGATCTTCTCCAGGTAGTTGATGCCGATGACACCATCGTGTCCCTCCTTGGCGAGCCACACCTCGACGAAGTTGCCGAGGACGGTGAGGACCTCCGCCTGCGCCCCGCCGGTCGCGCGCAGCCGGGGGGTGGTGCGCAGCGGGGCGGTGTCGTCGGGCGGGCCGCCCTCGCGGAAGTAGCAGTCCAGCGCGGTCTGGGCGAGCTCGGGGAGCGGGAAGGCGGCCAGGGCGCGGCGGGCGTGACCGCCCGGGTCGCCGCTCTGCAGCACCCGGGCCAGTACGACGTCCAGCGCGGTTCCGGAGACGACGCCGAGCTGGCCGGTGACGGACACGGCCCGGGCCAGGCGCCAGCCGGAGACGCCGACGCCCATGCCGCCCTGGATCAGCCAGGGGTGCGCCGGGGCGGGTGCGTTCGTGGGGGACTGGGGCATGCGGCACGTCCGTCACTCGGTGGTCACCCGAACCTACGGTTGCGTAGGTTCGCTGGTTCCACTATCTCCCCGCCGCCGCCCGCGGCCCCGCGCCGAAGGTCCCGGCCTGACGCCGAAGGTCCTGCGGTCCGGGGGCACATGGAACAGGGCCGCCCGGGGAGGTCTTCTCCCGGGCGGCCCCGTGTCCATCGGTTCAGCTGTGGTTCACCGCGTTCCCCGGAGGGATCAGAAGGTGAGCTTCCAGCTGTCGATCTTGCCGGTGTCGGCGGACGCGAGGTCCGCGACGCGCAGCTTCCAGACACCGCTGGCGGCCTCGGAGGAGGCGTTCACGGTGAAGCTCTGGATGATGTTGTCCGCGCTGCCGCCGGTGCGGTTGCGCAGGTTGTAGACGGAGCCGTCGGGGGCGACGAGGTCGACCTTCAGGTCACCGACGTACGTGTGCTTGATGTCGACGTCCACCTTGAGCGTGCTCGGCGCGTTGCCGGAGCGCGACACGGTGATCGGCGACTCGACCGTGGCGTTGTCGTTGATCGCGTAGTCGTTCGTGTTCTCGAAGACGTTCTGCTGGGAGGTCCCGACCGTCCAGGTGAACGACGTCGTGCCGGTCTTGCTCGCCGAGTCGGTCACCGTGACGGTCACGTTGGACGTGCCCGCGGTGGTGGCCGTGCCGGAGATCAGGCCGGTGGAGGAGTTGATCGACAGGCCGGCCGGCAGGCCGGTCGCCGCGTAGCTCAGCGCACCCGGGTTCGTGCTGGTGGCCTGGACCTGGAGGCTCACCGCGGTGTTGATCTGGGTGGTCTGGTTCGGGATCGCGGTCACCGAGACGCCGCTGGCCGGCGGCCGGGCGCCGACGGCGATGCCGGCCCAGGCGTTGGCCACGTTGTTGTAGATGACCGAGTTCGCGCCGTACAGGTCGGTGGCGGCCTGGAGGGTCGCCGTACGGGCGGCCGCGTAGTTGGTGTTGGACTTGAAGTAGCCCACCGTCAGCGCGCGGAACCAGATCTTCGCGGCGGCCTCGCGGCCGATCGCGGTGACCGGGAGGTTGTCCGAGGTCGGCGAGTTGTAGCTGACCCCGTTGATGACCTTGGCGCCCGAGCCCTCGGACATCAGGTAGAAGACGTGGTTGGCCGGGCCCGACGAGTAGTGGACGTCGATGCCGCCGAGGCCGGAGTACCACGAGTCCTTGGAGGACCCGTCCTTGCTCGGCTTGTCCATGTAGCGCAGCGGCGTGCCGTTGCCGTTGATGTCGATCTTCTCGCCGACGAGGTAGTCACCGACGTCGTTGGGGTTGTTCGCCGTGAACTCGACGTTCGCCGCCATGATGTCGGAGGTCGCCTCGTTCAGACCGCCGGGCTCACCGCTGTACGTCATGTTGCCCGTGACGGAGGTGAGGCCGTGGGTCATCTCGTGCGCGGCCACGTCGATGGAGGTGAGGGGCTTGTTGTTCCCCTGGCCGTCGCCGTAGGTCATGCAGAAGCAGGAGTCGTCCCAGAACGCGTTGACGTACGCGTTGCCGTAGTGGACCCGGCTGTACGGGGCCACGCCGTCGTTGCGCAGGCCGTTGCGGCCGTGCACGTTCTTGTAGTAGTCCCACGTCAGCTGCGCGCCGTAGGCGGCGTCGGCGCCGGCGGTCTGACGGTTGGACGGAGAGCCGTTGCCCCAGGTGTCGGACGTGCTCGAGAAGAGCGTGCCGGTGCCGGAGCTGCCCCCGTTCAGGTCGTAGGTCTTGTGGTTGCCCCGGCCGGCGTCCGTCAGCGTGTAGTTGCTGCCCGACTGCGAGGTGCCCAGGGTGACCTGGCCGCTGTACTGGGTGTTGCCGACACCCTTCTCGATGGCCTGCCACTCGGTGATCTTCGCGCCGGTCTTGGCGTTGGTGATCACGTGCAGCTTGCTCGGGGTGACGCCGTCGCTCTGGAAGCCGCCGACGACGGTCTCGTAGGCGAGGACCGGGGCGCCTTCGGCGGCCCAGATCACCTTGCGGGCCCCCTGCTCGGCCTTGGCGTCCTTGCCGCCGGAGGCCGACAGCGCGGCGAAGGCGGTGCCCTCGGCGGCCGACGGGGTCACGGTGGCGGAGGTGTCCGCGACCTTGATCTCGTGGTTGGTGGCCTTGGTCACGCTCTTGGTGACACCACCCTTGGCGTGGACCGTGAGGTCGCCGCCGAGGACGGGCAGACCGTTGTAGGTCCGCTCGTACGTGGTGTGCGTGGTGCCGTCCGCGTCCTTGACCACATCGCGGACGACGAGCTTCTCGCCGCTGCCGAGGCCGAGGGCCTTGGCGGCCTGCACGGTGGTGGAGTTGGCGTCCGCCAGGAGCGTCGCACGCTCCGAGGCGCTGAGTGCGAGATTGGCCGCGCCCGGATTGGGCTGGGCGACCTTGGCGGCCTGCGACGCGGTGGCGTCGGCGTTGGCGGTACCGGCCTGTATGCCTACGGCGAGCAGGGCTGCCGCGGCTACGAGTGCTGAGGCCGCAGTGGCACGCCTCTGGGGGGTGGAACTCAACGCAGACTCCTTCTGCAAGGGGGGTTCCGGATGGCTGGGTGGGCCTCCGGGCAGATCAGGGCTGGTGCGATGAACGGTCGAAGAGTGCCATCTGTGGGTCGTGATGTCAGGGCCGCGTCAAAAGGTTGGCTGGAAACAGTTCGTTGTCCGAAGATACGTATCCGGTATCCGAACCATTCACCTTCGTGTGCAAGGAAGTGGCCCGAGGCTCGGAATAGTTGATACCGGTTGCTAACGCTTGGGCAACGAGAGGCGCCGTTAACCCAAACGGCATTTAACGTACGGGTGTTTGTCGTACTGTTTCCCGGTGCGACCGATGCCCGTCGCCAGGGGAAGTCACGGGCACGCGCCGCCGCCATAGACCACGTGCCAGGGGGGCCCATGAGGCATGTTCATTTTCCTGCGCAAAGTGTGGCCAGGCCGGCCGCTGATACGGAGGGGCTGACAACCGCTCCGGCGCGGCGGCTCGGTGACAAGGCCCGCCGGTACCTGCCCGCCGCCGTGACCGCGGACTTCGTCGGTGCCGCCGTGCCCGTCGGCCTGGTCTTCGACGCCGCCCAGCAGGCCAGGCCCGTCGCCTGCGCGCTCACCGCCGCCGTGGCGTGGACCGGAGTGCAGGGCCTGCGCCGACGTTACGCCTCGCGGACGCTGGGAGAATCCCGCGGCGTGCTGCCCGTCGTGCACGACTGGCTGATTCTCATCGGTGTCCTGGCCGTCGCCCGTGTGCTGACCGGCGAGAGCACCCCCCGGCTGGCCGCCCTCGGGGCCCTGCTGCCCGCCCTCCTCGTCACCGTCGCCTGCCACAAACTGACCTACCGCCACCTGTCGGCCGCCCGCCGCGAGGCGCAGGCCGTCAGCCGGGTGCTGGTGATCGGCGAACCCGGCGCCGCCGAACACGTCATCTCCCGCCTCGCCGCCCGTACCGACCACCCGTACGTCGTCGTCGGCGTGGTGCCGGTCGGCGAGGGGGCGCCGGCCAGCGGGGTACCCGTCGCCGCGCGGCTGGAGGCCGCGATGCCCGAGGCGGCGGCCGGTGACTGGCCCGCCGTCCTCGGCGCCGTCCGCAGCCACCACGCCGACCTGGTGCTGGTGGCGCCGGGCACCCGGTTCGCGGGGGAGCGGCTGCGCCGAATGGCCTGGGCGCTGCACGACGAGGGCCTGGAGCTGGCCGTCTTCCCCGGGCTGGTGGAGATATCCGTCAAGCGGCTGGAAACCCTCTCCGCGGGCGGGCTCGCCGTCCTGCGCGTCGCGCCGCCCCTGCGCAGGGGGATGCAGACCCTGCTCAAGTCGGCGCTGGACCGGGCCGGGGCGGCGGCCGGACTGCTGCTGCTCGCCCCGCTGTTCCTGGCGGTGGTCCTGGCGATCCGGCTCGGCTCGCGCGGTCCCGCCTTCTACAGCCAGCGCCGGATCGGACGCGACGGCGTCCCGTTCGTCATGTGGAAGTTCCGCACGATGGTGGTGGACGCCGACCGGATGAAGGCCGAGCTGGCGGGGGCCAACGAGAACGACGGCCTGATGTTCAAGATGCGCCGGGACCCGCGGGTGACCCGGGCCGGCCGGCTCCTGCGCCGCACCTCGATGGACGAACTGCCCCAGCTGTTCAACGTGCTGACCGGCAGCATGTCCCTGGTCGGCCCGCGTCCGCCGCTGCCCGAGGAGGTGGCGCGGTACGACGAGGTCGAACTGCGCCGGCTCACCGTGCGGCCCGGCATGACCGGCCTGTGGCAGATCAGCGGGCGGTCGGACCTGTCCTGGGACGAAACGATTCAGCTAGATCTTCAGTACGTCGACAACTGGTCGTTCACCAGTGACGTCGACGTGATGGGCCGTACGATCCGCGCCGTCGTCGACGGTCGCGGAGCGTACTGAGGGGCCGTGGTGGAGTCAGCCCTGCCGGCCCTGGTCGAGCCACCAGCGGTAGGTGGAGGCGATGCCGTCGCGCAGCCCGATGCCCGGCTTCCAGCCCAGCGAGGTCAGACGGGAGACGTCGAGCAGCTTGCGCGGGGTCCCGTCCGGCTTCGAGGTGTCCCAGACCAGGCGGCCGCGGAAGCCGGTCACCTCGGCGACGGTTTCGGCCAGCGCCCTGATGGTGAGGTCCTCGCCGCAGCCGATGTTCACGGGCTCGTCGCCGTCGTACTCGGCCAGCAGCACCGCGCAGGCAGCCGCGAGGTCGTCGACGTGGAGGAACTCCCGTCGCGGGGTGCCCGATCCCCACAGGGTGACCTCCTCGCGCCCCTGCGCCGCGGCCTCGTGGAAGCGGCGGATCAGGGCGGGCAGGACGTGCGAGGACTCCAGGTCGAAGTTGTCGCCCGGCCCGTAGAGGTTCGTGGGCATGGCCGAGACGTACGAGGCCCCGTACTGCTTGCGGTACGACTGGACCTGGACGATGCCGGCGATCTTCGCGAGGGCGTACGCCTCGTTGGTGGGCTCCAGCGGGCCGGTCAGCAGGGAGTCCTCGCGGATGGGCTGCGGGGCGAGCTTCGGGTAGATGCAGGAGGACCCGAGGAAGAGCAGCCGGCCCACGCCGGCGGCGTGCGCCCCGGCGATGACGCTCAGCTGGATGGCGAGGTTGTCCTCCAGGAACTGCACCGGGTAGGTGCTGTTGGCCATGATGCCGCCGACCTTGGCGGCGGCCAGCACGACCGCGTCCGGACGCACGTCGCGCAGGTACGCCCCGGTCGCGGCGGCGTCGCGCAGGTCGAGGTCGGCGCGGCCGCGGGTGAGCACCTCGTGGCCGTCGGCGGTCAGGCGGCGCACGACGGCGGACCCCACGAGGCCGCGGTGTCCGGCGACGAAGACGCGGGCGTGCGGCGGCAGGAGCGGCGAACTTGTCATACCGCCGATGATGCCAGTCCGCCGCCCCGCTCCCGCGCACACCCCGGCCTCCGGGACCCGCTGCCGGGCGCCCCGGGCACGGAGGCTCCCCGGCGAGGAAGTACGGTACGGATCCGGTTACGGAGCCCGGCCCGAACGCCCGGTACGCCCCCCGCCGGGGCCCGGTCCGCGCGACCCGCGCACACCCGAGGCACCGCCTCACCACGACGCACAGCAACGACAACCTGGGGGACCCCATGGGCAAGACCGCACTGATCACCGGCGTCACCGGACAGGACGGCTCGTACCTCGCCGAGCTCCTGCTCTCCAAGGGCTACACGGTGCACGGGCTCGTGCGGCGGTCCTCCAGCTTCAACACGGAGCGGATCGACCACGTCTACCAGGACCCGCAGACCGCCAACCGGTCCTTCGTCCTGCACCACGCCGACCTCTCCGACGGCGTCGCCCTGGTGAACCTGCTGCGCGACATACGCCCCGACGAGGTGTACAACCTGGGCGCGCAGTCCCATGTCCGGGTCTCCTTCGACGCCCCCCTCTACACCGGTGACGTCACGGGCCTGGGCGCGCTGCGGCTGCTGGAGGCCATCCGGGCCAGCGGCGTGGACACCCGGATCTACCAGGCCTCGTCCTCCGAGATGTACGGCGCGACCCCGCCGCCGCAGAACGAGGGCACCCCCTTCCACCCGCGCAGCCCGTACGGCGCCGCGAAGGTGTTCGCCTACTGGACCACGGTGAACTACCGCGAGGCGTACGGCATGTTCGCGGTCAACGGGATCCTCTTCAACCACGAGTCCCCGCGCCGCGGCGAGACCTTCGTGACCCGCAAGATCACCCGCGCGGTCGCCCGGATCAAGGCCGGCCTCCAGGACCACCTCTACCTCGGCAACCTGGACGCCGTCCGCGACTGGGGCTACGCCCCGGAGTACGTGGACGCGATGTGGCGGATGCTCCAGCAGGACGAGCCGACCGACTACGTGGTGGCCACCGGGGTCGCCGCGACCGTCCGCGAGTTCGTCGAGTCCTCCTTCACCCACGCGGGCCTGGACTGGAACGAGCACGTGCGCTACGACCCCAAGTACGAGCGCCCGAGCGAGGTCGACGCCCTCATCGGCGACGCGTCCAAGGCCCAGGAGCTCCTCGGCTGGAAGCCGTCGGTCCTGGTGCCCGAACTGGCCCGGATCATGGTGGACGCGGACGTCCGTCAGGTCGAGGACCAGCTGGCGGGCGCGAGCGTCCGCATCGACCGCTGAGGCTCCCGACTTCCCCTACGATTTGCCGTGTCCCGGTCATCTCCGCATTTCCGCGTGGGGGTGACCGGGGCAAACCTGCCGTATGTCTGAGATGCGCCCTCCGTGCTGAACCCGGTTGATTCCAAGTTGGTATGCAATGGGTCAAGGGAGGTGACCGGGCACTCGCGTGAGCCCTAGTCTGCGCCAGTACATATGGCTGTTCGGATAGTTCCAGCCATCAAACCGGGCGATTGCCCTGGGGGGCTCATGCGTAGATCCAGAGGGCTGACTGCTGCCCTCGCCCTGTCACTGGCCGGTGCCGGCACCGGCCTTGGCCTGGTGCTGATGCCCGAGGCGTCCGCCATCACGCCGCCCGTGGCATTCACCGCCGACGAACTGCCCACGTGGCAGCCGAACGGCGTCGTCTTTGCCATGGACCAGGCGGACGGCACCGTCTTCGCCGGCGGCACCTTTTCGGCGGTCCGGCCGCCCGACGGCAGCGCCGGCACCGAGCAGGACGCCGTGAACTTCGTGGCGCTCGACGCCGCCACCGGCAACCCCACCAGCTGCAAGCTGGACTTCACGGTCGGCGACGGCACCGCGACCGTCCGGGCGCTCGCCGTCTCGAAGGACAAGAAGACCCTGTACGCGGGCGGTTACTTCGGCGCCGTCAACGGCACCCCGGTCTCCAGCCTCGCGGCGATCGACATCGCGAGCTGCACCCCCAAGGCATCGTTCCACCCGAGCGTCCCCGCCACCGTGCGCGCGCTCGCCGTCACCGACGACACGCTCTACCTCGGCGGCGACTTCGGTACGGTCGAGGGCCAGACCCGCGAGCGGTTCGCCGCGGTCGACGCCGGCTCCGGCGCCCTCAAGCCGTTCACCGCCAACGCGGACGAGCCGGGCCGCGCGATCCAGCTCAGCAACGACGGCAAGAACGTCCTGCTCGGCGGGGACTTCTTCTCGGTCAACGGCTCCAACACGCACGCCCTGGCGGTCGTCAACGCCACCACGGGCGCCGTCGCCAAGACCTACTCCACCATCCCCTCCAACTCGGTGGTCAAGCACATCGCGGCCGACGCGACGGGCTACTACACCGGCAACGAGGGTTCGGGCGGCGGCGTCTTCGACGGCCGCATCGGCCTCGACACCTCCTTCAACGAGAAGTGGCGCGACCGCTGCCTGGGCGCCACCCAGTACGTGCTGCCCTACGACGGGGTGCTCTACAGCTCCTCGCACGCGCACGACTGCTCGCTGGAGAACCAGTTCCCCGACGGCAAGCGCAACTTCCTGCTGGCCCAGCAGACCGACCACCAGGGTGCCGCCCCCGCGCCCGTGGACGGTTTCGTGCCGAGCCCGCCGAAGCTGGGCTGGCACCCCACCGCGAACGACGGCATCGGCGAGGGCATCGGCCCGCGCGTCATGTCCGTTTCGGAGAAGGCCGACGTCAAGTACATGTGGGTCGGCGGTGAGTTCACCCTCATCAACGGCGAGCCGCAGCAGGCCCTGACCCGCTTCGCCTCCACCGGCGACGTCGGCGCCCCGACCACCCCGGTCGCCAGCGCGGGCAGCGTCAAGCCCGGCGAGGCCCAGGTCCGCTGGCGCACCAGCTACGACCAGGACGACAGCAAGCTGACGTACCGGATCTACCGCAACGGCTCGGCGACCCCGATCGCCACGGTCGCGGCGGACTCCCTGGAGTGGGAGCGCCCGCAGGCCTCCTGGACCGACACCACCGTCAAGGGCGGCCAGGCCTACAGCTACCGGGTCACCGCCACCGACGGCGCGGGCAACACCAGCGCCCTGTCGGCGAACGTCTCGGTCACCGTGCCGACCTCGGTCCAGTCCTACCCGGACAAGGTCCGCGCGGACGGCGCCAACCTGTACTGGCGCTACGACGACACCGTCAGCCCGTACGTGGCCGACTCCTCGGTCTCCGGCAACACCGGCGGCGTCCAGGTGGCCGCCCCCACGCTGCGCCAGAGCCCCGGCGCGATCACCGGCACCAGCACGGCGATGGGCTTCAACGGCACCACGCAGCAGGTCTACAGCGACCACCGCCAGTCGGTCGGTGCCGCCTTCTCCGTCGAGACGTGGTTCAAGACCAACACCACGCGCGGTGGCAAGCTGATCGGCTTCGGCAACAACACGGTCAACGCGAGCGGCTCCTACGACAAGCAGCTCTACATGACCAACACCGGCCGGCTGGTCTTCGGCGTCTACAACGGCTCCGCCCGCACCATCAGCACCGGTCTGTTCGAGACGTACAACGACAACAAGTGGCACCACGTCGTCGGCACGCAGGGTCCCGGCGGCATGACGCTCTACGTCGACGGCCAGAACAAGGGCACCAACAGCGCCGTCAACTCCACTCCCTACACCGGTTTCTGGCACGTGGGCGGCGACAACCTGAGCAGCTGGCCGACCCGTCCGACCAGCAACTTCTTCGCCGGATCCCTCGACGAGACGGCCGTCTACCCGTCGGCGCTCACCCAGGCCCAGGTCAAGTCCCACTTCGACCTGGCCAAGGCGCCCACCGACACGGTCGCCAAGGTCGTCGCGTCGGAGGACACCTACATCAACCAGGGCGCCCCGAGCGCCGCGTACGGCACGTCCACGCAGCTCGCCGTCCGCGGCAGCTCCGCGTACGAGTCCTACCTGCGCTTCACCCTCCCGGCCGCACCGTCCGGGCAGGTCCTCAAGAGCGCCTCCCTCCAGTTCAAGACCTCCACCCAGGCCGGGGCCGGCACCGCCGACACCGTCTCCGTGGTCCCGGTCACCGGCAGCTGGAGCGGCACGGGCACGACGTTCAACACCAAGCCCACCCTCGGCACCACCCCGCTCGGCACCATCGCGGGCGTGCCGGACGGATCGGCCGTACAGAACGTCGAGCTGGACACCACCGCGGTCTCCGCCGTGCTGGGCAGCGGCTACAGCCTCGGCCTGACCAGCACGGGCACCGACGCCATGTGGCTGTGGTCCTCGGAGTCGACGGCCGCGGACGCCGCTCCGCAGCTGATCCTCACCTTCGGCCAGAAGTAACCGCCTGACGGCGTACGGGGCCCGGTCGACACCTGCCGGGCCCCGTACGCCTTTCCGACCCCGTACGGGAGCCACCTGATGCACCGACGCCCCGCCGCGGCCGCCGTCCTCCTGGCCGCCGCCCTGACGCTGACCGCCTGCGGGTCCGACGGCGACGGCAAGGCCTCCGCCGACGCCGCGGCCACGCCGAAGCCGCCGGCCTCGTCCTCGGTCCCCGACCCGGCGGACGCCCCGCCCGGGACCGCCGCGCCCGCCGCGCCCGGCGCTCCCGATGCCAAGCCGACGGGCCCGGTCCTGCCGGACGCGAAGCTGACCCCGAAGACGGGCACCTTCAAGGAGAACGAGAAGAAGTACCTGAGCGGCCGCGTCCCCGCGAAGACGGACCCGGCCGCCGTCCTCCAGAACGGCCAGGAGACCTGCCAGCGGATCGAACGCACCGCCAAGCGGGACAAGGACGCGGCGGCCGCCGCCATCATCTCCGGCGACATCACCGGAGCGAAGGACGCCGTCGAGCTGCTGTGCCCCGAGCAGAAGCCGGTCCTGGCCGTCGCGGCCCGGGGGTTCGGCGACGCCCCGGCCACCGCTCCGGCCCCCGGCACCTACCGGGCGCTGACCCAGAGCACCACCTGCACCTGGGAGGCCACGGACAAGGACGGCGCCGTGCTCGCCTCGGGACCGCAGGCCCCGCTCAAGGCCGGCGACAGGATCACCGCCACCGTCCCGGCCGGCACCTCCACCTTCCGCTCGACGGGCTGCTACGCCTGGGTCCCCGCGTAGCCGGACCACCCGCCCCGGATCCGCCGCCGCCGCCGCCCGAACTCCCGGGCGGCGGCGGCGTTTCCGCGTCCGTTCGCCGGGTACCCGCGGGTCACCAAGCAGACCCCTGTGGAGGCGATTCCTGTGCGCGGTATAGGCGGTTGCATAGCCCTGATCGTGGTGGGGGCCATCCTCACCTTCGCGAGCGACTGGAAGATGGAGAGCGTCAACCTCGACCTGGTCGGCGTGATCATGATGCTGGCGGGCGCCGTGGGCCTCGGCGTCTACGCGAGCGTCCTCAAGCGCCGCCGGGCCCTGGGCGCCGTCCCCGTCGTCGAGGAACGCCGCGACGTCCTGTAACCCCGCCGTCAGCGCCCGATGCCCCCGTACACGTCCAGCAGGGTGTCGAGGACGGCGTCCATCGAGAAGGACTTCGCGGCCAGTTCGCGGGCGGCGAGCGAGGCCGCGGTGTTCGCGGCCGGGTCCAGGAGGGCGAGCACCGCCTCCGCCACGCCCGCCGGACCCGGCTCGACCGCACGGCCCGCACCCGCGCCCGCGATCTCCCGGGCCAGCCCGTTGGAGTGGGTCACGGCCGGGGGGACGCCCACCGCGAGGGCCTCCAGCACCGACATCGGGAACGGTTCGTCCACCGACGGCAGCACGTAGACGTGCGCCCGGCGCAGCTCCGCGAGGACCTCGTCGGCGGACAGCGCGCCCGGCACCGTGAACCGGTCCGACAGGCCCAGGGCGGTGATCCGGGAACGGACGGCGGGCAGTTCGCCCTCGTCGGGCCCGGCCAACACGAAGTGCGCGTCCGGGTGCGCGGCGAGCACGGCCACCGCCGCGTCCACGAAGTCCACCGGCCGCTTGCGGGCCTGGAGACGGGCCGCGTACAGGATGCGCGGCGGCCCCGCCGGAGCCGGCCGTCCCTCCTGCGCCGGAGTGCCGTTGACCAGCCGGACCGCGTGCGGCAGGGCGCCGCCCACCACCGCCTCCAGCCCCTCCCGCTCGTGCGGGGTCAGGTACAGCAGCGCGTCGGCGCGGCGCAGCAGACGGCGCACCGCCACCGCGTCGAGCACCTTGGCCAGCGCCTTGCCGCTCGGGTCCACCATGCCGTGGGTCTGCAGGACGAGCGGCTTGCCCGCCCGCAGCGCCGCCAGCGCCACCGGCAGCGTCACCAGGTCCCGCGCCAGGTGGACGTGGACCACGTCGGCCTCGCGCACCAGCCGGCCCGCCGAGGCCAGCAGGGCCGGCGACGTCATGCCGCTGAAGCCGAGCGGCAGGATCCGCCGGGCCCGGAACAGGGTGGCGGGAACCCCCTCCACGGAGTCCGGCCACGGGTCGAAGCCCTCCCCGAGGGCCAGCAGCCGGGCCCGGTGCCCGCGCTCCCGCAGCCCCTTGGCCAGGTTCAGCGCGACCCGTACCGGTCCGCCGAAGGCGTGCGAGGGCGAGTGCAGCGTGACCGCGTGCAGGACCTTCGACGTACTGCTCACTTGGGCTCCTCCACCGGGCGGCGGCGCCCGTCCTGGGTCTGCAGGGTCAGTTCCGGCAGGTCCCGGTGGACGACGGAACCGGCGCCCGCGACGGCGCACCGGCCGACCGTCACGCCGGCCAGCACGGTCGCCCGTACGGCCACCCACGCGCCGTCCTCGACCACGATCGGGGCGTTGCGGTAGCGGAAGTCGGTGGCGCGGTGCTCGTGCGAGCCGGTGCACAGCAGCGACTCCTGCGAGAGGCAGACGTGGGAGCCGACGGTGACGGGCTCCAGGTTCAGCAGCCAGGCGCCCTCACCGATCCAGGTGTGGTCCCCGACGGTCAGCTTCCAGGGCCACAGCACGCGCACCTTGTGCCGGATCAGCACGCCCTCGCCGATCTCGGCGCCGAAGGCCCGCAGCAGCGCGACCCGGAGCCGGGCCGGACAGAACCACGCCATGAAGAGGGTGTTCATCACGGCGAACCACAGCGCCTGCGTCAGCAGTCCGCGCCCCTTGTCGTACCCGGCCAGCGTGAAGGCAGGAAGATCGCGCAACAGTCGCCCCTCGTCGTCCCCCGACGCGCCTCCCCGGCCGTCGAACGCTCAGACTAGACTGCGCGCTGATCACGCACAGGGGTGGGGGCAACAGTGGTTACGGACATGCGCAAGCCCGCCGTCGCACCCGCGCCGCCGCCCCTCGCGGACGACTCCCGGTGGGGCCGGGTCACCACCCCGCGCACGCTGCTCTCGCGGGCGCTGTCGGTCCCCCTCGCACTCGGGTTCACCGTCTTCCTGCCGTTCTTCGTCGCCGTGCAGTCCGGCGACGGCCAGCGCGACGCCGCCTTCTGGCTCCAGCTGCTGCTGGCCATGTACGCGGGCGCGCGGCTCTCCGCCATGGTGCTGACCAGTCGGCGCAAGCTGCTCCAGGGCTCCTTCTGGCTCTTCGTCTACATGGCCATGGGCGTGGCCCCGCTCGCCCAGGCCGTCCTCGGCCGCGTCCCCACCCCCGTCGTCGGACCGCGCTCCGACCTCACCGTCGCGATCGGCCTCGTCCTGCTGGGCTGCACGGCCTTCGACGTGGGCGTCCTGCTGGCCCGCCACCGCCCCGCGGGCCGCGCGGGCGGCTCCCCCAAGGAGCCGCGGCCGCTGATGGTGCACCGCAGGCGGCTCCAACTGCTCACCGTCCTGGCCTTCCTGGGCAGTGCCGCCTTCATCGTGAAGCTGGGCGGACCGGCGGTGTTCTTCTCCAGCCGCCAGGAGATCATCGCGGGCATCGAGGAGGCCGGCGTCTCCAACGGCGACGGCCAGGCCGGGCAGGCCCTGCTGCGCGGCTTCGGCACCGTGCCGGCGCTGCTCGCCCTGCTGCTGTACACGCGCTGGCTGATCACATCGAGCTTCGCCCGCCGCAAGGTCTCCGTCATCGTGACCTGGGCGGCGCTCGCGGTCCTCAACCTGATCGTCAACAATCCGGTCTCCAACCCGCGCTACTGGTTCCTCACCGTCATGTTCGCGCTGCTCTTCACGGTCTTCCCGGTGAGCGCCGCCATGTACCGGGTGGCGCTGTCGATGGCCGTGGTGATCGCCCTGCTCGTCTTCCCCTTCGCGGACCGCTTCCGCTACGACGAGAAGAACTACAAGCCCGTCGAGACGACCTCGTTCCTGGAGCCCATGGCGCTCAAGGACTACGACCAGATCGGCATGTTCGCGAACACCATCACCTTCTCCCACTCCGGCCCGGGCCATTTCTACGGGCGCCAGCTGGCCGGATCCGTCTTCTTCGCGGTGCCCCGCTCGGTGTGGCCGGGCAAGCCGCGCGACACCGGCGTGATGGTCGGCCAGTGGATGGGCACGGTCAACACCAACCTCTCCTCCCCGGTCTGGGCCGAACTGTGGCTGGACTTCGGTCCGCTGGGCATGGGCGGCGGACTCCTGGCCATCGGGTACGCGGCCGCCCGCGTCGACCGCCGCTACGCCAAGCGCGCCACCCGCCGCTCACCACCGGGCAGCCTGATCTCCACGGTGGTCCCGCTGGTCGCCGGGTACTCCTTCATCCTGCTGCGCGGTCCGCTGCTCCAGGCCTCGGGCCGGGTGGCCATCGCGGGCCTGTGCCTCGCGCTGGTGGCCACGTACCGCACGGACCGGGTCGCCACCCTGCGCTGAGCGCTCCCCACGGGCGGCGGTCCCGGCAGGTCAGCGGCCGGGCGCCGCCACGATGCCCGCGCGCTTGTACGTCCGCATCAGCAGCGCGGTCTCGGCCGACGTGACGCCCTCCAGAGCGGCGAACACCCTGGTGGTGAAGGCGTGCAGGCCGGCGATGTCCCGATGGCTGGAGTAACCCAGGAGCGGTGCCGCGCCCGTGGTCACCACCAGGTGGCGCACGGCCGGCTCCCGCGCCAGCCGCCGGACGGCGCGGTCGAGCCGGCTGTGCGCCACCCCGAGCCGGAACCGGGCCTCCACCGGGTAACCGAGCACCGCCGGGTCCGCGTGCAGCCGCAGGTGCAGTACGTGCGAGGTCATCAGCCGGGCGAGCCGGCGGCGGGCGGTGCTCTCCCCGACGCTCAGCTCGCGCGCCAGCCGGGTCGTCGACATCCGGGCGTCCCCGTGCAGCAGCGCGACCAGGGCGCGGTCGAGGTCGTCGACGGGGATCGGCGCGGGCAGCGGGGCGCCGGCCGTCACGAGGCGGCGCACCTCGGTCGGCTCGTCGTCGTACGGGGCCCAGTCGGCCGCGGTCAGCAGCAGCCGGAGCACCACCCCCGAATGGAGGTCGACCACCCCGTCCAGGCGGCCCACCACGGTGTCCACCAGGGCCAGCAGCGCCTCGTGGCCGGGAGCGTTGACCTCGGCGTACACCTCCAGCGCGCCGGTGGCCACCTCCACCGAGCGGGTCTCGGGCCGCCGGGCGAGGGCGAGGGCCGTCTCGTGCACCCGGCCCGGGGCGCAGCGCACGGCGAGCTCGGCGGTGATCCCCTCGCCCTGGTACTCGGGGACGAGGGAGGCGGAGAAGCGGACGTGGCCGCCGGCGGTCATGCGGTCCAGGCGGCGGGCGACCGTCCGCTCGTGCACCCCGATGGCCGCGGCGACCTCGGCGAAGGCGGCCCGCGGGTCACGGTGCAGGGCGCGCAGCACCTGGTGGTCGACGGCGTCCAGCAGCGGGAGGGACCCGGCGGTCATCGGTGCCTCCAAGGGGACGGGGCGGGCGGTACGGCGCAGGTCCGCGACGGTACGCCCGCGTGGGCGGCCGGGGCGCAGCCCGCCCGAGACGGGCTCCGTACCGCGCCCGATTGACGGAATCCGCCGCGCGAACGGGTCTCGATGCCGCGTTCACCCGATTATGAGGCCCTCTCTTGCCCGCGGTGCGACCCGCACCGGACATTGTGATGCGGATCGTGCCCCGCCCCCCGCCCCCGCCCCCGCCGGTGCCGGGCCCGGCGCCACGCCCCCTTCCTGCACCGGCCGCCCGGCCGATCCCCGAACAGGTGGTACGTATGACGCCCACGGATGTCCGCGACACCAGACCCGCCGTACGGACGACCCCCGCCGCCGCCGTGATCGCCTCCGTCGCGCTCGTCGAACTCTCCAGCGGCATCACGCAGGGCTTCCTGTCCCCGCTGCTGCGCGGCCTGACGCAGACCCTCGGGGTCACCGCCGCCGACCTCAACTGGATCAGCATCGCCAACCTGCTGGCCAGCGTCGTCTTCACCCCGGTGCTCTCGCGCATGGGCGACCTGTACGGCCACCGCCGCGTCCTGCGCTGGAACCTGGCGCTCGTGCTGCTCGGCTCGGTCCTGGTCGGGCTCAGCCGCTCCTTCCCCGCCCTGCTCGCGGGACAGATCCTCCAGGGCGCCTTCGCGGGCTTCTTCCCGCTCCTCGTCGGCATCCTGCGCAACCGCGCCCGCGCCGGGGCCGACGGCGAGGGGGAGAGCCGCCGCGGCATCAGCTACATGGTCGCCGCCCTCGTCGGCGGCATCGCCCTCGGCCTGGTCGCCAGCGGGTTCGTCGCCAGGACCGTCGACAGCCCGACCGCCGCCCTGTGGGTGCCCGCCGTCGCCATCAGCCTGGCCCTCGCCGTCACCTGGCCGCTGCTCCCCGAGTCCGCGCACCGCCCCGGCGGCCGGATCGACTGGGCGGGCGGCATCCTGCTCTGCCTCGGCCTGGTCGCCGTCATGCTGGGGCTGGGCCTCGGCGGCACCCCGGGCTGGGAGTGGACCTCGGGGCGCACCCTGGGCTGCCTCGTCGGCGGAGTGCTCACCTGCGTCCTGTGGGCCGCCGTCGAACTGCGCGTGCCCGAGCCGATGATCGACGTCCGGATGTTCCGGCACCGCAACGTCGTCGTGGTCTCCCTGGTCACGCTCACCTTCACCTTCGGCATGATCGGACTGCAGGTCGCCAACCCGGTCTTCCTCGGCACCAGCCCGGCCGAGAACGGCTACGGCCTGGGCCTGGACCCCTTCGCCACCGCCCTCGCGATGCTGCCGAACATGCTCTGCCTCGCCCTCGGGGCGCTGCTGGCGCCCGCCGTCGCCGCCGCCGTGTCCGACCGGCTGACGCTGGTCGCCGGTTCGCTGCTGATGGCCGCCGGCTACCTGCTGTCGCTGACCTGCCACGCCGACGGGGCGCTGTTCCTGGCCGGCACGGCCGTCGCCGGGCTCGGCACCGGCTTCCTCCAGCACTCGACCCGCACGCTCGCGGTGGAGTCCGTCCCGGCCGACCGCACCTCGGTGGGTTCCGGCATCAACGAACTGCTGATCAACGTCGGCGGCTCCATCGGCGCGGCGGCCGTGCTCACCGTCTTCGCCGCCCGCACCCCGGCCGGCCGCACCCTGCCCGTCCTGGACGCCTACACCACCTCCTGGACGCTGTGCACGGTGGTCTCGCTGGCCGGCGCCGCCCTCGCCCTGCTCTACCGCACCCCGCGCGCCGCCGGCGCCGGAAAGGAACTCCGATGACCGCCGTGAACGTCCTGCGCGAGCGCGCCCGCACCGTGCTGAGCGCCCGCCAGGACGAGGTGCTCGGGCTGAGCCACGCCCTGCACGCCGATCCCGAACTCGCCTACGAGGAGCACCGCGCCGCCCGCCGGATCGCCGACCTCCTGGAGCGCGCCGGACTCACCGTGACCCGGGGGGCGTACGGACTGCCCACCGCCCTCTCGGCCACCCGCGGCAGCGGGGACCTCGTCATCGGGATCTGCGCCGAGTACGACGCGCTGCCCGGCATCGGCCACGCCTGCGGCCACAACGTCAACGGTGCGGCCGCCGTGTCCGCGGCCCTGGCGCTGGCCCCGCTCGCCGACGACCTCGGCATCACCGTCAAGCTGCTGGGCACCCCGGCGGAGGAGTCCGGCGGCGGCAAGGTCGACATGCTGCGCGCGGGCGCCTTCGACGACGTGGCGGCCGCGATGATGGTGCACGCCGCGCCCTCCGACTCGGTCGGCATGAGCTCGCTCGCCATCAGCAGCTGGAAGGTCGGCTACACCGGCCGTGCCGCCCACGCCGCGGCCATGCCCGAACGCGGCATCAACGCCGCCGACGCCATGATGATCGCGCAGGTCGCCATCGCCGCCCACCGCCAGCAGATGCGGCCCGGCGCGGTCGTCTCCGGCGTGGTCACCGGGGGCGGAACGGCCGCGAACGTCATCCCCGCCCACACGAGCGCCGACTACGACTGCCGGGCCGTCACCAGCGAGGAACTCGCCGAGCTCCAGGCCCGGGTGCGGGCCTGTTTCGAGGCGGGGGCGCTGGCCACCGGCGCGGAACTCGCCCTGGAGGGCGTCGGCAACGACTACGCCGACCTGCGCCAGGACTTCGCGATGGGCCGCAGCTACCTGGGCGCCGCCCGCGACCTGGGCCGCCGCGTCCAGGACTGTGATCCGACGATCCGGGGCGGGTCCACCGACATGGGCAACGTCTCCCACCTCGTGCCCACCATCCACCCGATGATCGGCTACGACTGCGGCGAGGCGATCATGCACAACCCGGAGTTCACCCGCTACGGCACCGGGGACGGCGCCGACCGGGCCGTCCTGGACGGCGGGCTCGCCATGGCGTGGACCGCCATCGAGCTGGCCGTCGACCCCCTGCACCGCGCGGGCCTGCTCTCCCGGCTGGCCGCCCGCTCCGCAGGCTGAGGCGCCCCGCGCCGGTCAGGCGGCCGCGGCGACCTCGGGCGCCGCGGCCGCCAGCCGGGTCACCCGCAGCCACCCCGCCGCCGCCTTCGCCGCCGATCCCAGGGCCAGGCCCCAGGCCGCCCCGGCCACGCCGCCCAGCGCGTACCCGGCCAGCAGCAGGCCCACGGACAGCAGGGAGAAGACCACCTGGAGCGAGAGGGTGGCCTTCGGGTTGAGCACCCGCAGCGTCAGCAGGGCGCAGGTGCCCAGCCCCATCACCGCGTACTGCGCGCCCGTCGCGGGCAGCAGCGCGGAGGCCGCCGCCCAGGTGTCGCCGAGCAGGTGGCGGCCGAGCCGGTCGGGCAGCGCGTACAGGACGGCCGCCCAGCCGCCGCCGAGCACGGCCAGGCCCGCGCCCATCAGCACGGTCAGCCGGACCACCCCGCGCTTTCCCGGGGCCCGGCCCACCAGCGGCGGGCCGAAGGCGTTCGCCGAGTTGAACAGCACGTTGAGCGGCCCGAAGAGGGTGGTCGCCCCGCGCAGCGCGCCGACGGCCAGCGGGGTGGCGAACGCGCCGAGTCCGAGCACCGCGAGCTGGCTGGAGCCGTTGCCCACCGCGAACTCGACCACGAACCGCTGCCCGAGGTGTCCGCGCCGCAGGTAGGGGCGCAGTTCGGCCCGCGCCCCGCGCACGGAGGGCCGCAGCAGCCACAGCCCCAGCGCGAGCGCGGGCAGCGCCGACAGTCCCCAGACCAGCACCAGCCGGGCGGGCGAGGCCCCGGCCGGCTGGACGGCCAGCGCCGCGACCACGCACACCAGCCGGAGGGTGTCGGCGGCCAGCGCCCGCTGGGGGGCCCGCAGCGCGGAGAAGCAGTAGCGCAGCCCGTCCTGTACGAGGACCAGCGGCAGGACGAGCCCCAGCGCGAGGAACCCGCCGCCGGTGGCGCCCGGCAGCGCCAGTCCCGCCACCGCCAGCGCGAGCCCGGCCACCGCGGAGGCGGCCGCGGTGAACAGCACGGAGGAGCGGCACACCACCGCGAGCCGCTCGCCCTTCTCCAGGACCACGGTCTGGCCGACGTAGGCCATGTTCAGCCCGAGGAGCACGGTGAAGGCCACGTAGACCATCGAGAAGCCGGCGAAACCGGAGGCCGAGGACAGCCGGGCGGCCAGCACCAGCACCAGGATGTTCGTGGCGCTGGAGGCGGCCTGGTCCAGGACGGAGGAGACGGCGGCGAGGCCCCGCCGGCTCACCGCCGGCCCGTACGGACCGTGCGCAGGGCCACGGTGTCGCTGCCGTCGCCCGTGAGGGTCTGCTCGGGCTCGGCGGCCCCGGCGGCCCCGGCGGGCTCCCGCGTGAGCGGCTGCGGGGCCGGGGGCCCGGCGGCGGCGCCCTTCGCGGCCCTGCCGCCGCCGGCCCGCTTCTCGCCCGGCAGCGGGGCGTGCAGCACCGCGCCGAGCACGGTGCCGCCTGCGCCGCTGATGAGCTCGCGGATCCGGGCGAGGTCGCTGCGGTGCACCGCGCGCGGATCGCAGACGACCAGGACGCCGTCGACGCGGTCGACGAGGGCGAGGGCGTCGGCGTACGAGAGCACGGGCGGGGCGAGCACCACGACGGTGGAGTTGGGGGAGTCGGCTTCGGAGACCAGCCGGGTGGAGCGCGGGGAGGTCAGCGCACGGGCGACGTTGCGCACGCGTTCGCCGGGGATCAGGTCGAAGGCGCCCGACTCGCCGGCGTCCACGACGAGCTGGCGTCCGTCGGGCCAGTCGGCCTCGCCGCCCGGCGCCGCACCGGAGGCGCCGGGCTGGCTCCAGCGGGGCCGGCCGCCCGCGTCGGTGGGCAGCTGGCTGGCCAGTACGGGGGTGCGCAGGTCGGCCTCGATGAGCAGGACGTCCTTGCCGGTCTCGGCGAAGGAGGCGGCCAGGTTCACGGCCACGGCGGCGGCGGTCTCGCTGGAGCCGCGCGGGGCGACCACCAGCAGCCGGCGCCGGTCGGCGAAGCGGGAGTCGTAGGCGAGGCGGAAGGCGACCGAACGGTACTCCTCGGCGAGCCGGGGGTCGGCCTCGCCGGCCGCGAGCAGCGGTCCGCCGCCGGTCTTGTCCCGGGGCAGGTAGCCCAGGACGGGGGCGCGCAGGGCCCGGGCCACGTCGCCCTCGGAGCGCGGCGCCGGGTCGAAGACGAGCCGGACCCAGGCGGCGAGCAGACCGAGGGCCAGGCCGACGGCCGCGCCCAGCGCGAGCGACATGGGCAGGCCCGGTCCGTCGGGCGCGCCGGGCGCGGTCGCGGGGCTGGTGACCCGGCCGGGGGTCATGTCCAGGGCGGCGAGCTTGGCGATGCTGCTGTTGAGGGTGTTGACCTTGCTCTGCAGGTCGGTCTTGGCGGACAGCGCGGCGTCGCGGGCCGTGCCGGCCGGCAGGTTGCCGGCCTGCCGGGCGGTCTCGTCGAGCTGCTTGGCGACCGGGTCGCGCTGGTCCTCGTACCCCTTGACCATCTTGTCGCGGGTGGCGTCGAGGGCCTCCTGCCGCTTGAGCAGGTAGGCCTCGGTCAGCGCGTTGGCCCGCTTGGCGGCCTCCCGGGGGGAGGAGGAGGTGTAGGTGAAGCGGAGCACCATCGTCTGCGGCGGGTTGGTCACCTG
This sequence comes from Streptomyces sp. NPDC048507, assembly GCF_043199995.1. Classification (NCBI taxonomy): domain Bacteria; kingdom Bacillati; phylum Actinomycetota; class Actinomycetes; order Kitasatosporales; family Streptomycetaceae; genus Streptomyces; species Streptomyces sp. NPDC048507. The sequence goes on along the minus strand of NZ_JBICWZ010000005.1, from coordinate 283,467 downwards.
CAGTCCGCCGCGCAGCGCGCCGAGGTCCTTGGCGGGCGTGCCGAGCTTCTTGGCGGCCTGCTCGGCTATGGAGCTGGACAGCGCGACCTGGCGCTCCGAGCCGATGTTGATGGCCTTGTCGGGCGCCAGGCTCGGGTTGAACGGGTCGTCGGTGGGGGCGCGCAGCACGATGTCGGCGGTCGCGACGTAGGTGTCCGCCGTGGAGATGCCGAGGTAGACGCCGCCCAGCAGGCCGATGCCCACGCCCGCGCCGATGAGCCGGCGGTAGCGCAGCAGCTGCTTGAACTGGTCCCGCAGCAGATCCGGCTCGTCCTCGGCCGGGGCGGCTGCCGGGCGGTTCGTCTCGATCACGGCTGGAGACCCCCAAGTGCTTCGTCGATCAGTGCGTCGATGCGGGCCAGGCCCGCCTCACGGCTCAGGTGGGCCGCCACGTGGACGGGCCCGGCGGCGCCCAGCGCGTCCGCGCCCTCGGGGTCCTCGGCCAGGGCCCGTACGGCCTTGAGCAGGGCCGCGGGGTCCTCCGGGGGTACGAGCACCCCCGCGCCGGAACGTTCCACCTCCTGGGCGGTCCCGCCCGCGGCCGCGACGGACGCGACGACGGGCCGGCCGGCCTGGAAGTAGGAGGTCAGCTTGGACGGGACGCTCATGTCGAGCACGGCCGCGTGCTGGGTGACCGCGAGGACGTCCGCCGCCGCGAGGATATCGGGGAACTCCCCGTCGGCGGCAGGGGGGATGATGTCGAGGTTCGGCACGTCGGCGGCCAGCCCGGCGAGGGCGCCGCGCTGGCTGCCGTCGCCCATGAGGACGAAACGGACGCCGGGGTCGAGGCGGGCGGCGCCGACGAGGACTTCGAGCCCCTGCTTGAGTCCCATGTTCCCGGAGTGCAGGACCACGGTCTGGCCGGGCGCCCAGCCCAGGTGGCGGCGGGTCTCCCCGCGCGGCTTGGTGGGCTGCGGCACGTGCGACCAGTTGGGCACGAGGCGGATCCGCGCCGGGTCCACGCCCATGCCGACGACCCGGTCCACGAAGGTCTCGTGGATGACGCCGACCAGCGCGGCGCGCCCCAGCGCGTAGGCCTCCGCGCGCCCGGCCACCGCGGCCGCCTTGTCGCCGCCGCTGATCCCGCTCTGCGCGGCGGCGGCGCCCATGAGGTCCTGGACGACCGGGACGAAGGGCACCTTCCACTTCGCCGCGAGCCGGGCCGCGAGCACGCCGCCCGCCAGGCTGGGCATCTGGGCCAGTACCGCGTCCGGCTTCGGCATCCGGGGCGGGGCCACGGCGCCGTGCAGCAGAATCGATCCTTCAAAAAGGGCGCGCTTGACCGCGGTCTGACGCCGCGGCACCGTGTGCGCGCGCCGGTGCACGGTGACCCCCGCGCGCTGTTCCGTGCGCCGCAGCGCCCCCCGGTACTCCGGCTCGACGGACCAGGCCGGATAGTGCGGCATGCCCGCCAGGACATGGGTCTCATGGCCGGATCGTGCCCAGTGCTCCGCGATCTGGGTGGCGTACGGGCCTATGCCCGCGTGCTCGGGGGCGTAGTTGGTGGAAACCAGCAGCAGGCGCCGGTGACCGGATGTGGACACTGAACGTCCCCTTCTCCCCTGGATGATGCGCACGTCACCCTATGCGTTCACCCACAGGGTGGGGAACGTGCGCGCTATTGTCTGCTAATCCGCCACACCGGGGGGTGTGGCCGCTGGGGGGTAACTGATGACGGAGTACGACATGTCCGAACCTGCCGCGGCCGCGCGCAGACCGTACCGGGTCGGCTACGCGCCCGGGGCCTACGACCTGTTCCACATCGGACACCTCAACATCCTCCGGCACGCCCGGAGCCAGTGCGACTACCTGGTCGCCGGGGTGGTCTCCGACGAGATGGCCGAACGGGCCAAGGGGCGCCGCCCGATGATCCCGCTCGTCGAGCGGCTGGAGATCGTCCGGAGCGTCAAGTACGTCGACGCCGCCTTCGTCGAGACGGTCCCCGACAAGGTGGAGACCTGGAAGCAGGTCCGCTTCGACGTGATCTTCAAGGGCGACGACTGGCGCGGCACGCCCAAGGGCGACCGACTGGAGAAGGACTTCGCCCCCCACGGCGTCGAGGTCGTCTACTTCCCCTACACCGTGCACACGTCCAGCACCCAGCTGCGCCGGGCCCTGGACGCCCTCGCCGCGCCCCAGGCCGAACCCCTCACCGCCGAACGGCGCTGAGCTCCCGGAACCACTTCACGAGGAACGCCACCAGGAACAGCGCGGCGACCGCGCCCAGCCCCGCGTACGCCCAGCGGAACAGCGCCCCGCCGCCCAGCAGCAGGAACACCAGGCTGAACACCCCGTAGTCCACGGGCAGCAACGCCACCGCGCGCAGGGTCGACGGCGCGGCGGCGGCACTGCCCGGGGCGGGCCCGGGCTTGAGCTTCTCGGTCAGCAGACCGCCGAAGAAGGTGACGACCGCCGCGAACTGGAACCCCAGCGGAACCAGCAGCCAGCCGTCCGAGCCCGTCCCGTAGGCCTCGGGGAAGCGGTGGAAGGCGATCAGCACGCAGGTGTGCAGGGCGGTGAGCTTCGCGCAGTCCACGACGTGGTCCAGCCACTCGCCCGCCGCGCTGCCGCCCCCGCGCAGCCGGGCCAGCTGCCCGTCGGCCGAGTCGAAGGCGAAGCCCACCGCGAGCGCGGCCCACACGGCCGCGCCCATTGCCCACGAGGGGGCCGTCAGCGCGACCGCCGCCACGGCGGCGAAGCTGAAGGCGGCGCTGATCAGCGTCACCTGGTTGGGCGTGAGGCCCAGCGCGTACGACCCGGCGGCCAGGTACCGGCCGGCGGGCCGGTTGACGAACCGGGAGTAGAGCGACACGCCCTTCGCCGACTTCTGCGCCCCGCGCAGCTCCCGCAGCGCGGTCCCGACACTCGCCATGCGTACCCCTGAGCCCCTCGATGGCACACGCGTGCCGGTGCACGCGCGTTCGTACGAAGGGCACATCATCGCAGGGGCCCGCGCGCCCCCTACGACACCACCCGGAGCAGCAGCACCGACCGGGCCGGGACCGTCAGCGGCTCACCGCCCCGGTGCCGGGTGCCGGGCGCGTCGGCCTGCGCCTCCCGCGCCGTGTCCAGCACGAGCTCGTACGAGCCCGCCCACGGCGCGCCGGGCAGCACCCACTCCACCGGCCGGTCCCCGGCGTGCAGCAGCGCCAGGAAGCTGTCGTCCGTCACCTGCACGCCCCGCTCGTCACGGCCCGGGATGTCGCGCCCCGACAGGTACAGGCCGACCGCCGCGGCCGGCGCGTACCAGTCCCGCTCCGTCATCTCCTCGCCCCGCGGGGTGAACCAGGCCAGGTCCCGCAGTCCGTCCGCGCCCTGGGCCCGCCCCGAGAAGAACGCCCGCCGCCGCAGCACGGGGTGGGCCTGGCGCAGCGCGATCAGCCGCCGGGTCAGCGCGAACAGCTCGCTCCACGCCGGATCGGACAGCAGCGACCAGTCCACCCAGCCCGTCTCGTTGTCCTGGCAGTAGGCGTTGTTGTTGCCGCCCTGGGTGCGGCCGAACTCGTCGCCCGCCACCAGCATCGGCACCCCGGTCGACAGCAGCAGCGTGGTCAGCAGGTTGCGCAGCTGGCGCCGGCGCAGCGCCCCGATCCGGGGATCGTCGCTCTCGCCCTCCGCCCCGCAGTTCCACGACCGGTTGTCGTTGGTCCCGTCGCGGCCCGCCTCGCCGTTCGCCTCGTTGTGCTTGCGCTCGTAGGTGACCAGGTCGCGCAGGGTGAACCCGTCGTGCGCCGTCACGAAGTTCACCGAGGCGTACGGCCTGCGACCGCCCCACGCGTACAGGTCGCTGGAGCCCGACAGCCGGTAGCCGAGGTCCCGTACGTCGGGCAGCGCGCCCCGCCAGAAATCGCGCGCGGCATCGCGGTAGCGGTCGTTCCACTCCGTCCACAGTGGCGGGAAGGAGCCCACCTGGTAGCCGCCCGAGCCCACGTCCCAGGGTTCCGCGATCAGCTTGACCCGGCGCAGCACCGGGTCCTGGGCGATCACCGCCAGGAACGGCGAGAGCATGTCCACGTCGTGCATGGAGCGGGCCAGCGCCGCCGCCAGGTCGAAGCGGAAGCCGTCCACCCCCATCTCCGTCACCCAGTAGCGCAGCGAGTCGGTGATCAGGCGCAGCACGTGCGGCCGCCCGGCGTGCAGGGTGTTGCCGCAGCCCGTGTAGTCGGCGTAGCGGCGCTGGTCGGACTGGAGCCGGTAGTACGCCCGGTTGTCGATCCCGCGCAGGGACAGCGTCGGGCCCAGCTCCCCGGCCTCCGCGGTGTGGTTGTAGACCACGTCGAGGATGACCTCGATGCCCGCCGCGTGCAGCGCCTTCACCATCCGCTTGAACTCGCCGACCTGCTGCCCGGCGGTCCCGCTGGAGGAGTAGCCGGCGTGCGGGGCGAAGTAGCCGACCGAGTTGTAGCCCCAGTAGTTGCGCAGGCCCCGCCGCAGCAGGTGGTCCTCGTGCGCGAACTGGTGCACGGGCAGCAGCTCCACCGCCGTCACGCCGAGCCGAGTCAGGTGCTCGACCGCCGCCGGGTGCGCCAGCCCCGCGTACGTGCCCCGCAGCTCCTCGGGAACACCCGGATGGCGCATCGTGAACCCGCGCACGTGCAGCTCGTAGATCACCGAATCGGCCCAGGGGGTCTTCGGCCGGACGTCGTCCGCCCAGTCGTCGTCGTCGTGGACGACCACCCCCTTCGGGACGTGCGGGGCCGAGTCCCGGTCGTCGCGCACGGTGTCGGCGATGTACTGCTGGGGCCAGTCCCGCACGTGCCCGTACACCTCCGCGGGCAGCGTGAAGTCCCCGTCCACCGCCCGCGCGTACGGGTCCAGGAGGAGCTTCGCCGGGTTGTGGCGGGCGCCCGTCCAGGGGTCCCAGCGGCCGTGCACCCGGAAGCCGTAGCGCTGTCCGGGCAGCACGCCCGGCACGAATCCGTGCCAGATCTCGTGCGTCAGCTCGGTCAGGGCGCAGCGGGTCTCCCCGCCCCGCTCGTCGAACAGGCACAGCTCCACCGCCTCCGCGCCCTGGGCCCACAGCGCGAAGTTGGTGCCCGCGACCCCGCCGGGCCCCAGGTGGAAGCGGGCTCCCAGGGGATGTGAGGACCCCGGCCACACGGGCGGCGAGGGGTGCGCGGCGGCCCGCAGCACCTGCGCCTGGATCCGCTCGCGCACGACGTCCATGCCGTCCCTGCCCGTCGTCGTCTCCGGTCCGCCCACGGCATTGCTGGCGGCGGCATCCACCGCCTCTTGCTCGGCTGCGCTCGACACTGCCCGCCTCCACGGCTCCTGGGTACCGGCGGGGGAGTGCGGCCCCGGCGTCCCGGCCTGGGCCCGCCCCCGTCTGGTCCTTCCCACTGTTCTGCCCGGACAGTTCTGCCCGGAACGTGCCCGGCCCTCACGTTTCCCCCGGAGGGGGCCGGTCGTTGGACGGGGCGTGACTCTTCTGACGAGGCGGGCAGGGGCGGGCTTGGCCGCCGTGGCGGCGTGGGCGGCCCTGCTGGGCGGCCTCACCGGCTGCACCAAGGACGGCGGCTCCCCGGTGGAGATCGCCCTCCCCGGCAAACCGCGCTCGCCGGACGAGGCGATCCGGATCACCCCCGACGACAACGCCAAGGGGGTGCCGGCCGAGGGCCCGCTGCGGGTGCACGTGCCCGAGGGCCGGCTGGAGCGCGTCGTCGTCACCAAGGTCGAGGACGCCCAGGAGGAGCAGGTCCCGGGCTCGATCGCCGCCGACGGGCTCAGCTGGAGCCCGGACCCCTCGGCCGGACGGCTCGCGCTCGCCGCCAAGTACACCGTCGACGCGGTCGCCCTCGACGGGCACGACCGCCGTCAGGCCCGGCACACCACCTTCACCACCTACGTCCCCGAAGAGCGGTTCATCGGCTACTTCAAGCCCGAGAACCGCTCCACCGTGGGCACCGGGATGATCGTCTCGTTCAAGTTCAACCGCTCCATCAAGCAGCGCGCCGCCGTGGAACGGGCCATCAGCATCACCTCCGACCCCGCCGTGCCCGTCGTGGGCCACTGGTTCGGCGACGAGCGCCTCGACTTCCGGCCCAAGGAGTACTGGAAGCCCGGGACCGAGGTCACCGTCAAGATGGACCTGCGGGACGTCGAGGGCGCGCCCGGCTCCTACGGCATCCAGGACAAGACCATCCGCTTCACGGTGGGCCGCTCCCAGGTCTCCCTCGTCGACGCCGTCGCCCACACGATGGAGGTCCGCCGGGACGGCCGGCTGCTGTCCACGGTCCCCATCACCGCCGGGGCGCCGAAGAACACCACCTACAACGGCAAGATGGTGGTGATGGAGATGTTCGACGTGACCCGGATGAACGGCCAGACCGTCGGCTTCGGGGGCGAGTACGACATCCCCGACGTTCCCCACGCCATGCGGCTCACCAACTCCGGGACCTTCCTGCACGGCAACTACTGGGCCAGCCCCGACACGTTCGGCCACACCAACGTCAGCCACGGCTGCGTGGGACTGCGCGACGACAAGGGCGGCGGCTCGGACACCCCGGCGGGCTGGTTCTTCGACCGGACCCTGGTCGGGGACGTGGTGGAGGTCGTGAACTCGCAGGACCGGGTCGTCGCGGCCGACAACGGGCTGGGCGGCTGGAACATGTCGTGGGCGGACTGGGCCGCCGGCTCGGCCCTCGGCTGACCCCGCCCCCGCTCCGGCGTCCGCGCGGCCCGGCGCCCGCCCCCGCAATCGAGTGATTGTCGGACCGTAATTCCGCCGTGCGGGAGTGTCGTCCGGCCGCCGCGCCCGGGCCCGCCCGCAGCCTGTCAGGGCCATCAGCGGATACGGACGGAGCGTCATGTCAGCAAGGAAGTGGACCCTGGGGCTCGCGATCGGGGCCGTACTGGCCGCCGGGTCCCCCTCGGCCCTGGCGGCGGGCTCCGACGCCCGCCCCCCGGCCGCCCCAGTCCTGCGGGCGCCGCTGCCCGGCGGCCTCGGTCCCTGCGTTCCGGGCCAGTGCCCCAGCCCCTTCCCGCCGATCGGCAGCGACGGCAGCATCAAGGGCCGCGACAACGCCGTCAACATCTTCGCCGGGGGCCAGTACCGGGTCCGCGGACGCGCCTCCGAGGCCGAGGGCCGCCTGGTCGTCCTCGGCGGCTTCGACCAGGACAAGCTGGCCGGCGGGGACTCCCGCTACAACGTCGGGATCGTCGGCGCCGGATCCCTCGTACCGCCGCCCGACGGCGCGGACTTCCTCACCACGGGCGCCGGCGTCACCGTCGCGGCGGGCGAGACCCTGATCGCCGACCGGGGGGTGGTCCGGCACGCGGGCGACGTCACCGGCACCGTGACCGGCACCCTCGTCAAGGACGCGGCCGCCGTCGCCCCGTACGCCGGACTGCGCGACCGGCTCAGCGCCGCCAGCCAGTGCTACGCCAAGGTCGACGGCCGCCCCCGCCCGGCGACCGGCACGGTCGTCAACAGCGGTTCCGAGACGCTGTTCACCGGCGACGGCACCTCCCGGCTCCAGGTCTTCAACGTGGACGCCGACCTGACCGGAGCCCGGGGCGCCCAGCAGGGCGTGCGGTTCACCGGCATCCCGGCCGGCGCGACGGTCCTCGTCAACGTCCTCGGAACCGCCCGCACCATCAACACCTACAGCGGCGGACTGGTGGACACCGATCCGCTCAACGCCTACCGCGAGCGGCTGCTGTGGAACTTCCCGGACGCCGCCACGGTGAACCTGACCGGTACCGGCCAGTTCCAGGGCAGCTTCCTGATGGGCAACCAGGCCTCCGAGACCACCGTGACGCTGCCCGGCATCAACGGACGCTTCTTCACCACGGGCTCGGTCACCCACGGCAGCGACACGGCCGGCGGCGGTGGCCAGGAGTTCCACGCCTACCCCTTCACGGGCGACCTCCCCGACTGCGGTCCGGCTCCCGAGCCGACCGGCGCGGTGGCCGTGACCAAGGTGGACGAGCAGGGCGATCCCCTCGGCGGGGCCGTGTTCGAGCTGTGGCACGAGACCAACGGCCTGCCGGGCCTCCAGACGGGCACCGCGACCCCCGACACCAAGGTGGGCGACTGCACGACCCCGGCGAGCGGCCGCTGCGAGCGCACCGTGGCGCTCGGCACGTACTACTGGCGGGAGACGGCGGCCCCGGCCGGTCACGACCTGCCCGCGAACCCGGTCTTCCCGCTGACGCTGACCCGGGACAACGCCGCGGCCGGGGTCACGGTCCGGGCCGTCAACACCCGCACCCCCGTCCCGGGCGCCAGGGTCGTGCTCCTCAAGACCGACCTGGAGACCGGCGCCCCGCTGCCCGGGGCCCGCTTCGAGCTGTGGCGCGAGACCAACGGCCGTCCCGGCCTCCAGCCCCTCGGCGGGGACGCCGACGAGCGGCTCGACGGCCTCTGCGTGACCGGTCCCCGGGGCAGCTGCACGGTCGAACTGCCGGTCGGCGAGACCTACTACTGGCGGGAGGTCGGGCTCCCGGACGGCTACGAGGACCCCGCCGACCCCGTCACCGCCTTCGAGCTGACGGCGGGCGACGTCGCCCAGGGCCGCGTGGTCACCGTCACGAACCGCAGGACGGGCGAGGACCCGACGGGCTCCCTGCGCGTGCTGAAGAAGGACGACAAGACCGGGCGGCCGCTGCGCGGGGCGGTGTTCGAGGTCTGGAAGGAGACCAACGGCACCCCGGGCCTGCAGACCCGCGGCATCAACGCCGACCGGAAGGCCAAGGACGGCTGCGCGACCGACCGGGCCGGCGTCTGCGACTTCGACGCGCTCTCCGAGGGCTGGTACTACCTCGTGGAGACGGACGTCCCCGAGGGCTACGTCCTGCCGCGCGACCGGGTGACCGGACCGCTGCACGTGACGGAGCGGGCCCCCGGCAACCGCGTCGAGGTCACCGTCCGCAACAAGCGCGACGACCACGGCAAGGGCAAGGGCAAGGGCGAGCACGACGGGCGCGAGGACGACGGCCCGGAGGCCTGACCGCACCCCCGCGGCCGGCCGCGCCCGGCGCCCCGGCTGCGCCGGCGGAGTGAGCCCCTCACCCCGCCGGCGCAGCCGCGCGCGCGGCGCACGGCCCCCGCGGGTTGGCTGGGGCGCGACGGCCCCGCCGGCGGGCCCGAGGAGGACCGATGACCCCGCGCCCGACCCCGCGTACGGCCGCGGCGGCCGCCTTGGCCGCGCTCCTCGCGCTCGCCGCCCTGCCGGCGCCGGCCCTGGCCGCCGCCCCCGGGCCCGAACCGGCCTGCACGGCCGGCACCGGCCCCTACCAGCGGGAGCTGGAGGCCCATGTGGGGCGCCCCGTCGACGGGGTCCAGTCCCCGGCCGACTGCGCGGCCGTCCGCGCCTTCGAGCGCGCGAACGGCGTCACTCCCGCCGACGGGTACGCCGGTCTCGCCGCCTTCCGCACGATGACGGCCGTCGCCGCCCGCGCGAACCCCAACGCGGCGGGCCACTGTCCCGTCCGCGAGCACCGGGTGACCTGCGTCGACCTGGAGCGCCAGCTGCTGTGGGTGCAGAGCGGCCGCCGCGTCGTCTTCGCGCCGGTGCCCGTCCGGACCGGCCGCGACGAGCAGGAGACCCGGCCCGGCTGGCACGAGATCTACTGGCGGCACGAGGACCACTACTCCTCGCTCTACGACAACGCGCCCATGCCCTATGCCCAGTTCTTCGACGGCGGCCAGGCCCTCCACGGGCGGCCCGGGGACCTGTACGCGCACGGCGGCTCGGCGGGCTGCGTCAACCTCTCGGTGCCGGACGCCGAACGCCTGTGGAACCTGCTGTCGGAAGGGGACGCCGTCTACGTCTGGGGTACCAAGCCCGGCACCGACGACTGACGCATCCCCGGTGGCGCCACTTGGGACTGAACGGTGACACGACCGTGCCTTTTCGTACTCCGCCCGTGTGATTTCCTGTCGACAAGCGCGCGACTGTCCGTGCGCGGGGGACATGGGGAGAACACGAGTGAACCTGCAGCCGATACGCGGCCGCGTCCGCACCGGCCTGCCGGCCCTTGTGCTGGGGGCGGCCCTGCTGCTGACCAGCGCGTGCAGCGGCGGCGGAGACAACGGCGGGGGCGGCGGCGGGAGCGACGCCAAGGGGACGACGGCGGGGGCCAAGAGCGGCACCGAGGCCTCCAAGGCCAGCGTCAGCGTCAAGCCGGACGACGGGGCCAAGGAAGTCGCGACGAGCGGCGTCCTGAAGGTCTCCAGCACCGGCGGCAAGCTCAGCGCGGTGACGGTCGCCGACACCAAGGGCAACGCGGTGGAGGGCAAGCTGGCCGGCGACGGCCTGAGCTGGGAGCCCGCCCGCAACCTGGCCGCCGCCACCGAGTACAAGGTGCACGCGGTCGCCAAGGACGAGGCCGGCCGGGAATCCGCGAAGGACACCACCTTCACCACCCTCACCCCGCAGAACACCTTCGTCGGCCACTACACGCCCGAGGACGGTTCGACCGTCGGCGTGGGCATGCCCGTCTCCATCAACTTCACCCGGGGCATCACCAACACCGAGGCCGTCGAGAAGGCCATCACCGTCACGGCCGAGCCCTCCGTGCCCGTCGAGGGCCACTGGTTCGGCAACGACCGCCTCGACTTCCGCCCCGAGAAGTACTGGGCCGCGGGCACCAAGGTCACCGTGAAGCTCGCCCTGGACGGAGTCGAGGGCCGCCCCGGCGTCTACGGCAAGCAGACCCGTACGGTCACCTTCACGATCGGCCGCTCCCAGGTCACCACCGTCGACGCGAGCGCGCACACCATGCAGGTCGTCCGCGACAACCAGGTCCTCAAGGACATCCCGATCACCGCGGGCGCCCCGGCGACGACCACCTACAACGGGCAGATGGTCATCAGCGAGAAGTACAAGGTGACCCGGATGAACGGCGCCACCGTCGGCTTCGGCGGCGAGTACGACATCTCCGACGTCCCGCACGCGATGCGCCTTTCCAACTCGGGCACCTTCGTACACGGCAACTACTGGGCCCCCTCCAGCACCTTCGGCTCGGAGAACGTCAGCCACGGCTGCGTCGGCCTGGAGGACGAACGCGGCGCGGGTGACGACAGCACCCCCGCCGCCTGGTTCTACAACGAGTCCCTGATCGGCGACGTGGTCGTCGTGACGAACTCCAAGGACAAGCAGATCGCCCCGGACAACGGCCTCAACGGCTGGAACATGGGCTGGGCGGACTGGATCAAGTAGTCCCCTCCCCCTTCGACGCGCGTCGGCCCGGTGCTGTGACCCACGGCACCGGGCCGACCCGCGTTAACCGGCGCTAACCTACCCCGCATGACCATCTCTCTCGAAGTCTCCGAAGGCGTCGGCACCATCCTGCTGGACCGCCCGCCCATGAACGCCCTGGACGTCGCCACCCAGGACCGGCTGCGCGAGCTCGCGGTGGAGGCCACCGACCGCGCCGACGTGCGCGCGGTGGTCCTCTACGGCGGGGAGAAGGTGTTCGCGGCCGGCGCGGACATCAAGGAGATGCAGGTGATGGACCACGCGGCCATGGTCGCCCGGTCCCGCGGCCTCCAGGACGCCTTCACGGCCGTCGCCCGGATCCCCAAGCCCGTGGTCGCCGCCGTCACCGGCTACGCGCTGGGCGGCGGTTGTGAGCTCGCCCTCTGCGCCGATTACCGCATCGCCGCCGACAACGCGAAGCTCGGCCAGCCCGAGATCCTGCTCGGTCTGATCCCGGGGGCGGGCGGCACCCAGCGCCTGTCCCGGCTGATCGGCCCCTCCAAGGCCAAGGACCTCATCTTCACGGGCCGCATGGTCAAGGCCGAAGAGGCCCTGGCGCTCGGCCTGGTGGACCGCATCGTGCCCGCCGCGGAGGTGTACGCGCAGGCGCACGCCTGGGCCGCCAAGCTCGCACAGGGGCCGGCCCTCGCGCTGCGCGCCGCGAAGGAGTGCGTGGACGCGGGCCTGGAGGCGGACATCGACACCGGCCTGACCATCGAACGCACGTGGTTCGCGGGCCTGTTCGCCACCGAGGACCGCGAGCGCGGGATGCGCAGCTTCGTCGAGGAGGGCCCGGGCAAGGCGAAGTTCCTCTAGGGGTGCCACAGCGGCGGCGGAGCGGCGGAAGGGGCGTCGTCGCGCACCCCCTGCGGGTGGATTAGCCAGGCCTTAAGGGAACCTTAAGCGGGCCGGAAGATCCACTCACCGTGATCGCCGCACAGCTCAACGTCACCGCAGGTCAGGTCCGTTGTACGCGCTCCCGGTTGCCTTTCGCATATGCCGGGCCGCCCCTCCGGCGCCGGTGGCACCGGAGGGTGTATTCCCCGGGAACGGCCCGGACGGGCGTGTCGGCCGTCCATGATGGGTCCATGGCGGGCCTGGAGGGTGTGGAGCAGCCGCGGCAGCGCGGCGGCGCGTCGGCCGTGCGGCTCACGGCGGCGGTCGAGGACGAACGGGGCCTGAGGGCGCTGGAGTCGTGGGGGAACCCGGCCGAGGAGGAAGTGACGCTGCCGTCCATGCCGGAGTCCGCGAGCGCCGCCCGCCGGCTCACCCAGAGCGTGGTGATCCGCTTCTGGGGCCTCTCGCCGCAGATCGCCGAGCACGCCGTCCTGCTGGTCTCGGAGCTCGTCGGCAACGCGGTGCGCCACACCGGGGCGCGCACCTTCGGCTTACGGATGGTGCGCCGGCGGGGCTGGATCCGGGTGGAGGTGCGCGATCCCTCGCGCGGGCTGCCCTGCCTGATGCCGGTGCACGAGATGGACGTCACGGGCCGGGGGCTGTTCCTCGTCGACAAGCTGTCCGACCGCTGGGGCGCGGACCTGCTGCCGCGCGGCAAGATCACCTGGTTCGAGATGCGCGTCGCCGACCGTTAGGGCCGTACCGGCCCCGGAAAAGCCAGGAACCCCCTGTCGCCGTGATGGGGCGCTGCGGGGGTTCCAAGGGTGCGCCGAGGATCGATGGGGTGTGTGATCCTCGGCGGAGGACTTCGCTCGGGTCAAAGGGAAGCCGTGATTCCGACTATGGCAGACGAGGGTCCAAACGCCAAAAGTCCCAACTCGGACATAAGTGTGCATATCCTAAGAGTTTCCACCTAAATCTTAGGTGAGGTGGGCCACTCACCTCACATTCCATGAATAAGTATCCGCAGCTCTGTGTGAATCACCGACTACCCAGGGGGCGATCACCCACCCGGCCCTCCGGCGACGTAGGTCCCGAAAAGGGTCAATCGTTATCTTCTCGCCCATTCACCCCTTAAATGGGCAGGTGTTCTCACCACCAGGCCGCCGCGCGGCCCTGCGCGCGGGCGCCGCCGCCCTGGCCGGCCTCACCGCCGCCTGCGCGCCGGACCGGACCGCCGCCGGACCCGCCGCTTCCGCCCCCGCCTCCGCCCCCACCGGCCCGGCCCGGGCCAAGCCGGCCCCGGCCGGACCCGCCCCCGCGCCCCGCCGCTTCCCCGGCCAGCCCGTGGAGATCGGCCACGGACCGCGCGACCGTCCCGCCGTCGCCCTCACCTTCCACGGCAACGGCGACCCGGCCATCGCCCGCTCCGTCCTCGCCGAGGCGGAGAAGGGCGGCGCGCGGGTCACCGTACTGGCCATCGGCGCCTGGCTCGACGAGCACCCGGACATGGCCCGCCGGGTCCTGGACGGCGGCCACGAGCTCGGCAACCACACCCAGCGCCACCTGGCGATCAACGACCTGCCCGAGGCGGAGGCCTACGCCGAGATCACCGGCTGCGCGCAGCGGCTCAAACGGCTCACCGGCTCGATCGGCACCTGGTTCCGGCCCTCCCAGACCCAGTACGCCTCCCCGCTCGTCCGGGAGCTGGCCCAGCGGGCGGGCTACCCGCACGTCCTCTCGTACGACGTGGACTCACTCGACTTCACCTCGCCCGGCGCCGCGGCCGTCCTGCGCACCGTCACCGGGACGATCCACGGCGGATCGGTGGTGAGCCTGCACTTCGGCTACGCGGACACGGTCGACGCGCTGCCGCCCCTCCTCGAAGAACTCGCGCGCCGCAGGCTGCGCGCGGTGACCACCACGGAGCTGCTGACCTCATGACGACGAACCGCCTTCCCCGGAAGGCCACCGCGCTCCTCGCCGGACTGGTCCTCGCCGCCCTGGCGGGCTGCGGATCCGGCGCGAAGGGCGAACCGGAGGCGCTGGGCTCCAAGGGGCCGGCCCTCCCCGTCAAGGCCGTCCCGGCCGTCCCTCCGGGCCTCGCCGGGATGCCCCCGGTGCTCGACCCGAACGACGTGTACGCGGCGGACCGGCCGAACCGGCTGTCCCCGGTGGTCAAGGACTTCCCGTCGCGCGTCTACGTGCCGAACACCAACTCCAACACGGTGTCCGTCATCGACCCGGCCACGTACAAGGTCATCGACACCATTCCGGTCGGCATCCAGCCCCAGCACGTGGTGCCGTCCTGGGACATGAAGACCCTCTGGGTCAACAACAACCGCGGGCACACGCTCACCCCGATCAATCCGGCCACCGGTGAGGCCGGAGAACCGGTCGAGGTGCACGACCCGTACAACCTGTACTTCACGCCCAACGGGAAGTACGCGGTCGTCATGGCCTCCATGGACCGCGAACTCGTCTTCCGCGATCCGCACACCATGGACCGCGTGAAAACCGTCCCGGTGACCTGTTTCGGCGTCAATCACGCCGACTTCTCCGCGGACGGCCGCTACTTCATCGTGAGCTGCGAGTTCTCCGGCGAACTGCTCAAGGTCGACACCGAGAAGATGGAGGTCGTCGGCCAGCAGAAACTGCCCTTCGAGGGCGCGATGCCGCAGGACGTCAAGATCTCTCCCGACGGGAAGACCTTCTACGTCGCCGACATGATGGCGCACGGCATGTGGGTGCTCAGCGGCGACAAGTTCGACGTCCCCAAGCTGCTGCCCACCGGCAAGGGCTGCCACGGCCTCTACGTCAGCCGCGACTCCCGGGAGATGTACGTCTCCAACCGCGGCGAGGGCACCATCTCGGTCTTCGACTTCAAGGAGAACCGGCTCACCAAGAAGTGGGAGCTGCCCGACGGCGGCAGCCCGGACATGGGCGGCGTCTCGGCCGACGGCAAGGTGCTGTGGCTGTCCGGCCGCTACAACTCCGAGGTCTACGCGATCGACACCACCAACGGCAAGGAGCTGGCCCGGGTGCCCGTCGGCGACGGACCGCACGGCCTGGCCGTGTACCCGCAGCCGGGCCGCTACTCCCTCGGCCACACCGGCATCTTCCGCTAGGCGCCGGGCCCGCGCACGGGGTACGGCGGTGCCCCGGGAGCTCGCACAGCTCCCGGGACACCGGGTTCGGGGGCGGCGGGTCCGGCCCGGCCCGCTCGGCGGCTGGGCCGGCTCTTTCCGGATCTTGCCCGACCCGCGCCGGCGAGATCCGGAAGGGACGGCCTAGGCCCAGGCCACCGGCAGCCGCTCGGGCAGCCGCTTGATGAACCCCGTCCGCCAGACGAGGTTCTCCGCGGGGACGGCCAGCCGCAGCCCGGGCAGCCGCTCGGCCAGCACCTCCAGCGCGATCTCGGCGTGCGCCCGGCCCAGCGCGGAGGCCGGGCAGAAGTGCCGGCCGGCGCCGAAGGCGAGGTGGGCGTTGGCGGGCTCGCGCTCCAGGTCCAGCTCGTCGGGCCGCTCGAAGGCGGCCGGATCGAAGTTGGCCCCCTCCAGCAGGACCAGCACCAGGTCGCCCTCCTCGACCAGGACGTCCCCCACCCGGACGTCGGCCAGCGCGATCCGCGGCAGGCCGTCTCCCACGGACAGGTTCCAGCGCAGCAGCTCGTCCACCGCCCGGCCCGTGCGCTCCGGATGGGCGCGCAGGTACCCGATGAGCTCCGGGCGCTGGAGCAGGGCGAGGACCGCGAGGACCAGGAACGCGGACGTGGAGACCGCGCCCGCCCCGAAGAGGGACACGGCGACGGTCGCGAACATCTCGTCCGTCAGGTGCGCCGACTCGGGATCGGCCTCCCGCAGCGCGGCGAACCGGCCGAGGAGCCCCGTACGCTCCTCGGCGGGCAGCGCGAGCTGGGCCCGCAGGGCGTCGGCGAAGTGGCCGACGTCCTTGTACCAGTTGAGGGCGGAGTCGGCGAAGGGCTCGCGGGCGGTCATGAACGCGACGTCCAGCCCCGACATCAGCCGCCGCCACTCGGCGAAGGGCACCCCGAGGACCTGGCAGTGCAGGAACGCCGAGAAGGGGTCGGCGAACCCCGCCCGGAGATCCGCCGGCCCGCCCTCGGCGACGAGGGCGTCGATCAGCTCGCCCGCCATCGTGCGCAGTTGCTCCCGCAGGCCCGGCTGGCGCGGGTTGAGCGCCTTCATGACCGCGTTGCGCAGCCCGGCGCTCTGGATGTTCCCCATGTTGTTGACGACCTCGGGCGGGATCGTCAGCGCGTACTGGCGGGGCACCCCGGCGTTCGCGGTGTCCTTGAGGCTGAAGCGGTCGTCCTCCAGCACCTGCTTGGCCAGCGCGTAGCTGCTGACCAGCCAGGCCGGGTCCCCGGTCAGCGTGCGGACCCGGGCGACCGGCGCCTTCTCGCGCAGCCACGCGCACTCCTCGGGGAGCACGTCACCGCGCCGGGAGAGGGGGAAGTCGAGGAGCGGGCGGTCCCTCTCCTGCGTGCCCTCAAGCTGCTCGACGCTCATCGACGGTCCTTTCGGTGGGTGCGGTGGTGGGCGCGGCGGCCGCTTCGGGGCGTACGACGGCGTACGCCTGGTTGCGGGTCGCGCGCAGGCCGCCGCCCCGGGCGAAGAGGACGTCGGTCATCGGCATCTTGACGTGGTAGGCCGCCACCGAGGACGGCACGTCGAGAATGCTCGGGGTGTCCACGAAGAACGGCAGCTCCGCCGCCATGTAATCGAAACAGACCTGCAACTGGGCGTCCGTAATGGATTCACCCTCCGGCAACTTCGAGCCGACAAAGTGGAGGGCCATCTCCTCGCAGCCCTTACGGAATACGTCGTCCGTCTCCAGGAAATGCAGAACGCGTCGGTGCAGAAGTTGGTACACGGGATTGGACTGGAACTCGGAAAGTGCCCTCACGCGGATCTCGGCATGCTGGGGCGCTGATTCCTCGACGCCTTTGAGAATCCTTCTGCGGACCGCTTTGATCTCCTTCGCCGCACGCTTCTCCGCGTGTTCCCGGGTGTATCCGAAGGCGGCGAACATCCGGTCCACGTGGAGGTCCGCGTAGACGAAGTCGACCTGGGCGAAGCGGGTCGTGGCCCATCGGGCGAGGCTGGATATGCGCTCGGAGCTGAAGTAGCTGTTGCCAGGACTCACTCCGATGAGCACATGGTCGCCGTCTTCCCAGATATGGCGGCAGGTGCGAGTGAAGGGCAGAACTTCGAATGATGCGTCAGCTGTGATCGTCACCTGTGTGTGATCGCCCTTGTTGCCGCATGTCCCTGGGAGCCCTGCGCTCCTGGTGTGGCGGCAATGTCTGTACGTTATGCCGTGATCCCGGAGCGTGACAAGTGGAAGGCGTATTTCTTGGCTGGAATTATCACTTCCGCGTTACGGAAGGGTAATTGAATTTCTTTCTGCCGCCCGAACGGGACCCGCGGACGGCACCCGCCCGCGGTGGCGCTACCCTGAGCCGGTCAACAAGCACCAAGAAGGGGTGGACCCAGTGGCGGACATCGAGAGCGCGCGGGCGACGTTCAACAAGTTCGACGTGAACGGTGACGGCTTCATCACGGCCGACGAGTACAGCGCGGCCATGAAGGCGATGGGCGACGCGTTCGTCACCGCCGCGGTCGCGGACGCCGTCGTCGCCTCCAAGGACGCCAACGGCGACCGCCTGCTGAGCTTCGACGAGTTCTGGGCCGCCCTGAACGACTGAGGCCCCGCACCCCGCGCCCCCGCACCGGCCCCCGGTGCGGGGGCGCGCTCAGTTCCCGGGGGCCGCGCCGCCGTCCTCGACCTCTTCGATGGCCTCCGCGAGCCAGCTCAGCCAGAAGCCCTCCAGGGCGATCCCGCCGCGCAGCACCAGCCGGCGCAGCCGGTCCTCCACCGCGTCCCGGTCCGGCGGGAAGTCCCGGGCCTCGATGGCCTCGTACTTCGCCAGCTGCTCCCGGTGCAGCGCCAGATGGCGCCGCAGTTCCGGCCCCAGGCCCTGCAGCCCCACCACGCCCGCCGCGCGCAGCCGCAGCAGCAGCGCGTCGCGCATCGGCTTGGGGTCCTGGCTCTCGTCCACCCAGCGGGCCAGCTCCGCGCTGCCGTCGGGCAGCACCTCGTACTCCTTCTTCTGGCCGCGCACGGGCCCCTCGCTGGGCAGCGCCCGGATCAGCCCGGCCTCCTCCAGCCGCCCGAGCTCCCGGTAGATCTGCTGGTGGGTCGCCGACCAGAAGTATCCGATCGACCTGTCGAAGCGCCGGGTCAGTTCCAGCCCCGACGAGGGCTTCTCCAGCAGGGCGGTGAGGATGGCGTGCGGCAGCGACATGCGGCCATCCTAGGTTTGCCGCTGACCGGCCCGCGGCGCTACGTCGCGGGCGCGCCCGTGCGCCAGGCGGCCAGTTCCTCCGGGACGCGGGGGCCCGGGGCCCGCGCGGCGAGCAGCCCGCGGGCGCGCAGCAGGGCGGTCACGGCCGGGGACCAGGCCTGGCGCAGGCCGGCCGAGGCCAGCAGCTCCGGGTCGGCCAGCAGCTCGCCGGCCGGACCGGTCCGGATGCCCGCCGGGGTCAGCACCGCCGCGTCGTCGGCCCAGCGCACCGCGAGGTCCACGTCGTGGGTGGCCATCACCACCGTGGTGCCCGCCGCGCGCAGGCCGGCCAGCACGTCCAGCAGCCGCTCCTGTCCGTCCGGGTCCAGTCCGGCCGTCGGCTCGTCCAGGATCAGCACGCGCGGGGCCATCGCCACCGCGCCCGCGATGGCCGCCCGCTTGCGCTGTCCGTACGACAGGAGGTGGGTCGGCCGGTCCCGCAGCGCGGTGATGTCCAGCGCGGCGAGGGCGGCCCCGACCCGCTCGCGCACCTCCGGCAGGGGCAGCCGCAGGTTCATGGGCCCGAAGGACACGTCCTGTTCGACGGAGGCCGCGAAGAGCTGGTCGTCCGGATCCTGCACCACCAGCTGCACCGAGGTCCGCAGCCGGGTCAGCCCCGCCCGGTCGTGGGCCACCTCGGCGCCGTCCAGGCGCAGCGTCCCGCTCGCGGGCCGCAGGCCCCCGCTGAGCAGCCGCATCAGCGTGGTCTTGCCGCTGCCGTTGCGGCCCAGCAGGACCAGGGCCCGGCCCTCCTCGATCCCGAAGTCCACGCCGGACAGCACGGCCGGCCCGTCCTCGTAGGCGTAGCCCGCGCCGGCCAGTTCCACCACCACGCTCACAGGTACAGCTCCTTCAGTACGAGGGTCCCCGCGACCAGGGCGGCCAGCAGGGCGGCGGAGGCGGTGAGGAACCGCCAGGACAGCGACGCCTGCGGTACGAGGACCCGCAGCGCGCCGTCGTAGCCGCGCCCGGCCAGCCCCTCCTGGAGCCGGGCGGCGCGGTCGAAGGCCCGGACGAAGGTGGTCGCGGCGAGCCCGGCCAACGAACGCCACACCGCGGCCCGGCTCGTCTGCCCGAGCCGGGCCGCCTGGGCCCGGCGGACCTGCGCCATGGAGTCCAGCAGCAGGAAGCCGATCCGGTACATGACGAGGGCCACGTCCACCACCGGGGCGGGCACCCCGGCCCGCACCAGCCGGGGCAGCACGTCCGAGACCGGGGTGGTGAAGGCGAACAGCAGCACGCCGAGGGAGGCCGCCGAGGTGCGCAGCAGCAGCTCCGCCGCGTGCCGGGGCCCGTCCGGGGCGAGGGCGACGAAGCCGTCCGGGCCGCCCAGCGAGATCAGCAGCGGCAGCGCCCCGGTCACGCAGAAGCCCAGCGGCACCCGGAAGGCCCGCCACAGCTCGCGGCCCGCCACCCCGGCCGGGCCCAGCAGCACGGCGAGGGTGGCGGCGGCGACCAGCGGCCCGCCGGGCCAGGGCGGCAGGCACACGGCGGTGACCGTCAGCCCGAGTCCGAGGAGGGCCTTCTCCAGCGGGTGCCGGCCCCGCCAGCGGCTGCCGTGGGCCGCCACGTCGATCGGCAGCACCGCCTAGGCCTCCGGCGCGCAGGCCGCCGAAGGGGCCTGCGCGGGGCCCGGTGCCGCCGCCTGGGCCAGGCCCTGGCGGCGGCCCTTGCGGACCCCGAAGTAGTACGCGAGCACGCCCGCGCCGAGCGCCGCCTGGAGGGCGAACAGCGCCGACTCGACCTCCCCGGAGGGGGGTTCGTACAGCGGGGAGAACCAGGGCTCGTAGTCCGGCTTCAGTTCCGTGATGGCCGACTCCGCCTGCGCGTCCGCGCCCGCGAACGGCTCTTCCTTGCCGTCGCCGAGTCCCAGCGCGAGCGGGAGCACGGCGAGGGCCGCCACCACGAGCAGCAGCAGGGTGTTGATCTTCGCGTTCCGGGTCATCGCCATCAGAGCGCCGCCTCCCGCTTCGCCGGCGTGCCGCCGGTCAGCTTCGCCACGCCGAGCCGGACCAGGTCGGACCTGCTGGACTGCATCAGCAGCCGCATCACGAGGACGGTCAGCAGTCCCTCGCTCACCGCGAGCGGGATCTGGGTCAGGGCGAAGATGCCCGCGAACTTCTCCAGCGAGCCCAGGAACCCGCCGGCCGGGTCGGGGAAGGCCAGCGCCAGCTGGACGGAGGTCACGCAGTAGGTGACGAGGTCGGCGACGAACGCCCCGGCGAAGACGGTCACCATCAGCGGCGCCCCGGAGGTGCGCAGCAGCCGGTAGGCGGCGTAGCCGGCCCAGGGGCCCGCGATGGCCATCGAGAACACGTTGGCGCCGAGCGTGGTGAGTCCGCCGTGCGCGAGCAGCAGGGCCTGGAAGAGCAGGGTGATCGTGCCCAGCACCGCCATGATCGGCGGCCGGAACAGGATGGCCCCCAGCCCGGTTCCCGTCGGGTGCGAGCAACTGCCCGTCACCGAGGGGATCTTGAGTGCGGAAAGGACGAAGGTGAACGCGCCGGACGCGCCGAGCAGCAGGGTGCTCTCCGGGTTGGCCTTCACCTCGCGGGTGAGGGCGCGGACACCGTGGACGACGAACGGGGCGGACGCGGCGCCCCAGGCGGCCGCGTGCAAGGGGGGCAGGAACCCCTCGGCTATATGCATGGTCGGGAGACCTCTCCAGCACCTCGTGGATGGACGACGTGCCCCGGCCGGTCTCCTGGCTCACGGGTTGATGCCCTGTCTCCGCCTTCCCGGGCCCCTGCGGATTCCCGCGCGGGCCCAGTGGCTTCCCGCAGGAGTGGAGCCGGACTTCCCGATCACAGTGGCGAGGGCCGCACCGGTTTTGCACCGGTTTCCCGAACACCAAGGCCCGCTGACCCTAGTCGCCCGCACGGACCGGTAACAACCCGCCCCGGGCCCGCCGGGCGGCAGGGCGGATTCCGCTTGATGCTCACCCACGGTGGCGCCGGCGCCACCGTCCGCACCAACCGGCCCGCCCGAAGGGGGAGTTCCGCCCACCCCTGCTCCCGGGGACCGGTTGTCCCGGTCGCCCGCGCCGTTCCGCACCCGGCCGCGAGGAGGGTCCCGTCCGGGGGCCGCGGCCCGGACGGGCGCACCCGGCTGGCGTCCCGTCCGTCCCGGGGCGAGGGTGGGAGGCGTGCCAGCCGACTCCTCCGCGCCCGCCGGGTCCTTCGACTACTCGGACCTCTCCGCCGTCTACGTCAACTGCACCCTCAAACGCTCGCCCGAGACCAGCAACACCGAGGGCCTGATCGCCAGGAGCCGCGCCGTCATGGAGGCGGCCGGAGCCCGGACCTCACTGATCCGGGCCGTCGACCACGACATCGCCACCGGTGTCTGGCCCGACATGACCGAACACGGCTGGGAGAGCGACCAGTGGCCGGTCCTCTACAGCCAGATCATGGACGCCGACATCCTCGTGCTCTGCGGCCCGATCTGGCTCGGGGACAACAGCTCCGTGATGAAGCAGGTCATCGAGCGGCTCTACGCCTGCTCCTCGCTGCTGAACGACCGGGGCCAGTACGCCTACTACGGACGCGTCGGCGGAGCGCTGATCACCGGCAACGAGGACGGGGTCAAGCACTGCGCGATGAACGTCCTCTACAGCCTCCAGCACCTCGGTTACGCGATCCCGCCGCAGTCCGACGCGGGCTGGATCGGCGAGGCCGGGCCCGGTCCCTCGTACCTGGACCCGGGATCGGGCGGTCCGGAGAACGACTTCACCAACCGCAACACCACCTTCATGTCCTGGAACCTGATGCACCTGGCCGCTCTCCTCAAGCGAGCCGGGGGCTTTCCCGCGCACGGCAACCAGCGCTCCCTGTGGGACGCGGGCTGCCGCTTCGACTTCCCCAACCCCGAGCACCGCTAGAACCGGACGGGGCCGCCGCGTGCCGTGCGGGCTCCGCGGCGGCCGCCGTCCCGTTCAGCAGGTGTTCGGGTGCGCGATGTCCACCACGTAGCGCTCGGGCGAGTGCAGGACGCTGGTGGTGAAGGCCGGCGGGGTGTCGAAGGCGGCGCCGAAGGTCACGTACCCCTCGTAGTCGCCCGTGAGGGCGAGGCCCTTGAGCTTGCTGAGGTGGATCTGCTGGAGCCGAGGGCCCTGGTAGACGTTCTGCCCCGCGTCGTCGTGTCCGGCGGCGGGGTGCAGGCGGATCTCCAGGAAGTGCTTCCCGGCGAGCGGGACGGGCTTGCCGGACCCGTCGTAGACCAGCTGGGAGACGGGAGTGACGGTGACCGGCGGGGCGGCGCCCTGGAGGTCGATGACGATCCGGTCGTACGTGCAGTGACCGCCCCAGCGGGCGTTGACGACGAGCGGCGTCTGGGTGCGGACCGACGGTGCGGCGGCCGCGCCGGAGGCGGCGGCCGAGGCGGGCGCGCTGAGCGCGAGCCCGGTGACGAGCAGGGCGCCCGTGGCCAGGGCCACGGTCCGGCGACGGCGCGTGCGGTACGGGTGACGCATGACGTCCCCCCGATTCTCGTGAGACGGGGACTGGCCTGTCACCGGGAAGGACATCGTGGGGGGCCCGGCGGTTCCCTCAGTGCGCCAGCAGCGCGCTCAGCTCCGCGTCCAGGTCGTAGTGGCGCCGCTCCTGGCCGCGCGGGACCAGCTCGGTCATCCGCCGGCACAGCTCCCGCACGTCCTTGGCGCGGGCGGAGACCACACAGCTCTGCGCGCCGTTGCTGAAGGCGAGGAACACGCGCGGTTCGGTGCCCCGGCGCAGCGGCCACACCTGTATGTCGCCCTCACCGGTGCCGCAGGTCTGCCCGTCCAGGAGCAGCTCCCGCGAGAAGACCCAGCGGGCGAGGTGCGCCCCGGCGCCGCGGAAGTCGACGGCCAGCTCGTACGGCCGGTCCGTGCGGTAGACGAAGGCGCCGGTCAGGGGGACGGACAGCGGTACGGCCTCCAGCCGCAACGGCAGGACGCGGTGTTCGGTGGTGGCCATGGTGGCTCTGCCTCTCTTCGCGCGGTGGGCCCTCACGTGCCCCCCTTCGGGCACGCTAGCCGACGCGTCCGGCACTCCCCGGGGCCGAAGGTCCCGAGCCGGACGGGCCGCTCGGCCCGATTCCGGGCCCCTCCCGGGGCCCGCGGGCGCCCGCCCCGCGGCCGCGGCGGGCCGGTCGCGCCCCCAACGGTCCACGGGCGGGCCGCACTTGGAGCCGGATGCGGTGCACCCGCGCGCCCGATCGTAGCCGGGACGCGGACGAGCCCGCCCTCCGGGGGAGAGCGGGCTCGAAGGGCCTGCGGCGGCAGGCCGCGCGACCGCTACGGAAGCGGGTTGTAGACCAGCGACTCGTGCGAGTTCGACTGCCCGATGGCGGTGAAGCCGGAGCCGTTGGACTGTGCGCCGTTGTTCTGGTTGGACGCCCCGAAGCCGGACGCGACCTGCTGCGCGGTGGAGGAGTTGCCGAGGTTGCTGCCGCCGACTCCGCTGCCGAGGATCTCGGCGAGTGCCGCGTTCGAGGCGGTGCCCGCCGCGCCGGCCCCGTTGTCCGCCTGCGCCACGCCTCCGAGGAAGGCGAGGGCGAGGGGGAGCGATGCGACAGCCGCCATCACACGGATGCTGCGGATGCTTGCCATGGTGAAGTCCTCCAGTACGCAAAACAGCAAGGTTCCAAGGCGGTTGGCCGACCGCCAGGGGGATTGCGACGTCGTGGGACCAGACTTGCGTACGTGATCATCAAGAAACCAGCCCAGACCGCCTTCTTCCCCCGCAAGCGTGATCAACTCGGTTCAAACATCGAACCGCAGGGAATTTCGCCGACGCGGGACGAAAGCGGCCGGGGCGGGGTCAGCACTCGATGACGTTGACCGCGAGACCGCCGCGGGCGGTCTCCTTGTACTTGACCTTCATGTCGGCGCCGGTCTCCTTCATGGTCTTGATGACCTTGTCGAGGGAGACCTTGTGGCTGCCGTCGCCGCGCATCGCCATCTTGGCGGCCGTCACGGCCTTCACGGCGGCCATGCCGTTGCGCTCGATGCAGGGGATCTGTACGAGGCCGCCGACCGGGTCGCAGGTCAGGCCGAGGTTGTGCTCCATACCGATCTCGGCGGCGTTCTCCACCTGCTCGGGGGTACCGCCCAGCACCTCGGCGAGCGCGCCCGCCGCCATCGAGCAGGCCGAGCCGACCTCGCCCTGGCAGCCGACCTCGGCGCCGGAGATGGAGGCGTTCTCCTTGAAGAGCATGCCGATCGCGCCCGCGGCGAGCAGGAAGCGGACCACGCCGTCCTCGTCCGCGCCCGGCACGAAGTTCATGTAGTAGTGCAGGACCGCCGGCAGGACGCCCGCGGCGCCGTTCGTCGGCGCGGTGACGACCCGGCCGCCCGCCGCGTTCTCCTCGTTGACCGCCATCGCGTAGATCGTCGTCCACTCGCTGCGGTGCATCATCGGGTCGCCCTCGGTGCGCAGCTGGCGCGCCGTGGAGGCGGCGCGGCGCTTGACGCGCAGCCCGCCGGGGAGGATGCCCTCGCGGGACATGCCCCGCGAGACGCACGCCTGCATGACCCGCCAGATCTCCAGGAGGCCCTCGCGGATCTCCTCCTCGGTGCGCCAGGCCTTCTCGTTCTCCAGCATCAGGGAGGAGATCGACAGGCCCGTCTCGTTGGCGAGGCGCAGCATGTCGTCGCCCGAGCGGAAGGGGTACTTCAGCACGGTGTCGTCGAGCTTGATCCGGTCCTCGCCGACCGCGTCCTCGTCCACGACGAACCCGCCGCCGACCGAGTAGTACGTCTTCTCCAGCAGCGGGGTCCCGGACTCGTCGTAGGCGAAGAGCGTCATCCCGTTCGCGTGGTACGGCAGCGAGCGGCGGCGGTGCAGGATCAGCTGGTTCGGCTCGTCGAAGGCGATCTCGTGGACCTCGCCTATCTCCGCGCCCAGCAGCCGCAGGCGCCCGCTCCGGCGGATGCGCTCCACCTCGGCGTCGGCGGTCTCGACGTTCACCGTGCGGGGGGAGTGTCCCTCCAGGCCGAGCAGGACGGCCTTGGGGGTGCCGTGGCCGTGGCCGGTCGCGCCGAGCGAGCCGAAGAGCTCGGCGCGCACGGACGCGGTCTGGGCGAGGACGCCGTCCTTCTTCAGCCGCGTCACGAACATGCGCGCCGCCCGCATCGGTCCGACCGTGTGGGAGGAGGACGGGCCGATGCCGATGGAGAAGAGGTCGAAGACGGAGATGGCCACTGGCGGACTCCCTTGTCTGCTCGTGGGTGGGGAGGGGGCAGGGGTGGTGGATCAGGGGTGGATCTGCGGATTTTGTCCGGCAGACGAGCGTAACGCGTGCAGGTGAACGGTTCGGCTCCCGGACGGGTCGGTCAGACGTGGGTCAGCTCGTGCTCCGGTGCCGTGGAGCCGTCGCCGGGGCCTACGGAGCCGTCCAGGACCGGGTCCGGGCCGGGCAGGCCCGCGTGGTGGGCCCGGACGCCGGCCCGTACCGCCCAGAAGTACGTGACGAGCGCCATGGCGGCCACCAGGGCGATGTCGACGCCCCCGGGGAGCACGCCGCGGCCGCCGAAGTCGGTGGAGCCGAGGAAGGACAGCAGGGACAGGGCGCCGAGGAAGAAGACGATCCACCAGGCGGGGGCGAACTGGCGGCCCAGGTCCTTCTCGCCCTTGCGGGCCAGGACCAGCGCGGCGACCGGGGCGGCCAGCAGGGTCAGGGCGGTGACGATGCCGGTGTTGGGCCACTTGGACCAGTACAGGGCGCAGGCGGCGAAGACGAAGGTCAGGGGGCACAGGAGCTTCGCGGCGGGCAGCCGGAAGGGGCGGGGCAGGCCGGGCTTGGTGCGGCGGAAGACGCCGACCGCGACCGGGCCGATCAGGTACGAGATCACCATCGCGGCCGAGATGATCGGGGCCAGGGTCTTCCAGCTGTGGCCGACGGTCACCAGCAGCAGGACGGAGAAGCCGAGGTTCGTCCACATCGCCGGGCGGGCGGTGCCGTAGACGGGGTGGGTCTGCTTGAGCCGCTTGGGGAAGAACCCCGTCTCGGAGAGGTTCTGCACCATGTACGCGGCGGAGGCCACGTTGGCGATGTTGGAGCCGGCGGGGGAGATGAAGGCGCCGAACTGGAGCATCACCACGACCCAGTGGATCATGAGCAGCTTGGCGAGCTCGGCGAAGGGGCTGTTGAAGTTCACGCCCGACCAGCCGCCGGCCTGGGCCAGGTGCTCCGGCGGTACGGAGCCCAGGAAGGCCGTCTGGAGGGCGAGGTAGATCACCAGGCCCAGGGAGAGCGCGCCGACCAGGGCGATCGGGATGGCCCGGCCCGGGTTCTTGGCGGCGCCGCCGAGGTTGACGACGGCCTGGAAGCCGTTGAAGGCGAAGACGACGCCCGAGGTGGTGACGGCGGTCAGGACGGCCGTCCAGCCGTTCGGGGCGAAGCCGCCGTGGGCGGTGAAGTTCTCGGTGTGGAAGCCGGAGGCGATCAGGGCCGCCACGGCCAGTACGGGGATGGCGAACTTGACGAGGGTGAGGGCGGCGTTGATCTTGGCGAGCAGCTGGACCGACCAGTAGCAGGACAGCCAGAGCAGGAGGGTCAGGCCGAGCGCCACCGCCATGCCGAAGGCGGTCAGCTGGTGGGACTGCGCGTCGACCAGGTCCTTGGCCCAGGAGAAGCTCCAGGAGGACATGTACTGCGTCGCGGCGATCGATTCGATGGGGATCAGCGAGGCCACCGCGATCCACACCGCCCAGCCGGTGATGAAACCGAGCACCGGCCCGTGCGAGATGGCGCCGTAGCGGGCCATGCCGCCGGGGATCGGATAGGCCGCGCCCACCTCCGCGTAGGACATGGCGATCATGCCGATGAACACCGCGCCGATGACCCAGGCGACGAGCGCCGCGGGACCCGCGACCTGTGCGGCCGTACCGGCGCCGAAGAGCCAGCCGGACCCGAAGATCGAACCGATGCCGATCATGATCAGCGCGAAGAGACTGAGGCCCTTCCGGTTCGCTGCGCTCATGTCCATGGGGTGGGTGTCCGTCCTGAAGAGGATTCCTTTATGTGCAGGCTATTTGCCGTTTTTTGAATGTTTCAGGGGCAATGGGTGGCATAAGTCGGGGACATTGGTCACGAAAAGGGCCCGGCCCTGTGGAAAACACGGCCGGGCCCTCCCCCCTCGCCGTTACAGGGAGGGGTACAGCGGGAACTTCGCGGCGAGCGCGGAGACGCGCGCCGAGAGGTCCGCGGCGTCGAAGTCGGGCTTCAGGGCGGCGGCGATGATCTCCGCGACCTCGGCGAACTCCTCGGCGCCGAAGCCCCGGGTGGCGAGCGCCGGCGTGCCGATGCGCAGGCCGGAGGTGACCATCGGCGGACGCGGGTCGTTCGGGATCGCGTTCCGGTTGACCGTGATGCCGATCGAGTGGAGGCGGTCCTCGGCCTGCTGGCCGTCCAGCTCGGAGTTGCGCAGGTCCACCAGGACCAGGTGCACGTCGGTGCCGCCCGACAGGACGGAGACGCCGACCTCGGTGACGTCCGGCTGCACCAGGCGCTCGGCGAGGAGCTTGGCGCCCTCCAGGGTGCGGACCTGGCGCTCCTTGAACTCCTCCGAGGCGGCGACCTTGAAGGACACGGCCTTGGCGGCGATCACGTGCTCCAGCGGACCGCCCTGCTGGCCCGGGAAGACCGCGGAGTTGATCTTCTTGGCCAGCTCCTGCGTCGACAGGATGACACCGCCGCGCGGACCGCCGAGGGTCTTGTGCGTGGTGGTGGTGACGACGTGGGCGTGCGGCACCGGGTTCGGGTGCAGGCCCGCGGCCACCAGGCCGGCGAAGTGCGCCATGTCGACCATCAGGTACGCGCCGACCTCGTCCGCGATGCGGCGGAAGGCGGCGAAGTCCAGCTGGCGCGGGTAGGCGGACCAGCCGGCGACGATCAGCTGCGGCTTGGACTCCTTGGCGAGGCGCTCGACCTCGGCCATGTCGACCTGGCCCGACTCGTCGACGTGGTACGGAACCACGTTGTAGAGCTTGCCGGAGAAGTTGATCTTCATGCCGTGGGTCAGGTGACCGCCGTGGGCCAGGTTCAGGCCCATGATCGTGTCGCC
This sequence comes from Streptomyces sp. NPDC048507, assembly GCF_043199995.1. NCBI lineage: Bacteria > Bacillati > Actinomycetota > Actinomycetes > Kitasatosporales > Streptomycetaceae > Streptomyces > Streptomyces sp. NPDC048507. The sequence goes on along the minus strand of NZ_JBICWZ010000005.1, from coordinate 254,969 downwards.
CGGCTTCAGCAGCGCGAACATCGCGGCGGCGTTCGCCTGCGCACCGGAGTGCGGCTGGACGTTCGCGGCCTCGGCGCCGAACAGCGCCTTGATGCGGTCGATCGCGATCTGCTCGACCACGTCGACGTGCTCGCAGCCGCCGTAGTAGCGGCGGCCGGGGTAGCCCTCGGCGTACTTGTTGGTCAGGACCGAGCCCTGGGCCTCCATGACGGCGACCGGAGCGAAGTTCTCCGACGCGATCATTTCCAGGGTCGACTGCTGGCGCACGAGTTCGGCGTCGACGGCGGCGGCGACGTCCGGGTCGAGCTCGTGGAGAGGGGTGTTCAGTACGGACATCAGGATCCCCTGGGGTCTCAGTTGTCGGAGTGGGTGAGCGCGGCGTACTCGTCGGCGGAGAGCACGTCCTTCGGCTCCTCCGAGAGGCGCACCTTGAACAGCCAGCCACCCTCGAAGGGAGCGGAGTTCACCAGCGACGGGTCGTCCACGACGTCCTGGTTGGCCTCGACGACCTCGCCGGAGACGGGGGAGTACAGGTCGCTGACCGACTTGGTCGACTCCAGCTCGCCACAGGTCTCGCCCTCGGTGACGTTGTCGCCGACCGCGGGGAGCTGGGCGTAGACGACGTCACCGAGCGCGTTGGCCGCGAACTCCGTGATGCCGACCGTCGCGACGCCGTCGACGGCGTCCGACAGCCACTCGTGCTCCTTGGTGTAACGCAGCTGCTGGGGGTTGCTCATGACCTGATTCTCCTGGATGCGGGGGAGTGGATGTGAACAGTGGTCTCGCGTACCGGGACGGGCGCACGGGGCGCCGGAACCGCCGTGCGGCCGGCCGGCCCCACGGCGGCGGTGACTACTTCTGCCGCTTGTAGAACGGCAGCGCCACGACCTCGTACGCCTCATGCCTACCGCGAATGTCCACGCCGACGCCGGAGGTGCCGGGCGCGGCGTGCGCCGCGTCGACGTACGCCATGGCGATCGGCTTGCCCAGGGTCGGGGACGGGGCGCCGGAGGTGACCTCGCCGATCACCCGGCCCCCGGCGACGACGGGGAACCCGGCGCGCGGGACGCGGCGGCCCTCGGCGATCAGGCCGACCAGCTTGCGCGGCGGGTTCGTCCCGGCGCGCTCGGCGGCGGCCTCCAGCGCGGCGCGGCCGACGAAGTCCCCCTCCTTCTCGAACTTCACGACCCGGCCCAGGCCCGCGTCGAAGGGGGTGAGCGCGGTGGTCAGCTCGTGCCCGTACAGCGGCATGCCCGCCTCCAGGCGCAGCGTGTCGCGGCAGGACAGGCCGGCGGGCACCAGGCCGGCACCCTCGCCCGCCTTCGTCAGCGCCTGCCACAGCTCCACGGCGTGCTCCGGGGAGACGAACAGCTCGAAGCCGTCCTCACCGGTGTAGCCGGTGCGCGCGATCAGCGCGGGCACGCCCGCGACGGTGCCCGGGAGGCCCGCGTAGTACTTCAGGCCGTCCAGGTCGGCGTCGGTCAGCGACTTCAGGATGCCGGGGGACTCGGGACCCTGCACGGCGATCAGCGCGTAGGCGTCGCGGTCGTCGCGCACCTCGGCGTCGAAGCCGGCGGCCCGCTCGGTGATCGCGTCCAGCACGACCTGGGCGTTGGAGGCGTTGGCGACGACCATGTACTCGGTCTCGCCCAGGCGGTAGACGATCAGGTCGTCCAGGATCCCGCCGTCCTCGCGGCAGATGTGCGTGTAGCGGGCGCGGCCGACGCCGACGGTGGAGATGTTGCCGACCAGCGCGTAGTCCAGCACCTTGACGGCCTCGGGGCCGGTCAGCGTGATCTCGCCCATGTGGGACAGGTCGAAGAGGCCGGCCTTGGTGCGCACGGCGTTGTGCTCGTCGCGCTCACTGGCGTAGCGCAGCGGCATGTCCCAGCCCGCGAAGTCGGTCATGGTCGCACCGAGCTGGCGGTGCAGCGCGTCGAGCGCGGTCAGGCGGGGGGCAGTGCTCATGGGTGTGGCTCCCGGGTCCCAGGGCATGACATGACGAGGACGATCCTCCCCATCTGTCATCGGAACCTGAGAGGTTCGCCGAGAGTTCCCCGTGTGAAGGACGGGACGCCCTGGCTTGCACCTTGGGTGGAGCGCACGGCGGCCGTCGGGGACGGACGCGCGCGGCTCGCTTTTCAGATCTGCCTCATCCACGCGGTACGGGGCCTGAGAGATTCAAGGGAGGTACTTGCTCCTTCGGCGCCCGGGCACGGCCTCGCGGCGTGCCGGGACTCTCCCGCGCGGATTCAAGCGGCCGGTATGCAGTTGGTGTCCAGATGGCGCACATCATTGCACGGGCCGCTCGGGAACGGGCAGTGGGGCCCTGCAGAACGGACGGACCGGAACCGGGACCCCGGGATTACCGTCTCTTTACACTCAGTGGGCATCGGGGTCCCTGCGGCCCGGCATCGGGGGGAGACGATCACTGTGCGGAGATTCGCGGCGCTGACGACGACGGGGCCCCAGCGGTGCGCCGAGGGGGTCCCGGCCCGGCGCGGCCCCCGGGAGCGGACCGCCGGCCCGGTGCGCGACCTGCGCGGCGCCGCCGTCCGAGGGCCGCGGCGGCTCGGCTTCCGGGACGGGGACATCGTGGTGGTCTCCGGGCTGCCCGGCGGCGGCAAGAGCACCCTGATCAAGCGCGCGGCCGAGGACGGCATCGACTCCCAGGACGCCCGCGAACGCTGGGAGCGACGGATGCCGGGGGCCCTGCCGTACGCCGTGTACCGGCCGCTGGTGCGCGCCGCCCACTACTGGGGGCTCTGGCGGCGGCTGCGCTCCGGGGCCTCGGTGGTGGTCCACGACTGCGGCACCCAGGTGTGGGTGCGCGCCCTGCTCGCCGCCGCCGCCCGCAGGCGGGGCCGCTCGCTGCACCTGCTGCTGCTGGACACCACCGCCGAGGAGGCCAGGTCGGGGCAGGCCGCGCGGGGCCGGCGGGTCTCCGCGTACGCCTTCGCCCGGCACCGGGGCGCCGTGGGCCGGCTGCTCCGCGAGGCCGAGGCGGGCCGCCTCCCGGCCGGCTGCGCCTCCGCCGTCCTCCTCGACCGCCGCTCGGCGGCCGCCGTGACCCGGATCGCCTTCCACCGCTGACCGGCGGGCCCGCGGCGGGCGGTAGCCTCGGGGCGACATCGGGGCGGAGCCTTACGGAGGGCGTACATGCAGGGCAGCGGCTGGCCGGCGAACGAATTGGAACAGGTCCTCGGGGCGGCCCTGGGCGCCGCGGACGCCGGTCCGCGCATCCTGGAGGCGCTCGGCCGCAGCCAGGTGTGGGTCCCGCTGCCCCACGGCGGCAGCCCCGGGCACGCCGCCCTCGACCTGCCCACGATGCAGATCGGCGGGGAGGCGTACGTCCCCGTGTACAGCTCGGAGGCCCAGTTCCGCTTCTGCGCCGGGCCCGCCATGGACTTCGCCGTCGCCCCCGCCGTCGAGTTCGCCCGCGGGCTGCCCCCGCAGCTGGGCATCGCCGTGAACCCCGAGGGCGCCGTCGGCGTACCGCTGCCCCCGGCCGCCGTCGCGGAGCTGTGCCGCACCGGGCGGACCGCGCTCGACGGACCCGCCGGCGGCGGCCGCGTCCGGCTGTTCGAGCCCGACTGGCAGGAGGATCCGGTCGACTTCCTCGCCGCCGCCGCCGAGGAGTTCCGCGCCACGGGCGTGGTCGCCGCCGCGCACCGCTGCCTCGCCAGCATCGAGGCCGGGCCGCCCCAGCTCTTCGTCGGTGTCCGCCTGGTGGGATGGGATCCCGCGGCCCGGGACGCCCCGCTGGCGGCCCTCGAACGCGCCCTGGCCCGCGTACCGGCGCCCTGGCCGGTGCAGTTGATCCTGCTGGACGCCGCGGAGGACCCGGTCACGGACTGGATTCGTGAGCGCGTACGCCCCTTCTACCTTCCCTAGCGCCGCTTAAGCTGGTTGGTACGGGTGGACGACGGGCGGACGAAGAGGGGTACCGGGTGAGTGCGTCAGGCACGGCCGCGGCCGGGCAGGTCGAGCACATGCTGCGCCAGGTGACTCCCGGGCGCTATGAGGGCTACGAGTCATTCCTGCACGCCCTCGCCGAGGGCCGGCTCTGGATGCTGCTGTGGCAGGGGCAGCCCGGTTCGCCGGACGCCCAGTACGGCGGCATGGAGGTCGAGGGCCTCGGGTACGCGCCCTGCGTGACCTCGCCGCAGGAACTGGCCGCCAGCGGCTGGAACCGGGGCTACGAGGTGGTCACCGGCCGGGACATCGCCCGCGCCCTGTACCCCGACCGGTGGGGCCTGTGGGTCAACCCGCACGCGCAGGGCGGCGGCCTCGGCGTGCCCTGGGCCGACCTGCGCCGCGTCGCCACCGGTCTGGACCGGATGCCCGCGGGCCCGCTGCGGCTGTCCGAGCCGTCCCTGGAGCTCCCGCAGTTCTACGGACTGCTCACCCAGCACGCCCACCGCACGCCCGCGGTGCGCTCGCTGCGCCGCGCCTGGGTGCAGCCCGCGCTCGGGTCGGCGTACCTGGCGGTGGGGCTCGACCTGTACGACGCCTCAGCGCCCGCGCTGGAGTCCGTACGGGAGATGATGCGCCAGTCCGTCGGCGCGGTGCCCGAGGGCGTGCCGGTGTGCACGGTCGCGCTGGCCGACGAGCACGACCCGGTGGCGATGTGGCTGCGCGCCCAGACCCGCCCCTTCTACGACCGGGAAGGCCAGGCCGCAACCTATTAGGGTCCCGGCCGGCATCGCCGGGGGCCCGCACGGGCCGAGTACCGACCCGCCCACAGGGAGTTGTCCGGCGCTGCCCGGGACCTGAGACGGGTCCCCGCGACGGACCACGGGCCGCCCGGAACCACGGTTCCCGGCGGCCTTCCGCTTGTCCGGATATCGCCCCTGATGGGCGCCCAATAGGCGCACTCCTCTTGCGAGTTGGGCGTCATGTCCGTTTGCGTACCGAACGGACGGTCTTGCTCCGCTGAGCCGTGAGCGGAGTCCGGATAACGGGAACTCAAGGCTCAGATCACGTTTGCGCATCCATTCATCTGCGGGTCTGGCGGCTGGTCGAGCGCCCGATGAAGACTCCCCACCCAAGAGCCGGTCAGTCCTCCCAGGGCCCGGTTCGGCACGTGGTCTTCGCTTGTTGTTTCACACAGCACTCCCGCACTCCCTGCACCTCCCGCACTCCGGCTGCACCGCACTGAGCTCCGCATCCGTTCCGGCATTTCGCACGGCAGTTCGCACCACGCCCCATCCGCACCACCGCACCGCAGCACCACCGCACCGCAGCACCACCGCACCGCAGCAACGTTTCACCGCGCACCTCCCACCGCACTTCGCACGCGCTCCACGTGTCCCGAGCACCCGGAGCGCCCCGCACCAACGCCGCCACAGCGGCGGGCATGGGCCGGCCACCCGTCGGCCGAGAGGGGTCCCCACCACGATGACGGCACCACTGCACGACACGAGCGCGGAAACGCCCGCACCCGTGTCCGTAGCCGACGTCCCTGCCAAGGCCATCGAAGGCCGCTCGCCCGGCCGCATCGCCTGGATGCGGCTCAAGCGCGACAAGGTCGCGCTGACGGGCGGTGTGGTCGTGATCCTCCTGATCCTGGTGGCGGTCTTCGCGCCGCTGATCGTGAGCCTGCTGGGGCACGACCCCAACGAGTTCCACGAGGACATGATCGACCCGGACCTGGGTACGCCGATCGGCTCCTTCGGCGGCATCAGCTCCGACTTCCTGCTGGGCGTCGAACCGACCAACGGACGCGACGTGTTCAGCCGCATCGTCTACGGCGCCCGCATCTCCCTGATCGTCGCCTTCCTGGCGGCCTTCGTCTCGGTGGTCCTCGGCAGCTTCCTGGGCGCCCTCGCCGGCTTCATCGGCGGCTGGGTCGACGGCGTCATCAGCCGCCTCATGGACCTGCTGCTGGCCTTCCCGCAGCTGCTGTTCACCATCGCCCTGGTCTCCGTGGTCCCCAACTCCGTCTGGGGCTTCGAGGGTTCGGGCGTGCGGATGGGCGTCCTCATCCTCGTCATCGGCTTCTTCGGCTGGCCGTACATCGGACGCATCGTCCGCGGCCAGACGATCTCCCTGCGGGAACGCGAGTACGTGGAGGCGGCCCGCAGCCTCGGCGCCGGCCGCGGCTACATCCTCGTCAAGGAGCTGATGCCGAACCTGGTCGCGCCGATCCTGGTCTACGCCACGCTGATCATTCCGACCAACATCCTGACGGAAGCGGCCCTCAGCTTCCTGGGCGCCGGCGTCAAGCCCCCCACCTCTTCCTGGGGAAAGATGCTCTCCGACGCCGTCCCCATCTACCAGGACGACCCCATGTACATGGTGGTCCCCGGTATGACGATCTTCATCACCGTCCTGGCGTTCAACCTCTTCGGGGACGGGCTGCGCGACGCACTCGACCCCAAGGGCAGCTGAACCGCTTCTTCGCTTCACCACCTATGGAGGTTGGACCACCGTGATCCGCAGAAAGCAGGCCCTCGCGATCGCCGCCGTGATCGCCGCCCTGTCGATGACCGCCGCGTGCGGTGGCGACGGGGGCACGAAGGACGCCAACAAGCCGGACGCCGACAGCGCCAAGGGCTACAGCGGTGCCGCCGACGGCGTCATCAACGCCTCCGACACCAAGGGCGGCGAGCTCAAGCTCTGGTCGCCGCAGGACGTCGACTACCTCGACCCCGCCCGCGCCTACTACGGCTTCGTCTGGGACATCCAGCGCCTGTACGTCCGCAGCCTGCTCGCCTACGACGCGAAGCCCGGCAAGGACGGCACCAAGGCGGTCCCGGACCTCGCCGAGGCCCTGCCGGTCGTCTCCAACGACGGCAAGACCTACACCGTCAAGCTCAAGGACGGCGTGAAGTTCGAGGACGGCACGCCGATCACCTCGAAGGACGTCAAGTACGGCATCGAGCGCGTCTTCGCGCAGGACGTGCTGTCCGGCGGACCGACCTACCTGATCGACGTCCTCGACCAGGGCCAGAAGTACCCCGGCCCGTACAAGGACACCGACCCGGACAAGATGGGCCTGAAGTCCGTCCAGACGCCGGACGACAAGACGATCGTCTTCAACCTGGCGAGCCCCAACGCCGACTTCAGCTACCTGCTGGCCATGCCCACCTCCTCGCCCGTCCCGGTGGGCAAGGACACGGGCGCCACCTACACCAACAAGCCGGTCTCGACCGGTCCTTACAAGGTGGAGAGCTTCACCGCCGGCAAGGGCGCGACCTTCGTCCGCAACGAGAACTGGGACCCGAAGACGGACCCGATCCGCAAGGGCCTGCCGGACAAGGTCTCCTTCACGGTGACCACCAACCCGGACGACATGGACCAGCGCCTGCTCTCCGGCGACATCGACCTGGCCATCGACGGCACCGGCGTGCAGCAGGCGGCCAAGAACAAGATCCTCAAGGACTCGAACCTCAAGAAGAACGCGGACAACCCCTTCACGGGCTACATCCGCTACTTCGCCTTCCCGACCACGGTCGCGCCGTTCGACAACATCGAGTGCCGCAAGGCCGTCATCTACGCGGCCGACCCGAAGTCCCTGCAGACCGCCCGCGGCGGCCCGACCAGCGGTGACCTCGGCGCGAACATGCTGCCGCCCGGCGTCCCCGGCTCGGACAAGGGCTACGACCCGTTCGGTCTGACGAAGGGCAAGCCGCAGGAGGCCAAGGCCAAGGAGGCCCTCAAGGCCTGCGGCAAGGAGGGCGGCTTCGAGACCACCATCGCGGTGCGCAACAACAAGGCGCCCGAGGTGAAGACCGCCGAGTCCCTCCAGGCCTCGCTCGCGAAGGTCGGCATCAAGGCGACCATCGACCAGTACGACGGCAAGCTCAACTCCTCCGTGATCGGTTCGCCCGAGAACGTGAAGAAGAAGAACTACGGCATCATCGTCATGGGCTGGGGTGCCGACTACAACTCCGGCTCGGGCTTCCTCCAGCCCCTGGTCGACGGCTCGTTCATCCTGCCGAACGGCAACAACAACTACACGATGATCAACGACCCGGAGATCAACGGCCTGTTCAAGACGGCCGCCGCCAAGTCTCCGGAAGAGGCCGCGCCCTTCTACACGCAGATCAACCAGAAGGTCATGGAGAAGGCGCTCTACCTGCCGATCAACTTCGACAAGGCGCTCGTCTACCACAACCCGCGCCTGACCAACGTCTACTTCAACGAGTCCTTCGGCAAGATCGACCTCGCGACCGTGGGCATCAAGCAGTAACAGCACCGGCCGGCCCCCGGCCCGAGCCTCACGTACCACGTAACACCACAGGCAAGTGCCTTCACCGCACATGCGCTAGTCCGAAGGGCAGGTGAAGGCCGCAGGCGGTGGCCGCCGCCCCCACGAGGGGCGGCGGCCACCCGCGCCGGGCGGCCGACTGCAGTGCTCGTCTACCTCATACGGCGGCTGTTCAACGTCGCCGCCACGCTGCTGGTGGTCTCCGTGGTCACCTTCGGCATCTTCTTCGCGGTCCCGAAGCTGACCGGCAGCGATCCCGCGCTCATGTACGCCGGACGCGAGACCAACGAGACCGCCCTGGCGGGCATCCGCGTCAAGATGGGCTTCGACAAGCCGATCTCCGAGCAGTACCTGCTCTTCGTCAAGGGAATCTTCGCCGGCCGCGACTACGACGGCGGTACGGGCGTCACCCACTGCGCCGCCCCGTGCTTCGGTTACTCCTTCAAGACCGAGGCGCCCGTCTGGCAGACCATGATGGACCGCATCCCCGTCACCCTCTCGCTCGCCCTCGGCGCGGCGGTCATCTGGGTGCTCGCGGGCGTGGCCACCGGCGTCGTCTCCGCGCTCAAACGCAGGACCGCCATCGACCGCACCGTGATGGTCGGCGCGCTCGCGGGCGTCTCGCTGCCGATCTTCTTCACCGGCATGGTCGCCCCGGCGATCTTCGTCTACAGCCTCGGCTGGCTGGACGTCTCCAACTACAAACCCCTGACCGAGGATCCACTGGCCTGGCTCAACAGCCTGATCCTGCCCTGGGTCACCCTCGCCTTCCTCTTCGCCGCGACCTACGCCCGCATCACCCGGGCGACCATGCTGGAAGTCCTCGGCGAGGACTACATCCGCACCGCCCGGGCCAAGGGCCTCAAGGAGGGCGTGGTCATCCGCAAACACGCCCTGCGCTCCACGCTCACGCCGATCGTCACCATGTTCGGCCTGGACCTCGGCGGTCTCCTCGGCGGCGCGGTGCTCACCGAGACCACGTTCAACTTCCAGGGCCTGGGAACGGCGGCCGTCGCCGCCATCAGCCAGGGCGACCTGCCCGTGATCATGGGCGTCACCCTGCTCGCCGCGCTCTTCGTGGTGATGGCCAACCTGATCGTGGACCTGCTGTACGCCGTCATCGACCCGCGCGTGAGGCTGACGTGAGCAAGAACCAGAACAACGGCGCGCCCGCCTTCGTGCCCGAGCAGGCGGGACCGGCCGACGGGGCCCCCTTCCTCTCGGTGCGCGACCTGCGGGTGCACTTCCCGACCGACGACGGCCTGGTCAAGTCCGTCGACGGCCTCTCCTTCGACCTGGAACGCGGCAAGACCCTCGGCATCGTGGGCGAGTCCGGCTCCGGCAAGTCGGTCACCTCGCTGGCCATCATGGGCCTGCACCGCACCGGCAACGCCCGCAGCCGCCCGCACATCTCGGGCGAGGTCGTGCTCGACGGCGAGGACCTGGTCGCGGCCGACGCCGACCGCGTGCGGCGCCTGCGCGGGCGCAAGATGGCGATGGTCTTCCAGGACCCGCTGTCCGCGATGCACCCGTACTACTCGGTGGGCAAGCAGATCGTCGAGGCGTACCGGACCCACCACGACGTCGACAAGAAGAAGGCCCGCACCCGCGCGATCGAGATGCTCGACCGCGTCGGCATCCCGGAGCCGCACCAGCGCGTGGACGCCTACCCGCACGAGTTCTCCGGCGGCATGCGCCAGCGCGCGATGATCGCGATGGCGCTGGTCAACAACCCGGAACTGCTCATCGCGGACGAGCCGACCACGGCCCTGGACGTCACCGTCCAGGCGCAGATCCTCGATCTGATCCGGGACCTCCAGAAGGAGTTCGGCTCCGCGGTCATCATGATCACGCACGACCTCGGCGTGGTCGCCGAGATGGCCGACGACATCCTCGTGATGTACGGCGGCCGGTGCGTCGAGCGCGGGACCGCCGAGAAGGTCTTCTACGGCCCCCGGCACCCCTACACCTGGGGCCTGCTCGGTTCCATGCCGCGCATCGACCGCGAGCAGACCGAGCGGCTGATCCCGGTCAAGGGCTCGCCGCCCAGTCTCATCAACATCCCGGACGGCTGTGCGTTCAACCCGCGGTGCCCGTACGCCGACGTCCCCAAGGGCGGCATCACCCGCACCGTGCGTCCCGAGCTGACCCAGGACGAGAGCCTGCACTGGTCCGCCTGCCACATGTCGCAGGAGGAGCGGACCCGGATCTGGACCGAAGAGATTGCGCCGAAGCTGTGAGCGAGACCGTGACCGAGACGCCCGAGAAGCCCGAGACGCCTGAGACTCCCGAGACGCCCGAGGCCGACCACGGGGACGCGCTGCTGAAGGTGAGCGGGCTGGTCAAGCACTTCCCGATCAGCAAGGGGCTGCTGCGCCGCCAGGCCGGGGCCGTCAAGGCCGTGGACGGCATCGACTTCGAGGTCCGGCGGGGCGAGACCCTCGGCATCGTCGGCGAGTCCGGCTGCGGCAAGTCCACCATGGGTCGGCTCATCACCCGGCTGCTCGAACCGACCAGCGGGAAGATCGAGTTCGAGGGCCGGGACATCACTCACCTGGGCGTCTCCGGCATGCGCCCGCTCCGCCGCGACGTGCAGATGATCTTCCAGGACCCGTACGGCTCGCTGAACCCGCGGCACACCGTCGGCACGATCGTCGGGGCGCCGTTCCGGCTGCAGAAGGTCACCCCCGAAGGCGGCCTAAAGGCGGAGGTGCAGCGGCTGCTGTCGCTGGTCGGGCTGAACCCCGAGCACTTCAACCGCTACCCGCACGAGTTCTCCGGCGGCCAGCGCCAGCGCATCGGCATCGCGCGGGCGCTCGCCCTGAAGCCGAAGCTGGTCGTCGCGGACGAGCCGGTGTCGGCGCTGGACGTGTCGATCCAGGCGCAGGTGGTGAACCTGCTGGACGACCTCCAGGAGGAGCTCGGCCTCACGTACGTGATCATCGCGCACGACCTGTCGGTCATCCGGCACGTCTCGGACCGCATCGCGGTGATGTACCTCGGCAAGATCGTGGAGCTGGCCGACCGCACGTCGCTGTACGGGGCCCCGATGCACCCGTACACCACGGCGCTGATGTCGGCCGTGCCGGTACCGGACCCGAGGCGGCGCGGCGCGAAGAGCGGCCGCATCCTGCTGAAGGGCGACGTGCCCTCGCCGATCTCCCCGCCGTCCGGCTGCCGCTTCCACACGCGGTGCTGGAAGGCGACGGAGATGTGCACGAAGGTGGACCCGCCGCTGGTGGCCCTGAAGACCGGGCACCAGGTGGCGTGCCACCACCCGGAGAACGCCCCCGACCAGGCGCCGGGCGACCCGGCGCTGCCGGGCGCGGCGGACGCGGTGGAGGCGGTCGCGCCGTAGCCCGGCCGGGCGCAGGGGCCGCGGGGGCGGTGGGCCGGAGTAGCGGCCTGCCCACCACCCCCGCACGCCCGGCCCGGCCCCGCCGCCGTCCGGGGCAAGCGGGCCCGGCACCCGACAGGGCCCGCCGGCCCGGCCCCCGCCGGCCCCCGGCGCCCGTGGGTCCGGCACCCGGGCGGCCCGCCGGCCGGCTCCGCCGTACCGTGCGACCGGCGGAGCCAACCGGCGGAGCCACCCCCACCGGCGGGCGACAATGTCGGGGTGCTCCACGATCTCTTCCCGCCCGACGTCCAGCACGCCCTGGACCTCGCGGGCATCTTCGTCTTCGCCACGGCCGGCGCCCTGCTCGCCGTACGCAAGAACTTCGACGTCTTCGGCATCGCCGTCCTCGCCCTCGTCACCGCCCTCGGCGGCGGTCTCTTCCGCGACCTGGTGATCGGCGCCGTGCCGCCCGCCGCCTTCGGCGAGCTCAGTTTCTTCGTCACGCCCCTGGTGGCCGCCGCGCTCGTCTTCTTCCTGCACCCCGAGGTGCAGCGCATCAACCGGGCGATCAACGTCTTCGACGCCGCCGGCCTCGCCCTGTTCTGCGTCACCGGCACCACCAAGGCCTACGAGTACGGCCTGGGCCTGACCGCGTCCGCCGCGCTCGGCCTGGCCACGGCCGTCGGCGGCGGCGTGCTGCGCGACGTCCTCGTCAACGAGGTGCCCTCGCTGCTGCGCGACCGCGAGATGTACGCCGTCCCGGCGATGGCCGGCGCCTCGATGGTGGCCGTCTTCATCGGCCTGGACGTGCTCAACGCCGTGACGACCGGCATCGCCATCGTCACCACCTTCGTGCTGCGCCTGCTCGCGATGCGCTACCACTGGCGGGCACCGCTGGCCTGGAACCGCCGGTCCGCCGTGGCCGAAGAGCCCTAGAAAAAGCTACCGCTCAGTAGCTTAGCGGTGTACCGTCGAGCCATGTCATACGCAGCTGCCCAGGCCGCCATCGGCGACAGCGAGTTCGACCGCGACACCACCATCGCCCCCCGCGCGGGCGAGCCCGGGGTGTACGACGCGGAGCTCTCCGCCGGCTGGACGATCATCACCGCCGTCAACGGCGGATACCTGCTGGCCCTGGTCGGCCGGGCCCTGTCGGCAGCCCTGCCGCACCCGGACCCCTTCACCGTCTCCGCCCACTACCTGACCTCCTCGGTGCCCGGCCCCGCCGTGATCCGCACCCAGGTCGTCCGGGCCGGCCGCGGCCTCTCCACCGGCCAGGCCTCCCTGTTCCAGTTCGACGAGAACGGCGCCGAGGTCGAGCGCATCCGCGTCCTCGCCTCGTACGGGGACCTCGCGGCCCTCCCGGACTCCGCGCACACCACGGCGCGGCCGCCCGTCATGCCCGCCTACGAGGACTGCCTCGGGCCCGAGGCCGGCCCGGCCCCGATCCCCGGCAGCTCCGCCATCGTCGACCGCCTCCTGCTGCGGCTGGACCCCGCGACGGCCGGCTGGGCGGTCGGCGCACCCTCCGGCAAGGGGGAGATGCGGGCCTGGTTCGGGCTGGCCGACGGCCGCGACGCCGATCCGCTCTCGCTGCTGCTCGCGGTGGACGCGCTCCCGCCGACCGCCTTCGACCTCGGCCTGGTGGGCTGGGCGCCGACCGTGGAACTCACCGCGCACGTCCGCCGCCGCCCGGCCCCCGGGCCGCTGCGGGTGGCCATCGTCACCCGCAACCTGGCCGGGGGCTTCCTGGAGGAGGACGCCGAGGTCTGGGACTCCGCGGACCGGCTGGTGGCCCAGTCCCGCCAACTGGCCCGCGCCCCGCGCCCGTAACCCCCGGCCCCCGCCCGGCCCGGGAGCCGCCCCGCGGGGGCCCGGGCGGCCGCCCGCGCGCCTTGCTCGTACCGCGGGGAACCCCCGGGCCGCGGGGACTCGTAGAATCGGGGGATCATGGCCTACCTCGACCACGCCGCGACCACGCCGATGCTGCCGGAAGCCGCCGCGGCGATGACCGCGCAGTTCGCCGCCACGGGCAACGCGTCCTCCCTGCACGCCGCCGGCCGCCGGGCCCGCCGCACCGTCGAGGAGGCCCGCGAGTCCTTCGCCGAGGCCCTCGGCGCCCGCCCGAGCGAGGTGGTCTTCACCGCGGGCGGCACCGAGGCGGACAACCTCGCCGTCAAGGGCCTGTACTGGGCCCGCCGCGACGCGGATCCCGCCCGCACCCGCGTCCTCGCCAGCCCCGTCGAACACCACGCCGTCCTCGATGCCGTGCACTGGCTCGCCGAGCACGAGGGCGCGCGGGTGGAGTACCTGCCCGTCGACCGCTACGGGCGCGTCCACCCCGAGGCCTTCCGCGAAGCGGTCGAGCGGGCCCCCGAGGACGTGGCGCTGGCCACCGTCATGTGGGCCAACAACGAGATCGGCACCGTCCTGCCGGTCCGCGAACTGGCCGCCATCGCGCGCGAGTTCGCCATCCCGATGCATTCCGACGCGGTGCAGGCCCTCGGTCAGCTCGACGTCCGCTTCGGCGACAGCGGCCTCGCCGCCATGACCGTCAGCGGGCACAAGATCGGCGGCCCGTACGGGATCGGCGCGCTGCTGCTGGGCCGCGACCAGAGCCCCGTCCCCGTCCTGCACGGCGGCGGGCAGGAGCGGCACGTCCGCTCGGGCACCCTCGACGTCCCGGCCATCGCCGCCTTCGCCGTCGCGGCGGTGCTCGCCGCCGAGCGGCGCGAGACCTTCGCCGCGGAGGTCGGCGCCCTGCGCGACGACCTCGTCCGCGCCGTGCTGGCCGCCGTCCCCGACGCCGTGCTCGGCGGCGACCCGGACGACCGGCTCCCGGCCAACGCCCACTTCAGCTTCCCCGGCTGCGAGGGCGACTCCCTGCTGCTGCTCCTGGACGCGCAGGGCATCGAATGCTCCACCGGCTCCGCCTGCACCGCCGGCGTCGCCCAGCCCAGCCACGTCCTGCTGGCGACGGGCACCGACCCGCAGCTCGCCCGCGGCACCCTGCGGTTCTCCCTCGGCCACACCTCCACGAAGGAGGACGTCGCCGCGGTGGCCGCCGCCATCGGCCCGGCCGTGGACCGCGCCCGCACGGCGGGCCTGAGCTAAGCGGGGCCCGGCGTCCGAGTCGGCGTCGGCGTCGGTACGGGGGCCGGGGCCGCGAGCTCGGCGCGGACCAGCCCGAGGTAGCGGTCCCAGTCCCAGTGGGGGCCCGGATCCGTGTGGTCGGCGCCCGGGACCTCGGAGTGCCCCAGGAAGTGCGTCCGGTCCGCCGGTATGCCGTAGCGGCGGCAGACATCGGCGGCCAGCCGCGCCGATGCCGCGTACAGGGCGTCCGTGAAGTCCTGCGGGCGGTCCACGAACCCCTCGTGCTCGATGCCGACGCTGCGCTCGTTCATGGAGCGGTTGCCGGAGTGGAAGGCCACGTCCAGCTCGCGCACCATCTGTTCCACGTGGCCGTCCTTGCGGACTATGTAGTGCGCCGACGCCTTGTGGAAGGGGTTCTTGAAGGCGTCCACCGACGACGCGAAGCTGCCCTGGGTGACATGCACCACGATCCGGTCCACCCGGTAGTCCTCGGGCCGGTCCGCCCTGCGCCAGTTCGCCGGGGAGGCGGCCGTCCAGCTCGCCTCCGCGTGGTCCAGCTCGCCCTCCTTGCGGGGCTTGCCCACCCCCGGCAGCAGCCACCAGGCCCGGCCGATCTCCTCCCGGCCCGCGAGCCCCGCCACGGCGAGCACCCCGAGCCCGCCGAAGAGCACCGCCCGCCGGGTCCGCCGCCCGCCCCCCTTGCCCGGATTCCCCCGGTCCTCCTTGCCCTGCCGATCCCGTTCCACCACGTGATCCACCCCCCACAGGCGATAACGCGCCGTACCCCCGCGCGGTTCCCCGTACCCTGGACGGTGCTATGACTGAGAACCTGCCGCGCACCGCCCGCCCCCTTCGCGTCCTGGCCGCCATGTCCGGCGGCGTGGACTCCGCCGTCGCCGCCGCCCGCGCGGTCGAAGCCGGGCACGACGTCACCGGCGTCCACCTGGCGCTCTCCGCGAACCCGCAGTCCTTCCGGACCGGCGCCCGCGGCTGCTGCACCATCGAGGACTCCCGCGACGCCCGCCGCGCCGCCGACGTCATCGGCATCCCCTTCTACGTCTGGGACCTCGCCGAGCGCTTCCGCGAGGACGTCGTCGAGGACTTCGTCTCCGAGTACGAGGCCGGCCGGACCCCGAACCCCTGCCTGCGCTGCAACGAGAAGATCAAGTTCGCGGCGCTCCTCGACAAGGCCCTCGCCCTCGGCTTCGACGCCGTCTGCACCGGCCACTACGCCACCGTCGTCCTGAACGCCGACGGCACCCGCGAGCTGCACCGCGCCAGCGACATGGCCAAGGACCAGTCCTACGTCCTCGGCGTCCTCGACGAGAAGCAGCTCGCCCACGCCCTCTTCCCGCTCGGCGACACCCTCACCACCAAGGAAGAGATCCGCGCCGAGGCCGAGTCCCGCGGCCTCGCCGTGGCGAAGAAGCCCGACAGCCACGACATCTGCTTCATCGCCGACGGCGACACCCAGGGCTTCCTCGCGGACCGCCTGGGCCGGGCCGAGGGCGACATCGTCGACGAGACCGGCGAGAAGGTCGGCACCCACGAGGGCGCCTTCGGCTTCACCATCGGCCAGCGCAAGGGACTGCGCATCGGCCACCCCGCGCCCGACGGCAAGCCCCGCTACGTCCTCGACATCTCCCCGGTGAACAACACCGTCACCGTCGGCCCCGTCGAGGCCCTCGACGTCAGCGCCCTCACCGCGATCCGCCCCCGCTGGTGCGGCTCCACGGCCGCCGCCCCGGGCACGTACACCGCTCAGCTGCGCGCCCACGGCGGCGAGAGCGAGGTCTTCGCCGAGATGGTGGACGACGAGCTGCGCGTCAGCTTCGCCGAGCCGGTCCGCGGCGTGGCCCCCGGCCAGGCGATCGTCCTCTACGACGGCACCCGCGTGCTCGGCTCCGCCACCATCGCCACGACCACCCGGGCCGCCGCCGCGGTCTGATCCGGGGCGGCTACGCCACCGTCAGGACGATCTTGCCGGTGGTGCGGCCCCGCTCGCCGATCTCGTGGGCCTTCGCGGCCTGTTCCAGCGGCAGGACCGTGTCGATCAGGGGCTTCAGCAGGCCCTGGTCGGCGAGGGCGGCGATTTCCCGCAGGCCTCCCAGGTCCGGCTCCACCAGCACCCAGGAGGCGTGCACGCCCCGCGGGTCGGCCGGCAGGCCGTCCGGGCCCGGCAGCGTCACCAGGTGCCCGCCGGGCTTGAGGACCGCCAGCGAGCGCCGTCCGTAGTCCCCGCCCACCGCGTCGAGCACGACGTCCACGTCGCTCACGGCGTCCTCGAAGTCCGTGGTGCGGTAGTCGAGCACCTCGTCGGCGCCCAGCTCGCGCAGCAGCCCGTGCTTGGCCGCGCTGGCCGTGCCGATCACGTACGCGCCGCGGGCCTTGGCGATCTGCACCGCCAGGTGGCCGACCCCGCCGGCCGCCGCGTGGACCAGGACCCGCTGTCCGGCCGTGACCCCGGCCGTGTCCACCAGGGCCTGCCAGGCGGTCAGCGCCGCCAGCGGCAGGGCCGCCGCCTGTACGTGGTCCAGCGCGGCCGGCTTGCGGGCGAAGTGCCGGGCCGGGGCGACCACGTACTCGGCGTAGCCGCCCGCCTGACGCGGGAAGTGCGGCATGCCGTACACCTCGTCGCCCTCGCGGTACAGCGTCACGCCGGGGCCGACCGCCGCGACGGTGCCCGAGACGTCCCAGCCGACCATCGGGACCTCGCCCCAGGCGATGAGCCCGCCGCTGGCCCGGGTCTTCCAGTCCACCGGGTTCACGCCGGCCGCGTGGACCCGGACGAGGATCTCGTTCAGGCCCGGCTCCGGACGCTCCGTCTCGACCTCGGTGAGAACCTCCGGTCCGCCCCACTGGCTCACGACGACCGCGCGCATGACTGTCTCCTTGCTGGTGTTCGGGGTGCTCCGGACGGGGTTTCCCGGCCGGTGACCCCAGCCTGGCGGCATCCGGCCCCGCATGGTGTTGGCCGGACGGCCACCATCTGACAGAATCTGGCCATGTCCGTTGTGCAGAGAATCGCCGTACTCGCCCTGGAGGGCGTCGCCCCGTTCGAGCTCGGCATGCCCTCCCGCGTGTTCGGCAACGCCCGCGCGGAAGACGGCGGCCCCCTGTACGAGGTCACCGTCTGCACCCCCGACGGGCAGCCCGTCGCCAGCGACGCGGGCTTCACCATCGGCGTCACGGCCGGCCCCGAGGCGCTCGCCGCGGCCGACACCGTGATCATCCCGCCCACCCACGCCATGCCCGGGCTGCTGCGCGGCGAGCCCCTGCCGCCGGCCCTCGCCGCCGCCCTCGCCCGGATCCGGCCCGGGACCCGGACCGTGTCCATCTGCACCGGCTCCGAGGTGCTCGCCGCCGCCGGACTGCTCGACGGACGGCGCGCCACCACGCACTGGGTCCACGCCCCGGAGTTCCAGCGCGCCTTCCCGCACGTGCTGCTCGACGAGGACGTGCTCTTCGTGGACGACGGCGACGTCCTCACCTCGGCGGGCGTCGCCGCCGGCATCGATCTCTGCCTCTACCTGATCCGCGCCGACCACGGCACCGCCGTCGCCAACCGCGCCGCCCGCCTGTGCGTCGTACCGCCGTGGCGCGACGGCGGCCAGGCCCAGTACATCGACCGGCCCGTCCCCGAACCCACCGTCGCCACCACCACCGCCACCCGTGCCTGGGCCCTGGAGCGGCTCGCCGAGCCGGTCACCCTCGCCGAGCTCGCCGGTCACGCCCGGATGAGCCTGCGGACCTTCACCCGCCGCTTCCGCGACGAGGTCGGCATGACCCCGGTCCAGTGGCTCACCGTCCAGCGCCTGGAACTGGCCCGCGACCTGCTGGAGTCCAGCGACCTGCCGGTGGACCTGGTCGCGCACCGGGCCGGCTTCGGTTCGGGCAACTCCCTGCGCCAGCACATGAGGGCCTCGCTCGGCACCTCGCCGATCGCCTACCGGCGCACCTTCCGCCCCGCCCTCGCGGAGGCGTGAGCACGCGGGCATGACCTCCGGGGTCATCGCCGCCGCGTGCGCCCCCTGACATGATCGGCACCGAGGGCCGCACCACCGGGTCCGCCGACACGACAGGGGAGTACACCGTGACCGCCTACGCCATAGCCCACCTGCGCCCCGTCACGATGAACGAGGACATCCTCCGCTACATCGAGACCATGCAGTCGACGCTGGACCCCTTCGAGGGCCGGTTCCTCGTGCACGGCGCGGAGGTGGAGGTCCTGGAGGGCCCCTTCCCCGGCACCGTCGTCGTCATCGGCTTCCCCGACATGGACCGGGCCCGCGCCTGGTACGCCTCCGACGCCTACCGGGCCATCCTCCCGCTGCGCACGGACCACATCCCCGCCGAGGTCATCCTCGTCGAAGGGGTCCCGGCCGGCTACGACGCGGCGGCGACGGCCGCGGCCCTGCGCGGGGCCGCGCTCTGAGGCAGCGCGACGCGGCGGCACCGCGCCGGGGTGCGAGCATGGCGGTATGGCTACTCACCTGATCACCGGTGCCGGATCCGGCATCGGCGCCGCCGTCGCGGCCCGCCTGCACGCGCGCGGCGACGACCTCGTCCTCCTGGCCCGCGACGCCGCGCGCGGCAAGCAGCTCGTCGAGCGCTTCCCCGGCGCCGGAGTGCTCGTCGGGGACCTCGCGGACCCCGACCGGCTCTCCTGGGCCTTCTCCAAGCAGGCCGTCCCCGAGCGGATCGACTCCCTCCTGCACATCGCCGGGGTCGTCGACCTCGGACCCGTCGCGGAACTGCGCCCCAAGACCTGGCACCAGCAGCTCAACGTCAACCTCATCGCCCCCGCCGAGGTCACCCGGCTGCTGCTGCCCACCCTGCGCGCCTCCAAGGCCACCGTCGTCTTCGTGAACTCCGGAGCAGGCCTCGCCGCGCACGCCGACTGGAGCGCCTACGCCGCCTCCAAGCACGGCCTCAAGGCCCTCGCCGACTCCCTGCGCGCCGAGGAGAAGCCGAACGGCATCCGCGTCACCTCCGTCTACCCGGGCCGCACCGCCAGCCCCATGCAGGCCAAGGTGCACTCCCAGGAGGGCAAGGAGTACGACCCCGCCCACTGGATCGACCCCGAGTCGGTGGCGACGACCGTCGTCATGGCCGTCGACCTGCCGCGCGACGCCGAGGTCAACGACCTGACCGTGCGGCCGGGCCGGTGACCGCGAACGCCACCGGCGTCGGCTCGCTGCCCGGCGGAGACGCCCGCGAGGCCGCCAAGACCGTCACCGGCTCCTTCGAGGAGTTCCCGTACCTGCCCGAGCTCCCCGCCCGCGGACCCGGCGCCGACATGATCGGCCGCTCGCTCGGCCTGCTCGTCGACCTGTACGCGCACGTCGAGCCCAGCGGCTGGCGCATCAGCGACCGACCCGGCCGCGACACCCGGCGCGCCCGCTCCTGGCTCGGCGAGGACCTCGACGCCCTGGAGGAGTTCACCCAGGGGTACACCGGCCGGCTCAAGGTCCAGGCCGTCGGCCCGTGGACCCTGGCCGCCGCCCTGGAACTGCACGGCGGCGAAGCCCTGCTCCAGGACCCGGGAGCCTGCCGAGACCTCGCCGGATCCCTCGCCGAGGGCGTGCGCGAGCACCTGGCCGACGTCCGCAAGCGCATCCCCGGCGCCGAGATCGTCCTCCAGTACGACGAACCCTCGCTCACCGCCGTCCTGCTCGGCCGGGTCCGCTCCGCCAGCGGCTACCGCACCTACCGGGCCGTCGACCGGCAGGTCGTCGAATCCACGCTCCGGGAGCTGTTCGCCGTCCACGACGGTGAGGTGACCGTGCACTCCTGCGCCCCCGAGGTCCCCTTCGCGCTGCTGCGCCGGGCCGGTGCGACGGGGGTGTCGTTCGATTTCTCCTTGCTCACCGAGCGCGAGGACGACGCCATCGGCGAGGCGGTCGAAGGCGGCACGAAACTCTTCGCCGGAGTGGTACCCGGCGTCGACGGCCCGTTGTCGGACCCGGGCGGTAGCGTCATGGGTGTCAGGAAGCTCTGGCGCAGGCTGGGGCTGTCCCCGGGGACTCTCGCCGAGTCCGTCGTGGTCACCCCCTCGTGCGGGCTGGCGGGCGCCTCGCCCGCCTACGCGCGCGCGGTGCAGGCGCACTGCGTCAGAGCGGCGAGGTCGCTCGCCGACAACCCTGAGTGACGGTCGAGACGGGCCACGGGAGGACACGGCATGGCAGCCGAACAGCAGGACACGGCAGTACCGGCGGCGGTGCGCGAGCAGCACCAGCTGCTCGCCGAGCAGGTCGAGGAGCACCGCTTCCGGTACTACGTGAACGACCAGCCGGTCGTCAGCGACGCCGAGTTCGACACGCTGCTGCGCTCGCTTGAGGCGCTGGAGGAGCAGTACCCCGAGCTGCGCACGCCCGATTCGCCCACCCAGAAGGTCGCCGGGGCGTACGAGACGGACTTCGCGTCCGTCGAGCACCGGGAGCGGATGCTCTCCCTCGACAACGCCTTCGACGACGAGGAACTCGCCGCCTGGGCCGAGCGGGTGGCCCGTGACGCGAACACCTCGGACTACCACTACCTGTGCGAGCTGAAGGTCGACGGCCTCGCCGTGAACCTCACCTACGAGCACGGCCGCCTCACCCGCGCGGCCACCCGCGGCGACGGCCGCACCGGCGAGGACATCACGCCCAACGTCCGCACCATCGCCGAGATCCCGGACCGCCTCAAGGGCGAGCGGATCCCGGCCCTGGTCGAGATCCGCGGCGAGGTCTTCTTCCCGATGGAGAAGTTCGAGGAGCTCAACGCGAGACTCGTCGAGGCCGAGGGCAAGCCCTTCGCCAACCCGCGCAACGCGGCCGCCGGTTCGCTGCGCCAGAAGGACCCGAAGGTCACCGCGACCCGCCCGCTGCACATGGTGGTGCACGGCATCGGCGCCCGCGAGGGCTTCGCGATCGAGCGCCAGTCGCAGGCGTACGAGCTGCTGCACGAGTGGGGGCTGCCCACCGCCCAGCACAACAAGGTGGTCTCCTCGCTCGCCGAGGTCCGCGCCTTCATCGCGCACTTCGGCGAGAACCGGCACTCGGTGGAGCACGAGATCGACGGCGTGGTCGTCAAGCTCGACGAGATCGGCCTCCAGGGCCGGCTCGGCTCCACCGCCCGCGCCCCGCGCTGGGCCATCGCCTGGAAGTACGCGCCCGAGGAGGTCAACACCAAGCTCATCGACATCAAGGTGGGCGTCGGCCGGACCGGGCGCGTCACCCCGTACGCGCAGGTGGAGCCGGTGACGGTGGCCGGCTCTGAGGTGGAGTTCGCGACCCTGCACAACCAGGAGGTCGTCAAGGCCAAGGGCGTGCTCATCGGGGACACCGTCGTGCTGCGCAAGGCCGGGGACGTCATCCCCGAGATCCTCGGGCCGGTGGTCGACCTGCGCGACGGCAGCGAGCGGGAGTTCGTGATGCCCGCCGAGTGCCCCGAATGCGGCACGGAGCTGCGGCCCATGAAAGAGGGGGACATCGACGTCCGCTGCCCCAACGGCCAGACCTGCCCCGCCCAGTTGCGCGAGCGGCTCTTCTACCTCGGCGGCCGCCAGAGCCTGGACATCGAGAACTTCGGCATGGTCGCCGCGGCCGCGCTCACCGGCCCGCTGGAGCCCACCGAGCCGCCGCTGCTGGACGAGGGCGACCTCTTCGGGCTGACCATCGAGCAGCTGCTCCCCATCAAGGCGTACGTCCTCGACCACGACAGCGGGCTGCCCAAGCGGGACCCGAAGACCGGCGAGGAGAAGATCGTCACGGTCTTCGCCAACCAGAAGGGCGAGCCCCGCAAGAACGCCCTCGCCATGCTGGAGAACATCGCGGCGGCCAAGGAGCGCCCGCTCGCCCGCATCATCAACGGCCTGTCGATCCGGCACGTCGGCCCGGTCGCCGCCGAGGCCCTCGCCCGCGAGTTCCGCTCGATCGAGCGCATCGAGCGGGCCACCGAGGAGGAGCTGACGGCCACCGAGGGCGTCGGGGCGATCATCGCCGCCTCCCTCAAGGAGTGGTTCGCCGTCGACTGGCACCAGGAGATCCTGCGCAAGTGGCGCGAGGCCGGGGTGCGGATGGAGGAGGAAGGTTCCGGCGAGGAGGTGGGGCCGCGGCCGCTGGAGGGCCTGACCGTCGTCGTCACCGGCACCCTGGCGAGCCACACCCGGGACGGCGCGAAAGAGGCCCTGCAGAGCCGCGGGGCCAAGGTGACCGGATCGGTGTCGAAGAAGACCTCCTTCGTCGTCGTCGGCGACAACCCCGGCTCCAAGTACGACAAGGCGGTGCAGCTGAAACTGGCCGTCCTCGACGACGCCGGATTCGCGGTCCTGCTCGAACAGGGCCCGGACGCGGCCCGCGAGGCTGCCCTCCCGCTGGACGGCGACGGCGCGGCCGAGCAGTAATCGGGGGACCGCCGCGGCGGCTGCCCGCACGCGGGCACCGCAAGGGAGCGGCCGGGGCGGACGGATGCGCGGCGTGCGGCCGTACGGGCGGGCGCACGCCCGGCGCGGTGTCCGGTGGTAAACGGCCGGTACAGGCCTGGCCGGGGGGCGGTGGCCTGTCGGATCATCGGACGGGTGACCCGGGGGTCCTGGTCCAAACTCACCCGTTCGGCGGATACCGTACTGATGAGGATGGCTGGGTCGCATTCGGGCAACCGCCGCCGACCGCTGCCCCTGGGAGCCTCTCGCGTCCTACTGTTGTGGGGTGTGCCTGTCGTGCACGGCTGCCTGACGCGCTTCCGGCCGTGATGGCATGACACCGGGGCCATCGCGTGACATCGGCATCGCCGGCTGTGAGAGGGACGGGCATGAAACCCACCGAAAGCGCCGACCCGTCACCTGAGTTCGGCGGGGACATCCCGTCCATGCGGGCGGGCCGGCTCGGTGTCCTGGGTGCCAGGACGCCGGGGAACCGCGCCCCCGACGCGGGGCCGGGCGGCCCGGGACGGCGGCGGCGCACCGTGCTGCCCGTCGTCATCGTGGGTCTGTCGGCCGTGCTCCTCCTCGGCGGCTCCCTCTCGGCACTGACCGGCCGTCAGGCGCTGTTCCCCGGGGGCACGGTCGGCTGGGCGCTGGCCCTGCTCACGGGAATCATCGTCGGCCACCTGGTCGCGCTGGGCCGGGACCGCTGGTGGGGCGGCACCGGATCGGGCGCCGCCCTCACCCTCGGCGTCCTGCTCCTCTACGGCTGGGTCCCGGCCGGACTCGTCTCGCTCGCGGTGGTCTCCCTGGTCGGTGCCGCGCGCCGGCACCGCTGGCGGCAGGGCCTGCTGCACGGCTCCGTCGACCTCCTCGGCATCGCCGCCGGGGCCCTGGTCCTGGCCGCCTTCGGCGACGCGCCGACCGTCGAGTCCCCGTGGCTGCCGACCACCTGGGACTTCGCGGCCGTCCC
The DNA here is from genome assembly GCF_043199995.1 of Streptomyces sp. NPDC048507. Taxonomy (NCBI): domain Bacteria; kingdom Bacillati; phylum Actinomycetota; class Actinomycetes; order Kitasatosporales; family Streptomycetaceae; genus Streptomyces; species Streptomyces sp. NPDC048507. Next base: position 230,947 of record NZ_JBICWZ010000005.1, on the reverse strand, counting down.
CGAGGTGGTCCTGGTGGCCGCCGCCTACCTGCTCGTCACCCGGATCCTGCTGTGGTCCGCGCTCAACCCGCCCGGCAGCGGGCTGCCCACGGTGGCCCGCACCGCCCTGCTCCGCCAGGCGCTGGTCGCCGCGGCCCTGCTCGGCATCGCCCCGCTGATCTGCGTGGTCGCCTGCGCGAAGCCGGTGCTGCTGCCGCTGTTCGCCGTACCGCTCATCGCGCTCGACTCCACCCTGTGGATCGCCCGGGCCCGGGCCGAGGAGCAGCTGCGCGACACCCTGACGGGCCTGCCGAACCGGCAGTGGCTGCTGGAGCGGACCTGGTCCGCGCTGGACGAGGCGGAGCGGTCGGGCACCCGCGCGGCCCTCGTGCTGATCGACCTGGACCGGTTCCGGGCCGTCAACGACACGCTCGGCCATCTGGCGGGGGACCGGCTGCTGCTCCAGATCGCGGACCGGCTGCGGGAGGCGCTGCCGCCCGACGCGGAGGTGGCCCGGCTCGGCGGCGACGAGTTCGCCGTCCTGCTGCCCGTCGCGGACTCCACCACCAGCGCCCAGCGCGTCGCCCGCCACCTGGTCGCCGAGCTCAGCTCGCCGCTGGACCTGGACGGGCTCACCCTCGTCCTGGAGGCCAGCGCCGGGCTCGCCGTCTTCCCCGACCACGCCCTGGACGCGGAGGGCCTGCTGCGGCGCGCCGACGTCGCCATGTACCAGGCGAAGCGGGACCGGACCGGCGTCGAGGTCTACGAGTCCAAGCGGGACAGCAACACCCCCGACCGGCTCGGCCTCCTCGGTGACCTGCGGCGCGCCCTGGACGCCGGCGAGGTGGAACTCCACTACCAGCCGAAGGTCCGCTTCGACGGGCACGTCGCCGGGCTGGAGGCGCTGGTGCGCTGGGTGCACCCGGAGCGCGGACGGGTCCCGCCCGACGAGTTCATCGCCATCGCGGAGACCTCCGGGCTGATGCCGCACCTCACCGAGTACGTCCTGGAGACGGCCCTCGCGCAGGTCGCCCGGTGGCGGGCCCAGGGCCTGAAGGTGCCGGTCGCCGTCAACGTGTCGCCGCGCGACGTCCACACCCCCGGCTTCGCGGGGGCGGTCGCCGCACGGCTGGCCCGGCACGGGGTGCCGGCGAGCGGTCTCCAGCTGGAGATAACGGAACACGTCCTGCTGGAGGACCCCCAGCGGGCCGCGGACACCATGGCGGGGCTGACCGGGCACGGGGTGAAGATGTCGCTGGACGACTTCGGCACCGGCTACTCCTCGCTCGTGCACCTGCGGCGGCTGCCGGTCAGCGAGCTGAAGATCGACCGGTCCTTCGTCGCCCGCCTGGCGGTCGACGCGCAGGACGCGGAGATCGTCCGGTGCACGGTCGACCTGGCGCACTCCCTCGGCCTGCTGGTCGTCGCCGAGGGCGTCGAGGACGACGAGACCTGGGAGCGGCTGCGGGACCTGGGCTGCGACGCCGTCCAGGGGTGGCTGGTCGCCGCCGCGATGCCTCCCCAGGAGGCCACGGCGTGGCTGCTGGCCCGCGGTGAGCGCGGCTGGCGACGTCCGGCCGACATCACGGCCGAGCTCGCGGCCGCGGCCGCCGCCACCTCGGAAACCCCGACCGGCGCCGGCTGAGGCGCGGCCGGGGCGGCGGGTACGGCGGGCCCGCCGGGCATCCGGGGGTAACCGTTTAGTGGGTCGGGGGGCGGGCCCCATAGGATTGGGCGCGAAACCTACACACTCACCACCCCCAGAGGATCGCTGCATGCCTGGCATCACGCGCGAGGAGGTCGCCCACCTCGCTCGGCTGGCACGTCTGGAGCTGAAGAGCGAAGAGCTCGACCACTTCGCTGGACAGCTCGACGACATCATCGGCGCGGTCGCCCGCGTTTCCGAGGTCGCCGACCAAGACGTTCCGCCGACCTCCCACCCGCTGCCGCTGACGAACGTCATGCGCGCCGACGAGGTCCGTCCGTCGCTCACCCCCGAGCAGGCGCTTTCCGGCGCTCCCGCCCAGGAGCAGCAGCGTTTCAAGGTGCCGCAGATCCTGGGGGAGGACTAACAGCCATGACCGACATCATCAAGCTCACGGCGGCCCAGACCGCCGAGAAGATCGCCTCCGGCGAGCTCACGGCCGTCGAGGTCACCGAGGCCCACCTGGCCCGCATCGACGCGACCGACGAGAAGGTGCACGCCTTCCTGCACGTGGACCGCGAGGGCGCCCTCGCGCAGGCCCGCGCCGTCGACGCCAAGAAGGCCGCCGGCCAGAAGCTCGGCCCGCTGGCCGGCGTCCCGCTCGCGCTGAAGGACATCTTCACCACCATCGGGGTCCCGACCACCGTCGGTTCGAAGATCCTCGAAGGCTGGATCCCGCCCTACGACGCCACCCTGACGCGCAAGCTGAAGGAAGCCGACGTCGTCATCCTCGGCAAGACCAACATGGACGAGTTCGCCATGGGGTCCTCGACCGAGAACAGCGCCTACGGCCCGACCGGCAACCCTTGGGACCTCACCCGGATCCCCGGCGGCTCCGGCGGCGGCAGCGCCGCGGCCCTCGCCGCCTTCCAGGCCCCCCTCGCCATCGGCACGGACACCGGCGGTTCCATCCGCCAGCCCGCCGCCGTCACCGGCACCGTCGGCGTCAAGCCCACGTACGGCGGGGTCTCCCGCTACGGCATGGTCGCCTTCTCCTCCTCCCTCGACCAGGGCGGCCCCTGCGCCCGTACGGTCCTGGACGCGGCCCTCCTGCACGAGGTCATCGCCGGCCACGACCCGCTCGACTCCACCTCCATCGACGCCCCGGTCCCGCCGGTCGTCGAGGCCGCCCGCAACGGCTCCGTCGCGGGCATGCGCGTCGGTGTGGTCAAGCAGTTCGCCGGCGAGGGCTACCAGGCCGGTGTCGTCCAGCGCTTCAACGAGTCGGTGGAGCTCCTCAAGGAGCTCGGCGCCGAGATCGTCGAGCTGGACTGCCCGTCCTTCGACCTCGCGATGGCCGCGTACTACCTGATCGCGCCGTCCGAGTGCTCCTCGAACCTGGCCCGCTTCGACGCCATGCGCTACGGCCTGCGCGTCGGCGACGACGGCACCCGCTCCGCCGAGGACGTCACCGCCCTGACCCGCGAAGCCGGATTCGGCGACGAGGTCAAGCGCCGCGTCATCCTCGGCACGTACGCGCTCAGCTCCGGCTACTACGACGCGTACTACGGCTCCGCGCAGAAGGTCCGCACGCTCATCACGCAGGACTTCGAGAAGTCCTTCGAGAAGGTCGACGTGATCGTCTCCCCGACGACCCCGACCACCGCCTTCCCGATCGGCGAGCGCAGTGACGACCCCCTGGCGATGTACCTCGCGGACCTGTGCACCATCCCGACCAACCTGGCCGGCAACTCCGCCATGTCGCTGCCCTGCGGCCTGGCACCGGAGGACGGTCTGCCGGTCGGGCTCCAGATCATCGCCCCGGCGATGAAGGACGACCGGCTCTACAAGGTCGGTGCCGCCGTCGAGGCCGCCTTCGTCGCGCGCTGGGGTCACCCGCTGCTTGAGGAGGCACCGTCGCTGTGAGCACCAGTGCACTGTCCAAGGCCAAGGGCTTCAAGAAGTCCAAGTCCGGTACCTACCTGTCGATCGGCACCACCGCCTTCGGCGCCATCAGCGTGATCAAGCAGGCCCGCAGGGCCCGCACCGACCACGACACGCTGAAGCTGATCGACGCCGTCGTGTCCGCCGCCGCCATCGCCACCGGCCTCGCGATCCTGTACCGCGAGCTGAAGCGCCTGGGCGACGACGACGTCCTGCTGGGCTGAGAGGGAAGTTTCACCGTGAGCACCTACACCGAACTGATGTCGTACGAGGACGCCCTCGCGTCGTACGACCCCGTCATGGGCCTGGAGGTCCATGTCGAGCTCGGCACCAAGACCAAGATGTTCTGCGGCTGTTCCACCGAGCTGGGCGCCGAGCCCAACTCGCAGACCTGCCCGACCTGCCTCGGTCTGCCCGGCTCCCTCCCGGTCGTCAACGCGATCGGCGTCGAGTCCGCCATCAAGATCGGTCTCGCACTGAACTGCGAGATCGCCGAGTGGTGCCGCTTCGCCCGGAAGAACTACTTCTATCCGGACATGCCGAAGAACTTCCAGACCTCCCAGTACGACGAGCCGATCGCCTTCAACGGCTTCCTCGACGTGCAGCTGGAGGACGGCGAGATCTTCCGCGTGGAGATCGAGCGCGCCCACATGGAGGAGGACACCGGCAAGTCGCTGCACGTCGGCGGCGCCACCGGCCGCATCCACGGCGCCTCCCACTCCCTGCTGGACTACAACCGCGCCGGCATCCCGCTCATCGAGATCGTCACCAAGCCCATCGAGGGTGCGGGGTCGCGGGCTCCGGAGGTCGCCAAGGCGTACGTCGCCGAGCTGCGCGAGGTCATCAAGGCGCTCGGCGTCTCCGAGGCCCGCATGGACAAGGGCCAGATGCGCTGCGACGTGAACCTGTCGCTGCGCCCGACCCCCGAGTCCGCGTTCGGCACCCGCAGCGAGACGAAGAACGTCAACTCGCTGCGGTCCGTAGAGCGCGCGGCCCGCTTCGAGATCCAGCGCCACGCGGCGGTGCTCTCCTCGGGCGGCTCGATCGTGCAGGAGACCCGGCACTTCCATGAGGAGGACGGCTCCACCACGGCCGGCCGCATCAAGGACAACGCCGAGGACTACCGCTACTTCCCGGAGCCGGACCTGGTCCCCGTGGCCCCGGCCCGCGCCTGGGTCGAGGAGCTGCGCGGCGGTCTGCCCGAGATGCCGCGCGTGCGCCGCAACCGGCTCCTCCAGGAGTGGGGCGTCACCGAGCACGACATGCAGTCGATCCTCAACGCGGGCGCGGTGGACTCCATCGTCGCCACCATCGAGGCGGGCGCCGACTCGACGGCCGCGCGCAAGTGGTGGATGGGCGAGCTGGCCCGCAACGCGAACGAGCAGGGCGTCGTCGTCGACGAGCTGCCCATCACGCCCGTCCAGGTCGCGCGCGTCGCGGCCCTGGTGGCGGCCGGTGAGCTCAACGACAAGCTGGCCCGCCAGGTCCTGGAGGGCGTCCTCGCCGGCGAGGGCACCCCGGACGAGGTCGTCGACAAGCGCGGCCTGAAGGTCGTCTCGGACGAGGGTGCGCTGGGCGCGGCCGTGGACGAGGCCATCGCGGGCAACGCGGCCATCGCCGACAAGATCCGCGGCGGCAAGGTCGCCGCCGTCGGCGCCCTGGTCGGCGCGGTCATGAAGACCACCCGCGGCCAGGCCGACGCCGCGCGCGTCAAGGAGCTCATCCTGGAGCGGCTCGGGGTCTCCGAGGGCTGATCCGCCGCCACCTCCCGGCCGTGCAGCGGCCCGCCCCGGACCCCCGGGGCGGGCCGCTCGCCGTTTCCGCTGACGGACGGCCCCCGTCGGATTACCTTGATCCATGTCGGTCCGGCGCGGGGCGGACGGGTTCGACGAGGGGGCGTGCGGGTGGAGATCGGGGCGATGGTCATCGCGATCGTGGGGGTGACGGGCACGCTGGGCGGGGCGCTGCTCACGCAGCGGGGCGCGGAGCGGGCGAAGCGCCGGGAGATCGAGCTCGTCCGGGGGCATGCGGAGGCCCGCGACGACCTGGCGCTGCGGCGCGGCTGTTACGCGGCCCTGAACCGGGACGCGCGCCAGTTCACCACGGCCCTCAACCACCACCTGCACGTGCTGCGGGAACGCTCCGCGGAGGAGGCCGACCGGGAGGCGCTCGACGCGGCGAAGAGCGCGCACCGGGACAGTTACTCCGAGGCGCAGATGATCGCGCCCGACGCGGTGCTGGAGTGCGCCGCCGCCGTCAACCGGGCCCTGAACTCCGTGTACGGGCAGGTCAAAGGCCTGGAGCGGGACGCCCCGGTGGCGGGCGAAGCGATGGTGGCCGCGTCCCGGGCCCAGCACGGCATCTGGGAGCAGACCCGCGCGATGCGGGCCGCCATGCGCGCGGACCTCGGGGTGTAGGGCGTCCGGCCGAAGTCGTTCCCGCATGCGGCCCCGCATCGGCATTTAGGTTAGGCTGCCCTAACTATAGGCCGGTGGGGGAAGGGGCGGACATGGCGGTCGGCAAGGGCTGGGAGGGCGTGGTCCTCAGGCTCATGAGGGGCAAGGACTTCACGTTCACCGTGACGGGGGTGGAGGACGTCACCGAGCACGTCCGGCGGATCCGCTTCACCGACGGCGGGCTGCTGGCGGCCGCCGGGGAGTCCCTGCACCCGACCATGTGGGTCCGCGCCTGGTTCGAGGGCGGGGCCCGGGCGCACCAGCGGGCCTACACCCTGGTCGATCCGGATCCGGCCACCGGGACCTTCGCCTTCGAGTTCGTCCTGCACGACGGGCTCGCCAGCCGGTGGGCCCGCGCGGCCCGGCCCGGCGACACCCTCGAAGCCACCGTCCAGGGCACGGGCTTCGACGCCCCCGCCCCGGAGCCGGAGCGGCTGCTCGTCATCGGCGACCCGGCCTCCCTGCCCGCGATCAATTCCCTGCTGGACGCCTACCCGCGGACCCCGGCCACCGTCTGGTTCGAGACGCAGCACCCCTCGGACGGGGAACTGCCCGTACGGGGCGGGGCGGCCCCGCGCGACGTACGGCGGGTGCCCCGCGGCGGCACCGCCCTGGCCGACCGGGTCAGGGCCGAACTGCCGGAGCTGCTCGGGGCGGACCGGGACGCGGCGTACGTCTGGCTGGCCTGCGACACCGCCACCACCCGCGCCCTCACGGCGTACCTCCGCAAGGACCTCGCCCTGCCCAGGCAGCGCGTGCACGGACTGGGGTACTGGCGCCCGTCCTGAGCGGCGGCCGCCCCGGCGCGGCCCGGTCAGGCGGGCGCGGACCGCAGGTAGGGGGTCGTCACGCCGAGGACGCCGAAGCCCAGCCGCTCCAGGATCGGGCGGCTGTCGTCCGAGGCGTCCACCTGGAGGTACGGGATGCCGCGGGCCGCGGCCACCCGGGCGCGGTGGGCCACCAGCAGGCGGTAGATGCCCCGGCCGCGCCACTCGGGGTCGGTACCGCCGCCCCACAGGCCGGCGAAGGGGCTGCCCGGCCGCATCTCCATCCGCGCCGCGCTCACCGGAACCTCCCCGGCCATCGCCAGCACGGCCTCGATCGTGTCGGGCTCGTCCCGCAGCAGGGTGAGCAGTTGCTCCCGGATCCGGGGCCGGTGCGTGCCGAAGGCCCGGTGGTGGACCTCCATCATCAGCTCCACCCCGGCCTCGTCGGTGACCACCCGCAGGGTGATCCCCTCCGGCGGTTCGACGGCGAGCTCGGCGAGTTCGGCCGTACGGGCCACCAGCAGCGTCTCCGGCGGCTCCGGCACGAAGCCCGCCGCCCGCAGCCGCTCCCCGAGATCGGCCGGCCGGTCGTGGGAGTACAGCTTCCACTCGAACTCGCCGCCGCCCTCCCGCGGCGGGCGGGAGCCGAAGTACGCCACCTGCGCCGCGATCTCCGCGTCCGCCGTGGCCTCGTCGAGGTCCGACCACAGCACGCCGTTCCAGCCGAGCGCGGGCGCGCTCTGCCGGACCACCCCGCCCACCCGTTCCACCCGCGCCCGCGGCGCGTCGGGCGCGGCATCGCGCCGCATCCGCGCGTCGTAGAGGTCGCGCACCTTCAGCAGTTCACTCGCATCCATCGTCATCGGAGCAGCTCACCAGGTTCGGACCGGGTGCGCCAACTGCATTAGCCTCGCCCCGTGAACGACGAAACCGCCATCTACACCGGCCGGGCCGCCCCGGACGCCGCCGCCGACCGGGGCTGGCTCCTGGGACACTTCAAAGAACCCGGCGACCCCCGGCACAGCGAGGACGTCGAGATCAAATGGGGCGTCCACCCCCGCGGCGACGAACGCGCCCGGTGGGTCACCGGCGAGCGGCGCACCGCCCTCCAGGTCCTCATCAGCGGCCGGTTCCGGCTGGAGTTCCCCGGCCGGACCGTGGTCCTCGCGGAGCAGGGGGACTACGTGGTCTGGGGGCGCGGCGTCGACCACTCCTGGTACGCCGAGGAGGACTCGGTCGTCCTCACGGTGCGGTGGCCCTCGGTCCCCGGCTACCGGGCCGATCCCCCGACCTCGGTCCCGCCCGCCGGCTGACCAAGGTCCCGCGCCGCCCCCGCGGCCTGTGACGATGCACACGAAACGGGCCAACGATCACCAAACGCTGAGATCGTCTGACCGAGGTGTAGACCACCCCCGCCCCACCGCACCTCGCCGCACCCCCTCGCGCCCCCGCGCGTCCGGCCGTTCACCCACGCACCGGAACCGTCGGGTCCGCGCGACCGTTCAAGCGTCCTTCGCGTCGGGCCGTACCCCGGTGAGATGCGCACCACCAGGGAGCACGTCCGTTGGCAGCAATCGCGCGGTGGTGCATGCGGCACCGTCTGCTCACCGTTCTGATCTGGCTGCTCACCCTCGGCGCGAGCGCCGCGGCCGCCGGCGCGGCCGGGACCGCGTTCTCCAACGACTACGAGGTCCCCGGCACCGAATCCGCCCGGGCCCACGCCCTCCTGCGCGAGGGCTTCCACGGCCGGGGCGGCGACACCGACACCGTCGTGTGGCGGACCCCGGACCACCAGAGCGTGCGCGCACCGGACGTCGAACGGCGCATGACCCGGGCCCTGGAGACCATCGCCGCCCTCCCCGGCGTCGGATCGGTCGCCGGCCCCTACGGACCGGACCCCGCGGCCGCCGCGCAGATCAGCCCCGACGGGCGCACCGCCTACGCCGTGGTCACCTTCGACCGGCAGGCCGACTCCGTGCCCACGCCCCAGGCCAGGGCCGTGGTGGACGCGGCCCGCAACGACACCACCCGCGCCGACGGCCTCCAGGTGGAACTCGGCGGCCGGGCCGTCGGGCTCACCGAGGCACCCAGCCCGCACCTCGCCGAGGTCATCGGCGTCGCCATCGCCGCCGTGGTCCTCTTCCTCGCCTTCGGCTCGCTCGCCGCGAGCCTGCTGCCCATCGCGACGGCCCTGGTGAGCGTCGGCAGCGCCTACTTCGGGATCACCCTCCTCGGGCACGCCATGCCCGTCGCCGACTTCGCGCCGATGCTCGGCACCCTCGTCGGGCTCGGCGTCGGCATCGACTACGCCCTGTTCATCGTCACCCGGCACCGCAAGGGGCTGACGGGCGGTCTCACCGTCGCCGACGCCGCCGAGCGCGCCGTCGCCACCACCGGCCGGGCCGTCGTCTTCGCCGGGGCCACCGTCTGCATCGCCCTGCTCGGCATGCTGGTGCTGCGGCTGAACTTCCTCGACGGGGTCGCGCTGGCCGCGTCCCTCACGGTCGTCCTGACCGTCGCCGCCTCCGTCACCCTGCTGCCCGCCCTCCTCTCCTGCATCGGGCCGCGGGCCCTGTCGCGCCGCGAACGCCGCAGGCTCGCCGCCGAGGGCCCCCGGCCCGGGACGCCCACCGGGTTCGCCGCCCGCTGGTCCGCCTTCGTCGAACGCCACCCCAAACCGCTCGGACTGCTCGCCGCCCTCCTCATGGCGGTCCTCGCGCTGCCCACCCTCTCGCTCCACCTGGGCACCTCGGACCAGGGCAACAATCCGGCCGGATCCACCACGCGCAAGGCGTACGACCTGCTGGCCGAGGGGTTCGGGCCCGGTACGAACGGCCCGCTCACCGTCGTGGCCCGGCTCGGCGGGGCCGCGGACCACGTCGCCGTGGACCGGCTCGCCGAGGCCGTGCGCGCCACCGAGGGCGTCGCCTCCGCGGGCCCCGCCGTCTTCAACCGCAGCGGGGACACCGCCGTGCTGACGGTCGTGCCCCGCTCCGCCCCGCAGTCCCGGGCGACGAGCGAACTGGTCGACACCCTGCGCCGGGACGTCATCCCGCGCGCCGGGGAGGGCAACTCGATGCGGGCCCACGTGGGCGGGGTGACGGCCGGCTACGACGACTTCGCCGAGGTGATCGTCGGGAAGCTGCCGCTGTTCGTGGGCGTGGTCATCTCGCTGGGCTGCGTCCTGCTGCTCCTGGCCTTCCGCTCGCTGGGCATCCCGCTCAAGGCGGCCGCCATGAACGTCGCGGCCGTCGCCTCCTCCTTCGGCGTCGTCGTCGCCGTCTTCCAATGGGGCTGGGGGAGCGAGCTCATGGGCCTCGGCAGCGCGGGCCCGATCGAACCCTTCCTCCCGGTGATCATGGTGTCCGTGCTGTTCGGACTCTCCATGGACTACCAGGTCTTCCTGGTCAGCCGGATGTACGAGGAGTGGCTGGAGACCGGCGACAACCGGCGGGCCGTGCGCGTGGGACTCGCCGAGACCAGCCGCGTCATCAACTCGGCGGCCGTGATCATGATCTCGGTCTTCCTCGCCTTCGTGCTCAGCGGCGACCGGCTCATCGCGATGTTCGGCATCGCGCTCGCCGTCGCCGTCGCCCTCGACGCCTTCGTCCTGCGCACCCTCCTCGTCCCCGCCCTCATGCACCTGCTCGGCGGGGCGAACTGGTGGATCCCCCGCTGGCTGGACCGCCGGCTGCCCCGCATCAGCATCGAGCCGCCCGAAGGCCGCCCCCGCGCGAAGCTTCCGGCGCCGCGGCCGGACGCCGACCGCGAACGGGCGGCCCCCGCGTCCCGCTGACGGGCGGGGCGGGCCTTCTCAGGAACCTCTCAGAAACGCCGCCTACCGTGCCCGGCATGGACACCACGAAGACCGCCCCGACCGCCGCCGAGGCGGACACCGCCGAGGACAAGGCGGCACAGAACACCCCGGCCGACGCCGGTACCCCCGAGGCAGCCGCCCCCGGGACGTCCGTTGAGGACGCCCAGGTGGACGCGGACGCCGACGAGGACGTCGAGGACGCCGACCCGGCCGCCGCGCAGGGCTCGGGCGTCGGCTCCGCGGCCTCCGCCATCGTCGCCGCCGGTCTCGGTCTCGTCGCCCTCAGCGGCAGCTGGGTGTCCCGGGTGATCGCCGAGCGCCAGACGCTCATCGGCCAGATCGAGTCGGCCAACGCGACCACCGCCAAGGAGAAGATCGCCGCCCTGTACGGCGACGCCTGGCACATGACCGCCCTCGTCAACGGCGTCCTGGCCACCCTGGCCCTCCTCATCGCCGTCTTCGTCCTGGCCCGCCCCGCCTTCGGCGCCCCCGGCCGGGTCCTGCCCGTCTGGGTCCGCTCCGTCTCGTGGGCCGCCGTCGCCCTCGGCATCATCGGCGTCCTGGTCTTCGGCCTCATGTACTTCGACCTCCTCGTCGCCCTGCCCACGGCCGCCGAGTAGGCACCGCCTTAGCCGCCCCCGGCCCCGTACGGCCCCTCCCTAAGTCCCCCGAGGGGCCCCGGGCCGGGGACTAAGGCACCGCGCACCCCGCAGATGCGGCATGCGCCCCATGTGGCGGACCCCTCTGGGACGCGATTCTTGGATCACACCGAACGAGGTGCCCGAGAAACGCAACCAGGGAGTACGAGATGTTCGAGTACGAGATGGCCACCGCCCGCCGCGCCGACCTCATCCGCGAGGCCGAGCTGTTCCGGATGGCCAACGAGGCCAAGAAGGCCCGCGCCGCCTCCTCGCGCGGCCAGGAATCCGAAAGGCCGGTGAGGGCACACCGCAACCTCTTCACCCGCGCCGCGTAGCCCGCGCCGCGGACCGCGCGATCCGGCCGTGATGAGGAGCGCACCGATAACGGGTCCCGCCGAACCGCACTCGTGTGCGATGCTCGGCGACGTGGAGACCAGATCTGTCAGCCCGGTGTTCGTCGGCCGAGCCGACGAACTGGCCGTACTCGTGGACACCCTGACCCGTGCCGCCGGACAGGAGCCGCAGGCCCTGCTCGTCGGAGGAGAGGCCGGTGTCGGCAAGACCCGGCTGACCGAGGAGTTCCTCGGCGAAGCCGCCCGCCACGGCGCAGTGGTGGCCGTCGGAGGCTGTGTGGAGATCGGGGCGGAGGGCCTTCCCTTCGCCCCGTTCTCGACCGCCCTGCGCACCCTGCTGCGCCGGCTCCCCGAGGAACTCGCCGCCGCGGCCGCCGGCCAGGAGGACGAACTCGCCCGGATCCTGCCCGAACTCGGCGAGACCTCCCGGGGTCCCCACGACGAGGAGAGCACCGCCCGGCTCTTCGAGCTGACGGCCCGGATGCTGGAACGCCTCGCCGCCGACCGCACGGTCGTCCTCGTCCTCGAAGACCTGCACTGGGCGGACACCTCCACCCGCCACCTGCTCGCCTACCTCTTCCGCACCCTGGCCAGCGGCCGGCTCGTCCTCGTCGCCACCTACCGGGCCGACGACATCCACCGCCGCCACCCGCTGCGCCCCCTGCTCGCCGAACTCGACCGGCTGCGCACCGTCCAGCGGATCGAACTGCGCCGCTTCAACCGCGCCGAAGTGCGCCGCCAGCTCACCGGGATCCTCTCCGCGCAGCCCGAGGAGAGCTTCGTCGACTCCGTCTTCGACCGCTCCGACGGCAACGCCTTCTTCGTCGAGGAACTCGTCGCCTCCCGCGAGAGCGGCTGCCGCACCGGCCTCACCGAATCCCTGCGCGACCTGCTCCTCGTCCGCGTCGAGGTGCTCCCCGACGCCGCCCAGCGCGTGGTGCGCATCGTCGCCGAGGGCGGCTCCACCATCGAGTACGCCCTGCTGCGCGCCGTGGCCCAGCTCGGCGAGGACGAACTGATCGAGGCCCTGCGGGCCGCCGTCGGCGCCAACATCCTCCTCGCCACCTCCGACGGTGACGGCTACCGCTTCCGCCACTCCCTGGTCCGCGAAGCCGTCAGCGACGACCTGCTCCCCGGCGAACGCGCCCGCGTCAACCGGCGCTACGCCGAGGCCGTCGAGGCCGACGAGACGCTGGTCCGCGCCGAGGAACGGATCATCCGGCTCGCCAACTACTGGTACGCGGCGAACAGCCCCGCCAAGGCGCTGCCCGCCGTCCTCGCCGCCTCCGTCACCGCCCGCCGCCGGCACGCCTACTCCGAGCAGCTCACCCTGCTGGAGCGGGCCATGGACCTGTGGGACACCGCCCCCGACGAGGTCCGCGAGGCCCTGCGTCCGGCGGACTACACCGACGTGTACCCGCCCTGCGGCTGCGACCCGGCGACCACCCCCCTCCAGCGCCTCGACCTGCTCGCCGAGGCCACCGTCGCGGCCCGCTTCGGCGGCGAGCGCGAACGCGCGCTGAAGCTGGTCAAACTGGCCCTGCGGATCCTCGACGAGGACGGCTCCGACCCGCTGCGGGCCGCCTGGTTCTGGACCGAGCGCTCCCGGCTGGTCGCCAACCTCGCCCGCGGCGACGGCTGGGAGGAGATCGCCAGGGCGCAGGAACTGGTCAAGGGACTGCCCCCGTCCCAGGTGCACGCCGACGTCCTGGTCCGGGCCGCGGGCTGGGGCATGCTCCACAACCCCGGCCCCGACAACCTGGCCGCCGCCGAACGCGCCGTCGAGTACGCGCGGATGGTCGGCGCCGAGGAGACCGAACTGGGCGCCCGCATCACCCACGGCAGCCTCCTCGTCGACTCCGGCGACCCGGAGCGCGGCCTCGCCGAGATGCGGACGGTCATGCACCGCGCCGCCGAACTCGGCTTCATCCAGATGGCGGGGCGCGCGCACATCAACCTGAGCTCCCAGCTCGAAGCGATGGGCCGGTCCCAGGACGCGGTGGAACTGGCCGAACAGGGCATCCGGCTCGTCGCCAAGTCCCGGCTGCTGGACACCGAGGCCTGGCTCCGCGGCAACATGGCCGAGAGCCTGTACAGCCTCGGGCGCTGGGACGAGGCCGCGACGGAGGCCCGCCGCACCCTGCGCGACGGACAGGGCGCGCCCCCGCGCGGCATGGCCGCCGCCCGCCTGGTCTACCTGGCCCTGGCCCGCGGCGAACTGACCGAGGCCGCCCACCAGCTGGCCGCCGCCCACACCCACTTCGGCACCCACGACGCCCAGCCCCAGCACCGGCTGCCGCTCCACCGGCTGGCGATCGGCATCGCCGGGGCCGAGGGCCGGCTCTCCGACCTCCGGGCCGAGACCGCCGGGGCCGTCGCCCACGGATTCCCCCTCGGCCACCACCGCTACGCCTGGCCCCTGCTGCTGGCCTCCGCCTCCGCCGAGGCCGACGCCCTGGGACTGCCCGCCGCCGACGCCGGCCGGGAGGAGGCCGTGTCCCTGCTGCGCACGGCCGCCAGGGCCCTGCCCACCCCGGTGCCCGTGTGGGCCGCCCACGCCGAGTACCTCCGGGCCGAGCTGCTGCGCGCCGAGGGCCGCGACACCCCCGCCGACTGGGCCGGGGTCGAGGCCGCCATCCGCCCGCTCCAGCGCCCCCACCTGCTGGCCCGGGTCCGCCACCGCCTCGCCGAAGCCCTGCTGGCCTCCGGTGGTGACCGGGAGCAGGCCGCCGCCCTGCTCCGCGACGCCCACGCCGTCGCCGACCGGCTCGGCTGCCGCCGCCTGCGCGAGGACCTGGCCCTGCTCGCCCAGCGCGCCCGGCTCACGCTGACCCCGGACGACACCCGCCCGGAGCCTGCGGCCCAGGACACCGACCCCCTCGAAGCCCTGGGCCTGACCAGCCGCGAGCGGGACGTCCTGCGCCTGGTCGCCGTCGGCAGCACCAACCGCCGGATCGCGGAGGAACTCTTCATCTCGCCCAAGACGGCCAGCGTGCACGTCTCGAACATCCTGGCCAAGCTGGGCGTCGCCGGCCGGGGCGAAGCCGCGGCCCTGGCGCACCGGCTGCGCCTGTTCACCCCGCTCACCCCGGCCCCGTCGGCGGACCGCGGCTAGGCCGTCTCCTGCGGATCGTGCCGGGTGAAGCGGGCCGGGTGACGCGGGCCGGGCGGCATGGGTCGGGCGGGATCCGGCAGAGGAGGCCTAGGGAGCCCCGCCCTCCGGGCGTATGAGGACCGTGCCGGAGTCGAGGTCTATGGGGCCCCGCCCCGGATCGCCGTCGGTCACATCGGTCCGGGACAGCTCCAGCCGCTTCTGTTCCTCCCGGGTGTGCCGCCTACCCGGGCCGAACAGCTCCTGGATCATGTTGAACACCGCGCCCACCGTGCCTTTCCGCCCCCTCGGGGGCACGAGTCGCTCACTTCACCGTCAGGTTCAGGATCCTGTCGTCGCCCGGTTGCGGCGAGCCGCGCCCGTCCGTCTCGCTCGTGACCAGCAGCAGCTTGTCCCCGCCGAGCGGGACCACCGTGCGCAGCCGCCCGTACTTCCCCTGGAGGAAGGCCTCGGGCTCCGCCACCGGCACGGCCCCCTTCAGCGGGATCCGCCACAGCCGCTCGCCCTTCAGCCCGGCCATCCACACCGACCCCTGCGCCCAGGCGATCCCGCTCGGCGAGGCCTCGTCCGTCTTCCAGACCGCCACCGGATCGCGGAAACCCGCTCTGCCCGCCTTCCCCTCCGCCTCCGGCCAGCCGTAGTTGCCGCCCGGCTCGATCAGGTTCAGCTCGTCCCAGGTGTTCTGGCCGAATTCCGAGGCCCAGAGCCGCTTGTCGTCGTCCCAGGCCAGCCCCTGCACATTGCGGTGCCCGTACGAATAGACGACGGAGTCGGCCTCGGGATTGCCGTGCACCGGCTGCCCGTCCGGGGTCATCCGCAGGATCTTGCCGCCCAGCGACTTCTTGTCCTGGGCCAGCGCCTTGTCCCCGGTCTCCCCGGTACCGGCGTACAGCATCCGGTCCGGGCCGAAGGCGATCCGGCCGCCGTTGTGCACGACCCCCTTGGGAATGCCCCGCAGCACCGTGTCCGGGGCGCCCAGCTGCTGTCCCGGCGCGCGCTGCTCGTCGTAGCGCATCCGCGCGATGCGGTTGTCGGACTCGGTGGTGAAGTACGCGTACACCAGCCGGTCCGAGGCGAAGGAGGGGGACAGGGCCAGGCCCAGCAGTCCGCCCTCGCCGCCCGGCGCCACACCGGGCACCCTGCCGATCTCCGTCACCGCCCCGGTGTCCGTCCGGACCCTGCTGATGGTGCCCTTGTCCCGGGAGGCGACCAGCAGGTCCCCGCCCGGCAGCGGCGCCACGCCCCAGGGCGACTCCAGCCCCTTGGCCGCCTCGCCCGCCACCGACACCGAGCCCTGGGCCGGTGCCGCCGGCCGCTGCGCCGGGCCCGTCGCGCCCGGCGAGGACGCCCCCGCGGGCGGGGGTCCCGGTGGGGATCCGCCCGTACCCGCCGGCGCCCCTCCCGAGGCGGAACAGCCGGCCGTCAGCAGGGCCCCGCAGCCCGCCAGCGCGAACACCGCCAGCCCGCCCCGGCGCCGCGCCCGCCCACCTCCGTACCCCACCGCACCGACCGCCCCGTCCGCACCGTTGCCGGTCCCTCGTCCGTACCGCATGGCCGCACTCCCCTCAGGTCCTCAGGTCCTCCGGTCCCGCCTTCCACCCTTCTCAACATCGCGGGCCCGCCGTCGAGTTCCACCACTCGTACACCCGATCGAGTGGTTGTGCGGATCCGGCCGGGCCGTCCGCCGGTCCGGCCCCCACAGGTCCGGGCCCCCGGGCCCGGGACCCGTCAGTCCCAGGCCCCCACCGCCGCCGGCAGCGCCGCTATCTCGGCCAGCTCGGCGGCCGTGAGCCGCACCTCCGCCGCCCGGGCGTTCTCCGCCGCCCAGTGCGCCCGCTCCGCCCCCGGAACCGGCACCACGTGCGGCCCCTGGGCCAGCACCCAAGCCAGCGCCACCTGCGCCGCCGTGACCTCGGGCCCGCGGCGCCCCGCCACCCGCCGCAGCCCCGCCACGAGCACCTGGTTCGACGCCATGGCGTGCGCAGTGAACCGGGGATGGCGGGCCCGTACGTCGGCGTCCTCGAACCCCTGCCCCGGAGTCAGCGTCCCGGTCAGGAACCCGCTGCCGAGCGGCATCGCCGCCAGCACCCCGACCCCCCGGGCCGCACACCACGGCAGCAGCTGCCACGCCGCCTCCGGGGACCACACCGAAAGCTCCGCCTGCACCGCCGTCACCGGGAACACCTGCTGCACCCGCTCCAGCTGCCGCAGCGTCGAGCGGTAGCCGCGGTCCCCGCGCCGCCCCGCCCCCGGCCCGGCCGCCGCGCCCAGCGCGCAGAACCCGAGCGCCCGCACCTTGCCCGCGCCCACCAGCTCCGCCATCGCGCCCCAGGTCTCCTCGACGGGGACGTCCGGATCCACCCGGTGCAGCTGGTACAGGTCTATGACGTCGGTCCGCAGCCTGCGCAGCGAGGCGTCGCACGCCCGCCGCACGTACCCCGGCCGCCCGTCGGCCACCACGTGCTGCTCACCGGCGCGCAGCCCCACCTTCGCGGACACGAAGGCCTCCGCCCGCCGCTCCCGCAGCACGCGCCCGACCACCAGCTCGTTGGTGAAGGGCCCGTACAGATCGGCCGTGTCCAGCAGGCTGGCGCCCAGGTCCAGCGCCGTGTGCACGGTGCGCAGCGACTCCTCGCCCCGGCGGCGCGAGGGCGCGTAGGCCCAGCTCATCGGCATGCACCCGAGCCCGATGGCCCCGACCGTCAGCGGCCCCGCTCCGATCGCCCTGCGCTCCACCCCTGCGTCCCCCTCCCGCTCCGGACCTCAAACTAACGGCTCGATCCGGTTCCCTTCGCATAGCCTCGTGATCATGACTGCTGCGACCGGGGACGTCTGGCTCCCCTTCCCGGCCGAGGAGATCGAAGGTCTCCCCGGCTCCTTGCGCTACCGACGGTGGGACGGCGAGGAATCGTTCCCCGGCGACCCCGCGGACTGTGTCTTCTACGTCACCCCCTACATGAAGTCCCCGGCGGTGACGCTGCGCCCGTTCGCGCACATGCCCGCCCTGAAGGTCGTCCAGACGCTCACCGCGGGCATCGACAACGTCCTCGGAGGCCTCGACGACCTGCCCCCGGGCGTCCGGCTCTGCAACGCCCGCGGCGTCCACGAGGCGAGCACCGCCGAACTCGCCCTGACCCTCGTCCTCGCCTCCCTGCGCGGCATCCCCGGCATGGTGCGCGGCCAGGACCGCGAGGAATGGCGCGGCGGCTTCTACGACGCCCTCGCCGACCGGTCCGTCCTGATCGTCGGCTACGGATCGATCGGCGCGGCCGTCGAGGACCGGCTGCTGCCCTTCGAGACCGGGACCGTCACCCGCGTCGCCCGCTCCGCCCGCACCGCCCCGCACGGGCCGGTGCACGCCCTGGCCGAGCTGCCCCGCCTCCTGCCCGACGCGGACGTGGTGGTCCTCTGCACCCCGCTGACCGAGGAGACCCGGGGCCTCGTGGACGCCGGCTTCCTGACCCGGATGAAGGACGGCGCCCTGCTCGTGAACGTCGCGCGCGGCCCCGTCGTGGACACCGGGGCGCTGCTGGCCGAGCTGGAGACCGGGCGGCTGCGCGCCGCGCTCGACGTCACCGACCCGGAACCGCTGCCGCCGGGCCACCCGCTCTGGCACGCTCCGAACGTCCTGATCACACCCCATGTGGGCGGCAGTAGCTCGGCGTTCGAACCCCGGGCGAAGCGGCTGGTGGCCCGCCAGCTCGGCCGGTTCGCCGCCGGGGAGCCGGTGGAGAACACCGTCCTCGTCACCGGCTAGCCCCGGGCCGGACGACCGGACCGGCCCCCGGCCGGGCCGCCGACGGGCACGCAGCGCGACCACCCGAATGCGCGGGGTGTCCACAACTCCCCAGGTGGTGACGGAGAGTAGAGAAGGTATGTCGCTGAGTGACGAAAGTGGTGTATCGTCCGGAACAGGGGGCTGCGCCACGTACGTCTGGCGCTGGGGAGTGATCGGACACTTTGGGGGGCGACGGGCGATGCACGGCCAATGGACGAAGGATCCGACGCGGCAGAGCCGCCGGAGGCGACGCTGCCGGGACTGGGCTGCACCGGAACCAGCCGGCGAGGGGGACCGGTGAGCGCCCCGGGGGCGGCGCTCCTGACCCGGCCGCCCGTCGCGGGCGGCGGCAAGGGTCTGGCGGGGCAGCTCGTCCTCGCGGTGGTCAGCGGCGGGTACGCCGTCGGGGCGGCCCTCGGCTGGGGATCCGAGAAACTCGCCAACTTCATGGGCGACTTCGGCCTCAGCGCGGCCGGGTTACTCGCCGCGGTCTCCTGCTACCACTACGCGCGGACCGTGGACCGCCGCGAACGCGGCGCCTGGCTGATGTTCGCCTTCTCCTCGTTCATGGGAGCCCTCGGGAACGCCGTCTGGGGCTGGTACGAGGTGCTCCTCGGCCGGCAGGTCCCCGAGCCCTCGCTCGCCGACTTCGCCTTCCTCTGCTTCGCCCCGCCCGCCATCGTGGGCCTGCTCGTCCTCGCCAAACGCCCGGTCACCCGGGCCGGGTGGGTCTGTCTCGGACTCGACTCCTGGCTCATCGGCGGCTCGCTGCTCACCCTGTCGTGGAGCCTGGCCCTCGCCAACGCCGCGCGCACCGCCCAGTCCGGAGCCCCCGGCAGCGTCCCGCGCGCCGCCCTCTCGCTCGCGTACCCGCTCCTCGACATCGCGCTCGTCTCGATGGTCCTGGTCCTGCACTTCCGCCGCTCCGCGAACAACCGCTCCGCCGTCAACACGGCCATCGCGGCCCTCGCCCTCACCGTCCTGAGCGACGCCCTCTTCACCTCGCCGCTGCTGAACACCACCTACCGCTCGGGCGAGATCCTCGACGCGGGCTGGTTCGCCGGCTCCCTGCTGCTGGCCTACGCCCCCTGGGGCGCCCACCGGCCCGAGCCGCTCGACCGCGGCGGGCAGCGCGCCGACCGCCCGCACAGCCGCCCCATCAGCGGCTCGCTGCCCGCGCTCACCCCGTACCTCGCGGCGGCGGTCTGCACCCTCGGCATCCTCTACAACGTCGTCGACGGCCGGAAGGTCGACCGGATGGTCGTCTTCACCGGCTGCACCGTGGTCCTCGCCCTCGTCATCCGCCAGGGCATCATGCTCCTCGACAACATCGCGCTGACCCAGGAACTGGCCCAGAAGGAGAACCACTTCCGCTCCCTGGTCCAGGGCTCCAGCGACGTGATCATGATCGCCGCGCCCACCGGGACCCTGCGCTACGTGAGCCCGGCCGCCGCGGGGGTCTACGGCCGGGAGGCGGAGGAGCTCGTCGGCAGCGAGCTGGCCACCCTGATCCACCCCGACGACCTCGGCCGCGTGGTCCACGAGGTGCGCCGCTTCCTGGCCGCCCCGCCCACCGAGGAGCCCACGACCCGCATCGAATGCCGGTTCAGATCGGGCGGCGGCGAGTGGCTCAACGTGGAGTCCACCGTCAACCGCCACCAGGGCGGCCTCATCCTCAACAGCCGCGACGTGACCGAACGGGTCCGCCTCCAGGCCCAGCTCCAGCACAGCGCCGAGCACGACCCGCTGACCGACCTCCCCAACCGGGCCCTGTTCACCCGCCGGGTCCGCCAGGCGCTCACCGGCCGCCGGGCCGGGGACCACAGCAGCGCCGTGCTCTTCATCGACCTCGACGGCTTCAAGGCGGTCAACGACACCATCGGCCACCAGGCCGGCGACGAGCTGCTCGTCGAAGCCGCCCGCCGGCTGCAGGACGCCGTCCGCGCCGGGGACACCGCCGCCCGGCTCGGCGGGGACGAGTTCGCCGCGCTGATCCTCGGCGACGGCAGCCGCGACCGCAGCGCCCGCGAGTACCAGGTGCACGAGATCGCCGAGCGGCTGCGGACCACCCTCTCCCAGCCCTACCGCATCGCCGGGAGCGAGGTCCGCGTCGCCGCCAGCATCGGGGTGGCCTTCGCCGACCCCGGCATCACCCCTTCGGACCTGATGCGCAACGCCGACCTCGCGATGTACCGGGCCAAGGCGGGCGGCAAGGACCGCGTCGAGCTGTACGCCCCGCAGATGCAGGCCGAGGTCGTCCGCAAGGCCGAACTGGCGGGCCGGCTGCGCACGGCCCTGCACGAGGGCGAGTTCGCCCTGCTGCACCAGCCGGTGGTCTCGCTGGTCACCGGAGAGGTCGCGGTGGTCGTCGCCCAGGCCCGCTGGCGTTCCGCCCAGGGGATCCTCTTCACCCCCGCCGAGTTCCTCCGGGTGGCCGAACGGGGCGAGGGCGGCGGCTCGGGCGGCCCGGACGCCTCGCGCACCGCCGAACTGGGCCGCTGGCTGCTCGAAGAGGCCGTCGAGCAGGCCGCCGAACGCCACCGGGCCGGTCACGGCGTACCAGTGGCCGTACGGATGACCGCGCAGCGGCTGCTCGACCGCTCCCTGCCCAGGGGCTCGGTGGAGGCGCTGCTGGCCCGGCACGGACTGCCCTCCGGGGCGCTGGTGCTGGAGCTGGCCGCCTCCGACCCCAGAGTGCCCTTCGACGAGCTGGAGCGCCGCCTGACGGCCCTGCACCGCCTCGGGGTCCGGATCGCCCTCGACGGTTTCGGCAGCGGCTACGCGGCCATCAGCGCCCTCCGGCGGCTCCCCGTGGACCTGCTCAAACTCGACCGGGGGCTGGTCGAAGGGGTGGTCGAATCCGCCCGCCTGCACAAGATCACGGCGGGATTGTTGCGGATCGCAAATGACCTGGGCATGCAATCCGTGGCGGACGGCGTCGACCTGCCCGAGCAGGTGGCGGCGCTGCGGGCGATGGGGTGCACTCACGGCCGGGGAGCGGCCTTCTCCGGCCCGCTCGACGAATACAGGCTGCGGCGCGCGCTCGTCAGGGGTACGTTTCCAGTACCGGGCGGTACGGCCCAGCACGCCTTGGCCGCAGGCGCGTCCGGTGGCTCGATGGCCATCCGCAGAGGCTCAAATAATGAGACGCCCGTCCCACCCACTTGACATCCACCTCCCGCCGGAGGGAGGGTCAATGCCATGCGCACCCGAATTCTCGTACTTGGAAAGCGCGTCGGCTGAAGCTGGGACCGTCACGTCCCCGCTCAACGCTACCGACGCGCTCCCCTCGCTTGCCACCCGGCACGAGGGGTTTTTTGTTGCACTGGCACACGCCCCCGGCCCTGATCCGGGGGAACCCCCGCTCCTCGTAAAACCCTCAGCTTCGAGAAGAGAATGCCGATGACCGAGCAGGCCACCGGGGCCCACCATCCGCAGCCGCGGCCCCGTACGGGTGGACACCAGCCCACCGCAGTTGAGCACGTCACGGGTGCGCAGTCCCTCATCCGCTCTCTCGAAGAGGTGGGGTGCGACACCGTCTTCGGTATCCCGGGCGGCTGCATCCTCCCGGCCTACGACCCGATGATGGACAGCGAGAAGGTCCGTCACATCCTGGTCCGCCACGAGCAGGGGGCCGGCCACGCCGCCACCGGCTACGCGCAGGCCACCGGCAAGGTCGGCGTCTGCATGGCGACCTCCGGTCCCGGCGCCACCAACCTGGTGACCCCGATCGCCGACGCGCACATGGACTCCGTCCCGCTCGTCGCGATCACGGGGCAGGTCTCCTCCAAGGCGATCGGCACGGACGCCTTCCAGGAGGCGGACATCGTCGGCATCACCATGCCGATCACCAAGCACAACTTCCTGGTCACCAAGGCCGAGGACATCGCGCGGACCATCGCCGAGGCCTTCCACATCGCCGCGAGCGGCCGCCCGGGCCCGGTCCTGGTCGACATCGCCAAGGACGCCCTCCAGGCGAAGACCACCTTCTCCTGGCCGCCCGCCATGGACCTCCCGGGCTACCGGCCGGTCACCAAGCCGCACGCCAAGCAGATCCGCGAGGCCGCCAAGCTCATCTGCGCGGCCAAGCGCCCCGTCCTGTACGTCGGCGGCGGCGTCATGAAGTCCGGCGCCACGGCCGAGCTGAAGGTCCTCGCCGAGCTCACGGGCGTGCCGGTCTGTACGACGCTGATGGCGCTCGGCTCCTTCCCCGACAGCCACCCGCTGCACGTCGGCATGCCGGGCATGCACGGCTCGGTCACCGGCGTCACCGCCCTGCAGAAGTCGGACCTGCTGATCGCGCTCGGCACCCGCTTCGACGACCGCGTCACGGGCAAGCTCGACAGCTTCGCCCCCTTCGCCAAGGTCATCCACGCGGACATCGACCCGGCCGAGATCGGCAAGAACCGCGAGGTCGACGTCCCGATCGTCGGCGACGCCCGCGAGGTCATCGCCGACCTGATCCAGGCCGTCCAGGCCGAGCTCACCGACGGCAACGCCGGCGACTACACCGCCTGGTGGAAGGACCTCAGCCGCTGGCGCGAGACCTACCCGCTGGGCTACGACCTGCCCGAGGACGGCAGCCTCTCGCCGCAGCAGGTCATCGAGCGGATCGGCGCGCTGGCGCCGCACGGCACGATCTTCACCGCGGGCGTCGGCCAGCACCAGATGTGGGCCTCCCACTTCGTCAAGTACGAGGAGCCCCGCACCTGGCTGAACTCCGGCGGCGCCGGAACCATGGGCTACGCGGTCCCCGCCGCGATGGGTGCCAAGGTGGGCATGCCCGAGCGTGCGGTCTGGGCCATCGACGGCGACGGCTGCTTCCAGATGACCAATCAGGAACTGGCCACCTGTGCGCTGAACAACATCCCGATCAAGGTCGCCATCATCAACAACGGCGCCCTGGGCATGGTCCGCCAGTGGCAGACCCTGTTCTACAACCAGCGGTACTCCAACACCGTGCTGCACGCGGACGACACCGGCCACGGCACGGTGGGCTCCCAGCTCGGCGAGTCGGTCGCCCCGCGCCAGGGCACCCGCGTCCCGGACTTCGTCAAGCTGTCCGAGGCCATGGGCTGCGTCGCGCTGCGCTGCGAGGACCCGGCGGACCTGGACAAGGTCATCGCCGAGGCCAACGCGATCAACGACCGCCCCGTCGTGGTCGACTTCATCGTCCACGAGGACGCCATGGTGTGGCCGATGGTCGCCGCCGGCACCTCCAACGACGAGGTCATGGCAGCCCGGGGCGTCCGCCCCGACTTCGGCGACAACGAAGACGACTGAGCCCAGAGAGCCGAGAGAGAGAACGCCCCACATGTCCAAGCACACGCTCTCCGTCCTGGTCGAGAACACGCCCGGCATCCTCGCCCGGATCGCCGCCCTGTTCTCCCGCCGCGGGTTCAACATCGACTCCCTCGCGGTCGGCGTCACCGAGCACCCCGACATCTCCCGCATCACGATCGTCGTGAACGTCGAGGACCTCCCGCTGGAGCAGGTGACCAAGCAGCTCAACAAGCTGGTCAACGTGCTCAAGATCGTCGAGCTGGAGCCGCACAACGCCATCGAGCGCGAACTCGTTCTGGTGAAGGTCCGCGCCGACAACGAGACGCGCTCGCAGATCGTCGAGATCGTCCAGCTGTTCCGCGCCAAGACCGTCGACGTCTCCCCGGACGCCGTCACCATCGAGGCCACCGGCGGCACCGACAAGCTGGGCGCCATGCTCAAGATGCTGGAGCCGTTCGGCATCAAGGAGCTCGTGCAGTCCGGCACGATCGCCATAGGGCGTGGCGGACGGTCCATCACGGACCGCAGCCTGCGCTCGCTCGACCGCAGCGCCTGACCCCCGCCGCCGCGCCGGAAGCCCGCCCCGGTTCACCGGCTCGAATGGCGAGACCGACAAACTCAGATTCCGTTCCCCGCCGTACGGTGGGAGCAACACCAGCGCACCAAGGAGATATCCCAGTGGCCGAGCTGTTCTACGAGAACGACGCCGACCTGTCCATCATCCAGGGCCGCAAGGTCGCGGTCATCGGTTACGGCAGCCAGGGCCACGCCCACGCGCTGTCGCTCCGTGACTCCGGCGTCGACGTCGTCGTCGGCCTCAAGGAGGGCTCGAAGTCCAAGGCCAAGGCCGAGGAGCAGGGTCTGAAGGTCGTCTCCGTGTCGGAGGCCGCCGAGTGGGCGAACGTCATCATGATCCTGACGCCGGACCCGCTGCAGGCCGAGATCTACGAGGAGTCCATCAAGGACCACCTCAAGGAGGGCGACGCGCTCTTCTTCGGTCACGGCTTCAACGTCCGGTACGGCTTCATCAAGCCGCCCACCAACGTCGACGTCGCCCTGGTGGCCCCGAAGGGCCCGGGTCACCTGGTCCGCCGTCAGTACGAGGAGGGCCGCGGCGTTCCGTGCATCGCGGCCGTCGAGCAGGACTCCACCGGCAAGGCCTTCGAGCTGGCGCTGTCGTACGCGGCCGGTATCGGCGGCACCCGTGCCGGTGTCATCAAGACGACCTTCACCGAGGAGACCGAGACCGACCTGTTCGGTGAGCAGGCCGTTCTCTGTGGTGGTGCCTCCGCCCTGGTCAAGGCTGGTTTCGAGACCCTGACCGAGGCCGGTTACCAGCCGGAGATCGCCTACTTCGAGTGCCTCCACGAGCTGAAGCTCATCGTCGACCTGATGTACGAGGGCGGCCTGGAGAAGATGCGCTGGTCGGTCTCCGAGACCGCCGAGTGGGGCGACTACATCACCGGCCCGCGCGTCATCACCGACGCCACCAAGGCCGAGATGAAAAAGGTCCTCGCCGAGATCCAGAGCGGCGAGTTCGCCAACACCTGGATGGCCGAGTACAAGGCCGGCCTGCCGAAGTACAACGAGTACAAGAAGGCCGACGAGGCCCACCTGCTCGAGACCACCGGCAAGAAGCTGCGCAAGCTGATGAGCTGGGTCGACAACGACGAGAGCTGATCTCGTAGGCGGCGGGGCCGGGACGGATCGTCCCGGCCCCGCCGCGCATCACCCCATCGGCGGGGGGCAGCCGGGCGGGAGGTGGCGGGAATGTAGCCGTCCTGTAGTTCGGATTGTCCACCCCGGCCAATCCCGGACGGGTGATCCTTCCGTACAGGCGGAATTCCGGTTCGGATCCGCCACTACACTGCTCAACACAACGCGTCAGGCCCACAGTGTCGTGCGTCTTCCACGCGGCTACCCCCTCCACCGCCTGCGGCCGTCGGGACGGCCGTCCGCACTGGACTTGTGAGGATGACCCACGTGAGCTCGAAACCTGTCGTACTCATCGCCGAAGAGCTGTCGCCCGCCACGGTGGACGCGCTCGGTCCGGACTTCGAGATCCGGCACGTCAACGGTGCCGACCGCGCGGAGCTGCTGCCCGCGATCGTCGACGTCGACGCGATCCTGGTCCGCTCCGCGACCAAGGTGGACGCCGAGGCCATCGCCGCCGCCAAGAAGCTGAAGGTCGTCGCTCGCGCCGGTGTCGGCCTCGACAACGTCGACGTCTCCGCCGCCACCAAGGCCGGCGTCATGGTCGTGAACGCCCCGACCTCCAACATCGTCACCGCCGCCGAGCTCGCCTGCGGCCTGCTCGTCGCCACCGCGCGCCACATTCCGCAGGCGAACACCGCCCTGAAGAACGGCGAGTGGAAGCGGAACAAGTACACGGGCGTCGAGCTCAGCGAGAAGACCCTCGGCGTCGTCGGCCTCGGCCGCATCGGTGTCCTGGTCGCCCAGCGCATGTCGGCCTTCGGCATGAAGGTCGTCGCGTACGACCCCTACGTGCAGCCCGCGCGCGCCGCCCAGATGGGCGTCAAGATGCTGACCCTGGACGAGCTGCTGGAGGTCGCCGACTTCATCACCGTGCACCTGCCCAAGACCCCCGAGACCCTCGGTCTCATCGGGGACGAGGCCCTGCACAAGGTGAAGCCGTCGGTCCGCATCGTCAACGCCGCGCGCGGCGGGATCGTGGACGAGGCCGCGCTGTACTCGGCCATCAAGGAGGGCCGCGTCGCCGGCGCCGGTCTCGACGTCTACGCGAAGGAGCCCTGCACGGACTCCCCGCTCTTCGAGCTCGACCAGGTCGTCTGCACCCCGCACCTCGGCGCGTCCACGGACGAGGCCCAGGAGAAGGCCGGCATCTCGGTCGCCAAGTCGGTGCGTCTCGCGCTCGCCGGTGAGCTCGTCCCGGACGCGGTCAACGTCCAGGGCGGCGTCATCGCCGAGGACGTCCGTCCCGGCCTGCCGCTCGCCGAGAAGCTCGGCCGCATCTTCACCGCGCTGGCGGGCGAGGTCGCGGTCCGCCTCGATGTCGAGGTCTGCGGCGAGATCACCCAGCACGACGTCAAGGTGCTCGAACTCTCCGCGCTCAAGGGCGTCTTCGAGGACGTCGTCGACGAGACGGTCTCCTACGTCAACGCCCCGCTGTTCGCGCAGGAGCGCGGCGTCGAGGTGCGCCTGACCACCAGCTCGGAGTCCCCGGACCACCGCAACGTGGTGACCGTGCGCGGCACCCTGTCGGACGGTCAGGAGGTGTCGGTCTCGGGCACCCTGGCGGGCCCCAAGCACCTGCAGAAGATCGTGGGCGTCGGCGAGTACGACGTGGACCTGGCCCTGGCCGACCACATGATCGTGCTGCGCTACACCGACCGCCCCGGCGTGGTCGGCAAGGTCGGGCAGGTCCTCGGCGAGGCCGGTCTGAACATCGCGGGCATGCAGGTCGCCCGTGCCGAGGAGGGCGGCGAGGCGCTCGTCGTCCTCACCGTCGACGCCGAGGTTCCGGTGGACGTCCTCGCCGCCATCTCGGACGAGATCGGCGCCGCGTCGGCCCGTACGGTCAACCTCGGCTGACCCTCGCACGACGTCCGAAAGGGCCCGGGGTACCCACCCCGGGCCCTTTCGCGTACCCCCGTCGTACGGTGCTCAGCTCGCCGGAGCCGGAGCCGGAGCCGGAGCCGCGCCGGCCGGGTTGGCGGAGCCGCGGGCCAGGGCCAGGGCGAGGACCGCCGCCGCGAGCAGCAGCGCCGCCCCGCCCCAGGCCGCGTAGTGCATCCCGTGGACGAAGGCCTCCCGGGCCAGCGCCAGCAGCTGCCCGCCCGCCTCGCCGCCGGCCTGCCGCGCGGTGGCGACCGCGCCGCCCAGGGTCTCCCGGGCCGCGGGTGCGGCGCCGGTCAGGTCGGAGCGGTAGACGGCGGTGCCGAGGCTGCCCAGCAGTGCCATGCCGAGGGCGCCGCCGAACTCCTGGCCCGTCTCCAGCAGGGAGGCCGCCGTACCGGCCTTCTCGGCGGGGGCTGAGCCCAGGGCCAGTTCGGTGACCAGGCTCATCACGGTCACGATGCCGCTCGCCAGCACTCCGGCTCCGGCCAGCACCAGCCACAGGGAGTCGGTGCCCGCCAGCGAGATCAGGCCGAATCCGGCGGCTGCCAGGACGAAGCCGGCCGCGATGACGTGGGCCCGGTCGGTCTTCTGCGCCACGGCGGCGCTGACGGGCGCCGCGGCGCCGATGACGACGGAGGGGGCGAGGCTCCAGAGCGCGGCCTCCAGGGTGCCCATGCCGAGTACCGACTGCAGGTACTGGGTGGTGAAGTAGGCCGAACCCATCATGGCGAAGGCGGCGACGGTGATGAGGCCGATGCCGGCGCCGAAGCCGCGGCCCCGGAACAGTGCCCGGCTGATCATCGCGTCCTCGCGGCGGCGCTGGCGGCGGACGAAGACGTACCCGAAGGCGAGACCGACGGCGACGCAGCCCAGGGAGAGCGGCTCGAAGCCCTCGGCGGCGATCTCCTTGAGCCCGTACACGAGGGGCAGTACGGCGGCCGTGGACAGCGGGACGCTGATCAGGTCGAAGCGGCCGGGGGCCGGGTCCCTGAACTCCGGCACCAGCACCGGGACCAGGAGCAGCAGGAGCAGCATCGCGGGCACGTTGATCAGGAAGACCGACCCCCACCAGAAGTGGTTCAGCATCACTCCGCTCAGCACCGAGCCGAGGGCGATCCCGCCGGTCATGGCCCCGGACCACAGGGCGATGGCCTTGGCGCGCTGCTTCTCGTCGCGGAAGAGGTTGCGTACGAGGGCCAGGGTGGACGGCATCAGCGTCGCGCCGCCGACGCCGAGCAGGACGCGGGCCGCGATGAGCATCTCGGGGCTGGTGGCGTACGCGGCGGCGACGGAGGCGAGGCCGAAGGCGGCGGCGCCCATCAGGAGCAGCTTGCGGCGGCCGATCCGGTCGCCGAGCGAGCCCATCGTGATCAGCAGGCCGGACAGGGCGAAGCCGTAGCTGTCGAAGATCCAGAGCTGCTGGGTGGCGCTCGGGTCGAGCTCCCGGGTGATGGCCGGGATCGCGAAGTACAGGACGGAGACGTCCATCGAGACCAGGAGCAGGGGCAGCAGGAGGACGGTGAAGGCGGTCCATTCGCGTCGTCCGGCGAGGCGTGCCGTAGCGGCGGGGTTCGTCATGAGAAGGAATGTACATCCGTCATAAACGCTTGTCTATGACGAATGTATGGAACTTTCGTCTAGGACAGCTGTCTTGCTACGGTGGCGGCATGGGACATCGCGAAGATCTGCTCGAAGGCGCCAAGAAGTGCCTGGCCGAGAAGGGTTTCGTGCGCACCACCGCACGCGACATCGTCAGCGCCTCCGGCACCAACCTGGCGTCCATCGGCTACCACTACGGCTCCAAGGACGCCCTGCTCACCCAGGCGTTCATCGCCCTGATCGAGGAGTGGGGGGAGGGCGTGCACGGTGCCGGCCTCGGCGGAACGGACCGCTCCCTGGAGCGCATGCGCGCCCTGTGGGACGGGGTCCTGGGGCAGCACGAGGCGACCGCCCCCGTCTGGGCCGCCAGCATGGAGGTCGCGCTGAGCGGCGACCGGCTCCCGGAGCTGCGGTCGCTGCTCGCCGCCTCGCAGGCGGAGGGGCGCCGGGGCCTGATCTCGATGCTGACCGGGACACCGGAGGAGGAGGTCACCGAGGAGGACGAGCGCACCCTCGGCACCGTCTACCAGGCGCTGCTCAACGGCCTGATGCTCCAGTGGCTGTTCGATCCGGCGAGCGCCGCCTCGGCGCAGGAGTTCACCGAGGGGCTGCGCCGGGTGGCCGAGGGCCTGACGGGCGCCCCGGTCCCGTCCGCGCCGGAGGCGGGCTGAGCACCCGCCGCGCCCGGGGTGCCCGCCGCGCCCGCCGCGCCCGCCGTGCCGGCCGCGCCGGCCGGGCCCGCCGTGCCGGCCCGGGCCTTCTCGGAGCCGCGTGAGACGTTTCGCCGACCGGGGGCCGAGGGCGCTCCCCAGCCGCTGATCCGGGTCCACCCGTAGCGATGCGTGGACCCCGGGCCGTCAGCCGTGCAGGTGGGAGGCTTTGAGGGCCATGTGGAGCAGGAGCCGGTCCTCGCCCTCGTCCAGGTCGAGCCCCGTCAGCTGCTCCACCCGGCCCAGCCGGTAGTACAGGGTCTGGCGGTGGATGCCCAGCGCCGCCGCGGCCCGGCCCGCCTGGCCGGCGCAGTCGAGGAACACCTCGGCGGTGCGGGCCAGTTCGCGGTGGGCCGGGCCCAGCAGGGAGCGGGTGGCGGGGTCGTCCACGGGGTCGGCCGCCAGTGCGGCCAGCATCCGGTACGGCCCGATCGCCGACCACTGCGCCACCGGCCCGAAGCGCGGCTGCGCGGCGGCCGCCCGGGCGGCGGCGGTGGCCTGCGCCCAGGCCTCGGGCAGCCCGGTGAGCGCTCGGACGGGATCGGACAGCCCGGCGGTGACGCCGTGGCCCCGGCCGCCGCCGCCCGGCGCGCCCGGCGCGGGCGGGGCCGCCGGGGCGGGTGCCGGGCGGGGGAGGAGACGGGCGACCGCGGTGAGGGCCGGCGCCAGGGCGTCCGCCGAACGCAGCCGGAGCAGTACGGCGAGCACCGCCGGGCCCCCCGCCGGCCCGCCCGGGTCCCCGGGGACCACGCACACCGCCGACGCCCCCGGCACCGTCGCCGGAGCCTCCCCGCTCCACGGAGCCACGCACACGGCCGCGTGCAGTCCCTCGGCCCCCGGCCCCAGTGCCAGCCGCAGCGCCGCCACCGCCATGTCCTGCTGCCAGCCCCGGCCCGCGGTGAGCACCGCCAGGAACTCCCGGGACAGGTCGGCGCCCGCCCTGGCCTCCTCGGCGAGCAGCACCCCGATCCGCTGGGCCACCTCCATGGCCGCGTCCAGTGCCTGCGGCCCGGGGCCCGGATCCCGGTCGAGGAGCCACACGTAGCCCTGCACGATGCCCCGGTGGCGCACGGGCAGGCAGATCCGCCCCCGGAAGACCCCCGCCTCCGGGTCGGCCGGGATCCGGACGGGGGCGGTCGCGCGGGTGATCCCGTACGCCTCGAACCAGGACCGGACGGCCGCCGTCGACTGGCGGGTCAGGATCGACCGGGTGCGGACGGGGTCCATGGCGAGGTCGTCGTCGCTGTCGTGGGCGCCGAAGGCGATGAGCCGGAAATCCCGGTTCTCCAGCGTGGCGGGGGCGCCGAGCAGCGCCGAGATCTCATCGACCAGGTCCTGGTAATCGCCCTTCACGCGCCCATTCTCCCACCCCGCGGACGGCCCTTCAGACAGATGTATGAGATCGGGGACACGGATGCGTGACAGCTGTCGATGGCAGAGGATCGTGGAGATCCTTAGGTTTCACGGTGGTTTTACTTGCGTTTTCCTTACGGCCGCGGCCCACCCCGCACGCGTGCCGTAGTCCGCTTCTGCCACCCGTTGGAGGTGCCCCGTGCTGGGTCCCGTGATCCTCGCCGCCTCGCGCAGCGACAAGATGCGCCGCATCGTTTCCGCCGCTCCGGTGACCAAGCCCGTGGTGAACCGGTTCATCCCGGGTGAGACGGTCGACCAGGTCATCCCGATCGTCGGAGAACTCACGAAGGCCGGCCTGGAGGTCACCCTCGACGTCGTCGGCGAGGACATCACCGCCGTGGAGCAGTCGCACGCCGCCCGTGACGCCTACCTCGCGCTGATCGAGCGCCTCGCCGCGCTGGGCCTGGGCGAGACCGTCGAGATGTCGGTCAAGCTCTCCATGTTCGGCCAGGCCCTGGACGGCGGCCACGAGCTGGCCCTCGCCAACGTCCGCCCGGTCGTCGAGGCCGCCGCCGCCATCGGCACCACCGTCACCCTCGACGCCGAGGACCACACCACCCTCGACTCGATGTTCGCCATCCACGAGGAGCTGCGCCGGGACTTCCCGCAGACCGGCTGCGTGATCCAGGCCTACCTCTTCCGCACCGAGGCCGACGCCCGCCGCCTGGCCGCCGCCGGCAGCCGCGTGCGCATCGTGAAGGGCGCCTACAAGGAGCCCGCCGAGGTCGCGTACCAGGACAAGGCCGAGATCGACAAGGCGTACGTCCGGATCATGAAGATCCTGATGGAGGGCGACGGCTACCCGATGATCGGGTCCCACGACCCGCGCCTGATCGCCATCGGCCAGGAGCTCGCCCGGCAGGCGGGGCGCAAGCTGGACGAGTACGAGTTCCAGATGCTGTACGGCATCCGCAGCGAGGAGCACGTGCGGCTCGCCGCCGAGGGCCACCGCATGCGGGTCTACACGGCCTACGGCACCGACTGGTATGGCTACTTCATGCGCCGCCTCGCGGAGAAGCCGGCCAACCTGCTCTTCTTCCTCCGCTCGATGATCACCAAGAACTAGGCACCCCACTAGCTCAAGGAGTTACCAGCCCCATGGATGCTGTCACCCAGGTCCCCGCGCCGGTCAACGAGCCGGTCCACTCGTACGCCCCCGGCAGCCCGGAGCGCGCGCGCCTCGAGATCCAGCTGAAGCAGCTGTCCGAGAACCCCCTCGACCTCCCGATGACGATCGACGGCGCCAAGCGGATGGGCGGTGGCGAGCGCTTCGACGTCGTCCAGCCGCACGACCACAAGTCCGTCATCGGCACCTACGCCAACGCCACCGAGGCCGACGCGCGGGAAGCCGTCGACGCCGCCCTCGCCGCCGCCCCGGCGTGGCGCGCGATGTCCTTCGACGACCGCGCCGCGATCATCCTGCGCGCCGCCGAGCTGCTGTCCGGCCCGTGGCGCGAGAAGCTGGCCGCCTCGACGATGCTGGGCCAGTCGAAGACCGTCCAGCAGGCCGAGATCGACACCCCGTGCGAGCTCGTCGACTTCTGGCGCTTCAACGTCCACTTCGCCCGGCAGATCCTCGCCGAGCAGCCCGCCGCGAACTCCGCGGGCGTGTGGAACCGCAGCGACCACCGCCCGCTGGAGGGCTTCGTCTACGCGATCACGCCGTTCAACTTCACGGCCATCGCCGGCAACCTGCCGACCGCCCCGGCCCTGATGGGCAACGTGGTCGTCTGGAAGCCGTCCCCGACGCAGACCCACTCCGCGGTGCTCCTGATGGAGGTCCTGGAGGCGGCCGGCCTGCCCAAGGGCGTCATCAACCTGGTGACCGGCGACGGCATCGCCGTCTCCGAGGTGGCCCTGAACCACCCCGAGCTGGCCGGCATCCACTTCACCGGCTCGACCAAGACCTTCCAGTACCTGTGGAAGACGGTCGGCAACAACATCGAGAAGTACCGCTCCTACCCGCGCCTCGTCGGCGAGACCGGCGGCAAGGACTTCGTCGTCGCGCACCCGTCCGCCGACCGCGGCATCCTGAAGACCGCCCTGACCCGCGGCTCCTTCGAGTTCCAGGGCCAGAAGTGCTCGGCCTCCTCCCGCGCCTACGTCCCGGCCTCCATCTGGAACGACGGCTTCAAGGAGCAGTTCGCGGCCGAGGTCGACGGCATCGCCATGGGTGACGTCCGCGACCTGGGCAACTTCATCGGCGCGGTCATCGACGAGCGCTCCTTCGCGAAGAACAAGGCCGCGATCGACCGTGCGAAGGCCGACCCGACCTGCACGATCGTCGCCGGCGGCACCTACGACGACTCCGAGGGCTACTTCGTGCGCCCGACGGTCATCGAGTGCACCGACCCGGAGAACGAGGTCTTCACGACCGAGTACTTCGGCCCGATCCTCGCGATCCACGTCTACGAGGACGACAAGTACGACGAGATGCTCGCGCAGATGGAGAACGTCTCGGCGTACGCCCTGACCGGCGCCGTCATCGCGCAGGACCGCTACGCGGCCGCCGACACGATGGAGAAGCTCCGCTTCGCGGCGGGCAACTTCTACATCAACGACAAGTCGACCGGTGCCGTCGTCGGCCAGCAGCCCTTCGGCGGCGGTCGTGCCTCGGGCACGAACGACAAGGCGGGCGCCGCCTCGAACCTGCTGCGCTGGACCTCGACCCGCTCCATCAAGGAGACCCTGGTCCCGCCGACCGAGTACGGCTACCCCCACATGGGCTGACAGCCCCCAGCCGAACCCCGCCCCCGCTCCGGTACCCCCAAGTCCGGAGCGGGGGCGGTCCCGTTTCCCCTCCGGCATCCGTCGACCAGTGCTAGCGTGGGCGCAGTTGTCGGTACGGCGACCCGTCTCCTCAACCTCGGACCCCGGCGCGTCCGAGGGGAGCCAAGCTCTCTCACGAGACCCCGTACGCGCAGTACCGACCGAGGCTGTACGTCGGATCCTCACGCCACCGGGCCGGGCGGAGCGCAGGAGGACACGTATGCCCGGAACCACCCGCAACCGTGACCGTGCGGCAGAGCTGTGCAGCGAGGCCACGGGTGTGCCGTACCGGACCTCGCGGAGCTGGGCCGCCCGCGGGCTGATCACGCGGCGGTGCCCCGTTCCCGACGCCGATCACCCGGACCAGCGCGCCCTCGAAGCAGCCGTGGTCCTCCACCTCACGGGCGATCCGCTGAAGAGCGGGCTGCTGAGCATCACCCGGGTGGTCCCCGCAAGGGACGGGCTGGAAGTGTGGCTGTGCCCGGAGCGGGCACGCCAGGTCATGGCCCTGCTCCTCCCCAGGTGGGACACGGTCCTCGGCGGCCTCGGAGGGATCGTTGGGCTGCGGCCCGCACGGGAGGGCAGCGCCCTGCGCCTGCACAGCCTCGTGCACGGGGGGTCGGTCCTGATCCGGCACCCGGATCCGGCCTGGGCCGAGTCCTTCTTCGCACGGAGATCGTGTTCCGTACACATCTGGAGGGACACGCCCGAGCGGCTGCACGAGGACGAGCGGGACTGGTTGAGCGAACCTGCCGGTGACGACGCGGTGGCCGTGGCGGAACCCGACCGGGACCGGCTGTTGAGCCGGATCATCCGGCGCAGCCGGCTGCTCAGGGCTGC
This sequence comes from Streptomyces sp. NPDC048507, assembly GCF_043199995.1. Classification (NCBI taxonomy): domain Bacteria; kingdom Bacillati; phylum Actinomycetota; class Actinomycetes; order Kitasatosporales; family Streptomycetaceae; genus Streptomyces; species Streptomyces sp. NPDC048507. Next base: position 196,241 of record NZ_JBICWZ010000005.1, on the reverse strand, counting down.
CGGAAGCGGGCACGCATGGTCGGGGACGTACAGCGAGGGGCGCCGCGAGCTGGCCATCGAATGGTGCTGCGCGACGGAGCCGGAGGACCTCGCCGCCCGTCTTCGGCGGAGCGGTCTGACCGTCGGCCCCGGTGGCGTCGAACGGGGGGAGGGCTGCACCCTCGCCTTCGGCGGAGCCACCGTCACCATGAGGCGGCTGCCCTGCGCATCCGGGCACCCGCGCGTGCTGCCGGCGTGCAGCACGTGCTGACGACGGCGCTCGTGCTGGCCGCCGTGCTCGCCGTGGCCAAGGTGGTGCGGGACGCCCTGATCCTGCGCCAGCTGCGGGCGGCCATGGAGGCGGCCACCGCGGAGGACCGCGTGCGCATCGCGATGGCCCTGGCCGGAGCACTCGGCGGCCGCGCGGAGGCACCGCCGGCGGCCGAGTCCTCCGGCGGCGGCTAGACCTCGACCAGGACCTGGGGGAGGGACTTGCGGATCAGGTCCGGGACCTCGCAGTCTTCGGCGGGGTAGCCGACCGGGATGACCGCGAAGGCCTTCTCGTTCTCGGGGCGGGCCAGGACGTGGGACAGGAAGCGCATCGGGCTCGGGGTGTGGATGAGGGCCGCCAGGCCCGAGAGGTGCAGGGCGGACAGGAGCATCCCGACCGCGATGCCGACCGACTCGTCTACGTAGTAGTGCTTGCGCTTCGTGCCGTCCGGGCCGAGCCAGTAGCGCTGCTGGAAGACCACGATCAGCGCCGGGGCGTCCGTGAGGTGGGTCTTCACGGCGTCGGTGCCCATGGGGCGCAGCGCCGCGAGCCACTCGTCGCCGAGGCGGCCGTCGTAGGAGATCTGCTCCTCCTGCTCGGCGGCCGCACGGATCTGCCGGCGGATCGCCGGGTCCTTGACCAGCACGAAGGTCCACGGCTGCTGGTGCGCCCCGGAGGGGGCGGTGGCCGCGCAGGCGACGGCGTCGCGGACGACCTGGTCCGGGACGGGGTCCGGGGAGAAGTGGCGTACGGTGCGCCGCTCGTCCATCCGGGTCCGCAGCTCGGCCGCGCGCGCGAGGGATTCCTGACTCGGCATGCGCGCGGGCCGGTAGGCGACGGGCCGGTAGGGCTGGCCATGGGTCGGGGTCCACTGCTGGGTTTCGGGCGACATGCGCAGATCTTCACGCGGAGGAACCCCTGAGGCCAGAGTCGCGTCCTCCGCGGCTGTCCGATGTGTACGGAAGGGGGAGCTATGACCGTGACGAACGTCGGTCGATTCGTGGACGGGGAGGGCGGTTCCGACGCCCCCGGCCCCGGTTGTCCCGGGACGCCGGCGCGCGGGGCCCGGTACGGGCCGACGACCTCGACGGGCTCACCGCCCGGGGCTGGACCGCGCCGGCCGAGCACGGGGTGCGGACGGTCATCGACCTGCGGGGCGACGGCGGGCCCGGACTGGACCACGCGCCCCGCCCGGCCGGGCCGACGACCCTGCGGATCCCGCTCGACGGGAGCGGGCGCCGGGACTTGCGGTACGCGGGGCGGAGCACTCCGGGTTCCGGAACCCCCGCGCATTTCCGGCCTTTCCCGCGCGGCCGGGCGGGAGACTGGGGGGATGACGTCTTCGCGTGCGCGCCTCGTGCACACCTCGCAGCTCGGCCCGGACGACCTCGCCGGGATCCGCGCCCTGCTCGACGCCGCCTTCGAGGGGGACTTCGACGACGCCGACTTCGAGCACGCCCTCGGCGGGATGCACGCGCTGGTCCACCGGGGCGCGGAGCTCGTCGCGCACGGCAGCGTCGTCCAGCGCCGGGTGCTGCACCGCGGCCGCGCCCTGCGCACCGGGTACGTGGAGGCCGTCGCCGTACGGGCCGGCCTGCGCCGGCGGGGGCTGGGCGGGGCCGTGATGGACGGGCTGGAGCGGGTCATCGGCGGGGCCTACGTACTCGGCGCCCTGTCCGCCTCCGAGGCCGGCGCCGCCCTGTACCGGGCCCGGGGCTGGTGCCCGCACCCCGGGCCGGTGGGGGTGCTCGGACCGGACGGCCCCGAGCGGCTCCCCGGGGAGGAGGGCTCGACCTACGTGTGGACGCCGCCCGGCGGGGCCGTGCTGGACCCCGCCGGACGGATCGATTTCGACTGGCGCGAGGGCGACGTCGTCTAGGAACCGGAGACGGACGCCGCGCCCGTCTCGATGTGGCCGGTGTAGCGGCGCGACCAGGTCCCGTCCGTGTTCGCCAGGACGGTGAAGTCGTACCAGCCCTTGTTGTAGGCCACCGCGTTGAAGAAGTCCTCGCGCGAGGAGTTCGCCGGGACGGTGTACGTCCACGGGCCGTCCGTGCGGTAGGCGTTCGAGCGGATGGTGAAGGTGACCGGCGCCGACGAGGTGTTCGTCATCTTGAACCAGATCGCCATCTTGCCGGTGCCCGGCTCCACCGCGAAGCGGGACGCCACCTCCAGGGACTTGCCCGGCTTCGCCGCGTCGCCGATGAAGCGGCGCAGGAAGCGGTTCGGCCCGTACATGGAGATGTCGTACTTGCCGGCGCCGTTGCCGAGGCCGATGTTGAAGAAGTCCGTCGAGGTGGAGTTCGGCTCGACGGTGTACTGGTAGGGGGTGGTGTCGCGGTACTGGTGCGGGTGCAGCGAGAAGTGTGCCGCCCGCTTGGCCTCCGGGCCCTGGTTCGCCATCGAGAACCAGGCCAGGACCTGTCCGCCCGCCCCGAACTCCAGCCGGTCGAGGTTGCCGTTGACCTGGTACGGGAGGGCGCGCGCCGGGCGGGTGCCGGGCTCCTGCGCCGGGAGGGCGTTGTCCTGCGGGACCGGGTTGGGCATCGGGCCGCAGGTTGCCTGCCCGATCACCTTGGCGGTGGAGGGCAGGCCCGTGGGCACCCCGTAGACCGGGCGCTTGAAGTCGAAGACGCCCGTCAGGTCGCCCACCACCTTGCGCCGCCAGTCGCTGATGTTGGGGCAGGTGGCCGGGGTGCCGAGGGCGGCCGTCCAGGTCTCCATGAAGCGCAGCACGGAGGTGTGGTCGAAGACCTCGGAGCTGACCCAGCCGCCGCGGGTCCACGGGGACATCACGAGCATCGGCACGCGGAAGCCGAGGCCGACCGGGAGGCCGTCGATGTACTCGCCGGGCGTGCCGGGCGGGGCGATCGGCGGCGGCACGTGGTCGAAGAACCCGTCGTTCTCGTCGTAGTTGAGGAAGAGGACGGTGGAGTCGAAGACCTCGGAGTCCGCGGCGAGGGCCCGGTAGACGAGGTCCACGAAGTGCGCGCCGTCGCCGGGCGGGGCGTAGGGGTGCTCGGAGAACGCCTCGCTCGCCACGACCCAGGACACCTGCGGCAGCGTGCCCGCGACGACGTCCGCGCGGATGGCGGCGGCGATGTCGTCCGGGGTGGAGCCGGTGACCTTGGGGACCGAGCCCATGCCCCGCTCGCGCAGCGGGGTGCCGGGGGCGGCGTCCGTGAACTGCTTGAAGTAGGCGAGGCCGTTGTCCCCGTAGTTGTCCTGGGCGTTCTGGTAGACCTTCCAGGTCATGCCGGCCCGCTGGAGGGCCTCCGCGTACGTCTCCCAGGTCAGCCCGGACTCCTCGCCGCCGTCCTTGCTCGTCGGGTCGACCTTGCCGCTCCACAGGAAGGTGCGGTTGGGGCCGGTGGCGCTGAGGGTCGAGCAGAAGTAGGCGTCGCAGATGGTGTAGTTGTCGGCCAGCCCGTAGTGGAAGGGGATGTCGCCGCGGTCCAGGTAGCCCAGGGTGCGGGTGTTGCCGACGCCGGTGACGAAGTTGTCCATCCGGCCCTTGTTCCAGGCCGCGTGCTGCGAGGTCCAGCTGTGCGGGAGGTCGCCGGTGCACTGGGCGAGGGTCTCGCCGTCGGCGCCGCCGGCCGGCGGGGTGGCGGACAGCTTCCAGGGGTACTGGCGGCCGCCCCAGTTCGGCTGGTTGAAGGTGCCCCAGCCGCCCGGAATGTTGCCGGCGGCGCGGTCCGCGAACCCGCGGACGCCCTTCAGCCTGCCGAAGTAGTGGTCGAAGCTGCGGTTCTCCTGCATCAGGATCACCACGTGCTTCACGTCGGTGATCGTGCCGCTCGCGGCGGCCGCGGCCGCCGACGTCGGCGCGAGCGCGGGCAGGGTCGCCCCCGCCACGAGCCCGGCGCCGATTCCCACGAAACCTCTGCGGCTGATGGGTGTCACTGGCTGCTCGCCTCCAACTCAGGTGCCCCGCTGGCACATTGACGGACAGCGTGGCGGCAGCCGCTGCAAAGGTCTACATCCGTGCGGTAAGAACTCGGTGAACATCCGGTTGGCCGGAATCAGTCCTTGAGACGGGCGGGCATCCTGCCCGGATCGTCTCCCCGGGGCGTGCCCGGGAACGCCCCGCCGTGCGGTCGAATCCCTGGACAGAGCTGGTGTCGGAGCCAACCCGGCGCTCTGTGGGCGGGGGAGCGGGAGATCCTCCGGCTCGTCCTGCGGATTGGTGTGGTTTCGAACCAATGCGCCGTTCGGGCGGGGCGCATCGTGTACGGCCTCGACGTGATCGCGCGGCGGCGTCCCGCCCGGGGGAGCGGGAGCGGTGTCCGGGCGGCTGCGGACGCCCGGGAGATCGCCCCACCGGGGCCGGAGGGGCCGGAGGGGCCGGAGGGGTCGGAGGGGGCGAATGGACGGGCGAGGCGGGTGGGATACGTCACCACACCGGAATCGACGACATCTTTCCTCACAGGGCTCTGATCAGGGGATTCATGGCCTTGGAGAGTCGAAAGCGGAGTTCCCGGCAGGGCCTTTCGGGCGGTCGTGCGTCTCAGATAGTAGGAAGTCCGAGTAATTGCGGGGACAGACAGCCGGACCTGGCCTAGCTTTGTAGGAGCCGAACGTCTCGCCGATCAGGCGAATGGCGGTCGAGAGCGCGCGCCCCTGGCAGGCAACCCCTGCGGCGCCCCGCTCCCCGCCTCTTCCGGCGCCTTGAAGGAACCCCTCATCCGTGGCCCCGCCACGCCGTGATCTCAAGGAGTCGATCACCATGACCCCCACCTCCGCCGCCACCCGTCGCGTCCGCCACTCCTCCCCGGCCGACGCCGACCGCAAGAACGCCGCCGCCGCCCTCCAGCGCGCCCTGGACCGCCGCGACAACGGCGGCTCGACCGGCCACTGAGCCCGTACGGCCGTCCGGTCCCACCCGGCCGCCCGGCCGTCAGGCCACCCCGTCGGGTCATATCGCGTCCATATGGTGGACGCGATATGCCCGAGGGCTGATACACGGAGTACGGTTCCGTCATGTCGACCAGCATCAATCTCGCAGTGATCCCCGGTGATGGCATCGGCCAGGAAGTCGTGGCTCAGGGCCTCAAGGTCCTTACCGCGGTCCTGCCCCAGGATGTGAAGCTGGAGACCAAGGAGTACGACCTCGGCGCCCAGCGCTGGCACCGCACCGGTGAGACCCTCCCGGAGGCCGAGCTCGAAGCCCTCAAGCACCACGACGCGATCCTGCTCGGCGCGATCGGCGACCCCTCGGTCCCGTCCGGCGTCCTGGAGCGCGGTCTGCTGCTGAAGCTCCGCTTCGCGTTCGACCACTTCATCAACCTGCGCCCCTCGAAGCTCTTCCCGAACACCGCGACCCCGCTCGCCGGGCGTCCGGAGATCGACTTCGTCGTGGTCCGCGAGGGCACCGAGGGCCCCTACACCGGCAACGGCGGCAGCCTGCGCACCGGCACCCCCGCCGAGGTGGCCACCGAGGTCAGCGTCAACACCGCCTACGGCGTCGAGCGCGTCGTCCGCGACGCGTACGAGCGGGCCAACGCCCGCCCGCGCAAGAAGCTGACGCTGGTCCACAAGAACAACGTCCTCGTGTACGCGGGCCACATGTGGAAGAACATCTTCGACGCGGTCGGCCGGGAGTACCCCGAGGTCACCACCGACTACCTGCACGTCGACGCCGCGACGATCTTCTTCGTCACCCAGCCGGAGCGCTTCGACGTCATCGTCACGGACAACCTCTTCGGTGACATCCTCACCGACCTGGCCGCCGCCGTGACCGGCGGAATCGGCCTGGCCGCGTCCGGGAACATCAACCCGACCGGCGCCTTCCCGTCCATGTTCGAGCCGGTCCACGGCTCCGCCCCCGACATCGCGGGCACCGGCAAGGCGGACCCGACCGCGACGATCCTCTCGGTCGCCCTCCTGCTGCGCCACCTCGGCTACGAGGCCCAGGCCGTCCGCATCGAGGACGCCGTCAGCGCCGACCTCGCCGAGCGCGACGGCACCTTCCGTTCCACCGAGGCGATCGGCGACGCCCTCGCCGCCCGCGTAGCCGGCTGACCCGGCAGCTCCACCCCAGGAAGCCGCCGGGCAGCGACCACCGACCCGGCGGCTTCTCCTGTGCGGCCCCGGGTGCCACCATCTCCCCAGGGCCGCTAAAGACCCCGTTTCACCGAACCCACCTCCCGGGCGATAATCGAACGCGAGGCCGCGGAATACGGGGAAGCTCGGACGTCCTAGTACGACATGAGCGCGGTCCGCCCTACCCAACCGGTGAAGGACAAGCACTCATGACGACCCCCACGATCGAGCTCAAGCCCTCCTCGAACCCCCTGTCCGACGCGGAGCGCGAGGCGATCCTGGCCAGCCCCGGCTTCGGCCGCCACTTCACCGACCACATGGTGACGATCAAGTGGACCGAGGGGCGCGGCTGGCACGACGCCGAGCTGGTCCCGTACGCGCCGCTGTCGATCGACCCGGCGAACATGACGCTGCACTACGCGCAGACGATCTTCGAGGGCCTCAAGGCCTACAAGCAGCCCGACGGCACCGTCGCCACCTTCCGTCCGCGCGCCAACGCCGAGCGCTTCCAGGCCTCCGCCCGCCGCATGGCGATGCCCGAGCTGCCCGCCGACCTCTTCATCGAGGCCTGCGACGCCCTGATCAAGCAGGACCGCGCCTGGGTGCCGGACTCCGGCGAGGCCTCCCTGTACCTGCGGCCGTTCATGTTCGCCTCCGAGGTCGGCCTGGGCGTCCGCCCGGCCAACGAGTTCCTCTTCATGGTGATCGCCTCGCCCGCCGGCGCGTACTTCCCCGGCGGCGTCAAGCCCGTCTCCGTCTGGCTCTCCGAGGAGTACGTCCGCGCCGCCAAGGGCGGCACCGGCGCCGCCAAGACCGGCGGCAACTACGCGGCCTCCCTCGTCGCCCAGGCCCAGGCCGCCTCGCACGGCTGCGACCAGGTCGTCTGGCTGGACGCCGTCGAGCACCGCTGGATCGAGGAGATGGGCGGCATGAACCTGTACTTCGTGTACGGCGACCGCATCGTCACCCCCGAGCTGACCGGATCGCTCCTGCCGGGCATCACCCGCGACTCCCTCCTCACCATCGCCCGCGACCTCGGCTACACCGCCGAGGAGGGCCGGATCACCACCGAGGACTGGAAGCGCGACAACGAGAACGGCACCCTGACCGAGGTCTTCGCCTGCGGCACCGCCGCCGTCATCACCCCGGTCGGTTCGGTCAAGTCCGAGCGCGCCAACTGGACCCAGGGCGACGGCGAGCCCGGCGAGGTCACCATGAAGCTGCGCACGGCGCTCCTGGAGCTCCAGACCGGCCGCGCCGCCGACGCCCACGGCTGGATGCACCCGCTCGGCTAGGCACCCCCGCACGAGGTCCCCGCACGTACGAAGGCCCGCGCCCCCCGATCCGGGGGCGCGGGCCTTCGTACGTGCGGGGTGGCCTCAGACGCCGGCCGGCTCCTCCGCGGCGGCGGGCGCCGCGGCGGGGGCGGCCGCGGGCGCGCTGCGGGCGGTCAGCGCCGTGTAGACCAGGCCGCCGACCAGGCCGGAGAGGACGAAGGAGCAGTCCACGCCGCCGGTCAGGGCGAGCAGGGGCCCCTCGTAGAAGGGGGTGGTCACGGCGAGCAGGCCGGTGCCCGCGCCGATCGCCCAGGCGGCGGTGGCCTGGATGTTCCATCCGGCCCGGTACCAGTAGACGCCGCCGACCGAGCGGCGGTTGAAGACCTGGAGGGCGTCGGCGTCGTAGCGCCCGCGGCAGCGGACGTAGCCGATGAGGGTGATCACGGCCCACGGGGTGCCGATCGCGGTCAGCACCAGCACGAACGAGGTCATCGCGGACTGCACGTCCCACTCGAAGGAGCCCACGAAGACGAAGGCGGTGGCCACGGTCGCGGCGATCACGGTGGCCTTGGTGCGGGTGGCCCTGGGGACGATGGCGTCCAGGTCGAGGCCCATGGAGTAGAGCATCAGCCCGGCGTTGCCCACCGAGCCGGCCGCGGCGGCGGCGAGCAGCGGGACCAGGTACCAGAAGGGCGCGGCGGCCACGAGGGGACCGGCGTAGTCGGTGCCGGCCCGGGCGGCGAGCGCGGTGTAGGTGCCGAACAGCTGCGGGATGAGCAGGCCGATCAGGAGTCCGAAGCCGGTGGCCCAGAACACCTTGCGGGGGGTGTGCCGGGTGGGGGAGATGTAGCGGGTGTAGTCGCCGAGCAGGGTGATGAAGGCGACGGGCCCGCTCAGGCCCGCGGCGACGGCGGCCAGCAGCCAGGTCGGCCAGAAGGAGCCGAGCAGGTACGAGGTGTCCGGCGGGGCGGCGCTGGTGAAGCCGGGGGCGTACGCGTAGACGCCGATGGCCAGCAGGATCACCATGCCGATGGACAGGACCTTGCTCATGCGCAGCAGCAGCCGGTAGCCGAAGACGGCCCCGACGACGGTACACGCGGCGAGGACCCCGTACATGGCGGCCCGCGAGATCCCGGTGTCGGGCAGACCGGTGAGCCGGGACAGCGCCCCGACCATCACGTCGCCGCCGATCCACAGGGTCAGGGCCGTGTAGCCGAGCGAGAGCAGCAGACCCACCACCGAGCCGACCAGCCGTCCCCGCACGCCGAACTGGGCGCCGCTGGAGGTGGACAGGTTGGTCGCGGTGCGCAGGGAGACCAGCGCGAGCGGCGCGGTGAAGGCGATGCCGACGAGCGTGCCGGTCACGATGGCGGTGACCGAGGGCACCAGGCCCAGTCCGAAGGACGGGGGCAGCCAGCCGAAGACGATGACGCCGAGGCAGAGGTTGGAGCCGAGCAGGATCGAGATCAGGTCACGCGGACCGCTCGTTCGCTCCTCTTCCGGGATGGTGTCGACTCCGCGCTGTTCGATGGGCATGGGGGGACTCCCTTGGCAGGGCGGGGGGTGGTTGCGCATGTGTTTGAGCGACATTCAATGTGACCTAAGCCCTGGTCCCAGGTCAATGATTCCTTGAAAGCAAATGAAGAGTTAGAGTGATGCTCTAACCCATCGACTCAAAAGGTGGTGGATCGGCGTGCGCCTGACCCCTACGGAGCGTGACCGCCTGCTGTTGCGCGGCGCCGCGGAACTGGCCAGGGCCCGACGGGCCCGGGGTCTGCGGCTCAACGTCCCCGAAGCCACCGCGCTGATCGCGGACACGGTCTGCGAGGCCGCGCGCGACGGCAAGCGGCTCGCGGAGGCCATCGAGGAGGCCCGCGGCGTCCTCGGCCCCGACGACGTGCTGCCCGGCGTGGCCGACGTGGTCACCGAGGTGCACGTGGAGGCCGTCTTCGACGACGGGTCCCGGCTCGCGGTCGTCTCCTCCCCGGTCCGCGGAGCCGCCGGCCTCGGCGAGGACGCCCCGGGCGCGGTCCTGCCGGGCCCGGGCTCCCCGCAGCCCGAGCCGGCCGTGACGCTGCGGGTGCGCAACACGGCCTCCGTCCCGGTCAGCGTCACCTCGCACTTCCACTTCTTCGAGGCCAACCCGCGCCTGGACTTCGACCGGGCCGCGGCCTACGGCATGCGGCTGTGCGTGCCCGCCGGCTCCTCCGTACGGTTCGACCCGCACGGCGAGGGCGAGGTGGGCCTCGTCCCGATCGGCGGCGACCGGATCGCGATCGGCTTCGCGGGGCTGGTCGACGGCCCCCTGGACGCCCCCGGAGCCAAGGCGGAGGCCCTGCGCCGGGCCGCGGCCTGCGGCTACCTCGGCGTGGCCGCCGAGGGGGCGCCCCCCGCCGCGACCCCCGCCGCGACCGGCGCCCCCGAGAGCGCGGACGGAGAGCGGGCGTGAGCAAGCAGACCCCCCACAGCGACCACTGCGCCCCCGGCAGCCGGCACATCGACCCGCACGAATACGCTTCCGTCTTCGGCCCCCGCGCCGGAGACCGGGTCAGGCTGGGCGACTCCGGGCTGACCGTGCGCGTCGAGTCCGACGCGCAGAAGCCGGGCGACGAGTTCCTGGCGGGCTTCGGGAAGACGGCCCGCGACGGCCTGCACCTGAAGGCGGCCGCGGTCCGCGAGACCTGTGACGTCGTGATCAGCAACGTCCTGGTGATCGACGCGGTCCTCGGCATCCGCAAGGTGTCGATCGGCATCCGCGAGGGCCGGATCCACGCGATCGGCCGGGCGGGCAACCCCGACACCCTCGACGGCGTGGACGTCGTCGTCGGCACCGGCACCTCGATCGTCTCCGGCGAGGGCATGATCGCCACCGCCGGCGCCGTGGACACCCACGTGCACCTGCTCTCCCCCCGGATCATGGAGGCCTCGCTCGCGGCGGGCGTCACGACGGTCATCGGCCAGGAGTTCGGCCCGGTGTGGGGCGTCGGCGTCAACTCCCCGTGGGCGCTGAAGCACGCCTTCAACGCCTTCGACGCCTGGCCCGTCAACATCGGCTTCCTCGCCCGCGGCTCCTCCTCCGCCCCGGCCCCGCTCGTCGAGGCGCTGGCCGAGGGCGGCGCGTCCGGCTTCAAGGTCCACGAGGACATGGGCGCCCACACCCGGGCCCTGGACACCGCGCTGCGGGTGGCCGAGGAGCACGACGTACAGGTCGCCCTGCACAGCGACGGCCTCAACGAATGCCTCTCCGTCGAGGACACCCTGCGCGTCCTGGACGGGCGGACCATCCACGCCTTCCACATCGAGGGCTGCGGCGGCGGACACGTCCCGAACGTCCTGAAGATGGCGGGGGTGCCGAACGTCATCGGTTCCTCCACGAACCCCACGCTGCCCTTCGGCCGCGACGCGGTCGCCGAGCACTACGGCATGATCGTCTCCGTCCACGACCTCAAGCCGGACCTCCCCGGCGACGCCGCCATGGCCCGCGACCGGATCCGCGCGGGCACCATGGGCGCCGAGGACGTGCTGCACGACCTCGGGGCGATCGGCATCACCTCCTCCGACGCGCAGGGCATGGGCCGCGCGGGCGAGACCGTCCGGCGGACCTTCGCCATGGCCGCCAAGATGAAGGGCGAGCTCGGTCCCCTGGAGGGCGACGGCGAGGGCGACGACAACGCCCGCGTCCTGCGCTACATGGCCAAGCTGACGATCAACCCGGCCATCGCCCACGGCCTGGCCCACGAGATCGGCTCCATCGAGGTCGGCAAGCTCGCCGACATCGTGCTGTGGCGCCCGGCCTTCTTCGGCGCCAAGCCGCAGCTGGTCCTCAAGTCCGGCTTCCCGGCCTACGGGGTCACCGGCGACCCCAACGCCGCCACCGACACCTGCGAACCGCTCGTTCTCGGACCGCAGTTCGGCTCCTACGGGGCCACCCCCGCCGACATCTCCGTCGCCTTCGTCTCCGCCGCGGCCGCCGCGCTGGGCTCCGACGGGATGCCGACCCGGCGCCGCCGCGTCGCCGTCCGCGGCACCCGCGGCATCGGCCCCCGCGACCTGCTCCGCAACTCCCGGGTGGGCGCGGTCGATGTGGACGCACGCAGCGGCCTCGTCTCCCTCGACGGGGAACCGCTGCGCTCCGAAGCCGCCGAATCGGTCTCCCTCAACCGCCTGTACTTCCTGTAGAGCCCTTAAGGACGCCTGCCATGACCTCGAACACCCCCGCCGACGCCGGCTTCCGGATGCCCGCCGAGTGGACCCCCCACGAGCGCACCTGGATGGCCTGGCCCAGCCCCAACCCGACCTTCACCAACGAGGAGGAGCTCGCCGAGGCCCGTGCGGCCTGGGGCGCCGTGGCCCGCGCCGTACGCGCCTACGAGCCCGTGACCCTGGTCGTCTCCCCGGGGGACGCCGAGTCCGCCCGCGCGGTCGTCGGCGAGGACGTCCAGCTGGTCGAGCGCGAGCTCGACGACGCCTGGATGCGCGACATCGGTCCGACCTTCGTCACCAACGACGCCGGTGAACTGGCCGCGGTGGACTGGACCTTCAACGGCTGGGGCGCCCAGGAGTGGGCCCGCTGGGACCACGACGCCAAGATCGCCCGGCACGTCTCCGACCTGGCCGGCACCCGCACCTTCAGCACCCGCCTGGTCAACGAGGGCGGCGCCATCCACGTCGACGGCGAGGGCACCGTGCTGCTCACCGACACCGTGCAGCTCGGCGAGGGCCGCAACCCCGGCTGGACCCGCCGGCAGGTCGAGGCGGAGATCCACGCCCACCTCGGCACCACGAAGGCCATCTGGCTCCCGTACGGCCTGGCCGGCGACTACGGCACCTACGGCACCCAGGGCCACGTCGACATCGTCGCCGCCTTCGCCCGTCCCGGCGTGGTGCTGGTCCACACCCAGCCCGACCCCGCCCACCCCGACCACGAGCGCTGCAAGACCATCGCCGCCCTCCTGCGCGCCTCCACGGACGCCCGGGGCCGGCAGCTGGAGGTCGTGGAGGTGCCCGCGCCGACCGTGCTGGAGGAGAACGGCGAGTGGGTGGATTACTCCTACATCAACCACTACCTCTGCAACGGCGGCGTGGTGCTCTGCGCCTTCGACGACCCGCGCGACGAGGAGGCCGCCGAGATCTTCCGCGGTCTGTTCCCCGAGCGGACCGTGACCCTCGTCGACGCACGTACGATTTTCGCCGGGGGTGGCGGTATCCACTGCATCACCCAGCAGCAGCCGAAGGTCTGATCCACGGACCGCCGGCGTACCTCGTGAAGGAGTGGCCCATGGTGGCGGGTGGAGTACCGGTACGGGCGGCGCGCAAGAACGCGCCCCCGCGCGAGGACGTACTCGTCGCCGCCATGGCCACGATCGCCGAGCGCGGACTGGAGGGCCTGACCATGGCCGGCCTCGGCCGGCAGGTCGGCATGAGCAGCGGCCACCTCCTCTACTACTTCGGCAGCAAGGACGAGCTCCTGCTGCAGACCCTGGAGTGGAGCGAGGCGGCCCTGGGCACCGAACGCCGGGCCCTGCTGTCCCGGCCCGGTACGGCGCACGAGCGCGTCCGGGCGTACGTGGACCTCTACGTGCCCGACGGTCCCCGGGACCCGCACTGGACCCTGTGGCTGGAGGTCTGGAACCGGTCCCAGAACGCCGGCCCCCAGGAACGCGAACGGCAGGCCGCCATCGAGGGGGCCTGGCACCGCGACCTGGTCGCCCTCCTCGCCGAGGGCATCTCGCGCGGGGAGTTCCGGCCGGTGGACCCCGACCGGCTGGCGGCCCGGGCGCGGGCCCTGCTCGACGGGTTCAGCATCCAGCTGGCCGTCGGGCTGCCGCTGGTCTCCCGCGAGGCCATCCTGGAACACGTACGGGAGTTCCTCGCCGACGCGCTCGCCCCCCAGGGGTGAGCCCGTCCGGCGGGCCGCGGGAGCGGCCCGCCGGACCGGTGCCCGGATGCTGAGACCGCGGTCCACGGACGCGGGCCGGTGTGGCACACTGCGAGCGTGCCTGCTCAGCTCATGATTATGGACAGCAGCGCGCCGGTCCCCTGTGACCGCTGAGACCGTGGAAAACCTTCGCGGCAGCGGCCACCGTGCCTCGGACCCGCGCGCAGACCTCTCGCACCCGCGAGGGGTCTTTTCGTTTCCCGGCGAAAAAACGCGCCGGACCGGCAGCGCGCGATGATGGGGGCAGTGGATCCCGGGATTCCGGAACCACTCATCCGACAGGAGTCAGATCAGCATGACGACGCCAGAGGCGACTGAGCCGACAGAGGCACTCGACGACAGCTTCCACGTCTTCGACACCACCCTGCGCGACGGCGCCCAGCGTGAGGGCATCAACCTCACGGTCGCGGACAAGCTGACGATCGCGCGGCACCTGGACGACTTCGGGGTGGGCTTCATCGAGGGCGGCTGGCCCGGCGCGAACCCCCGCGACACCGAATTCTTCGCCCGGGCCCGTGCCGAGATCGACTTCAAGAACGCCAAGCTCGTCGCCTTCGGCGCCACCCGCCGGGCCGGCGGCTCCGCAGACAAGGACCCGCAGGTCCGCGCCCTGCTGGAATCCGGCGCCCCGGTCATCACCCTCGTCGCCAAGTCCCACGACCGGCACGTCGAGCTCGCCCTGCGCACCACCCTCGAAGAGAACGTCGAGATGGTCCGGGACACCGTCTCCCACCTCGTCGCCCAGGGCCGCCGCGTCTTCGTCGACTGCGAGCACTTCTTCGACGGCTACCGCGCCAACGCCGAGTACGCCAAGTCCGTGGTCCGCGCCGCCCACGAGGCCGGAGCCGACGTCGTCATCCTCTGCGACACCAACGGCGGCATGCTCCCCGCCCAGGTCACCGCCGTCGTCGCGACCGTCCTCGCCGACACCGGCGCCCGCCTCGGCATCCACGCCCAGGACGACACCGGCTGCGCCGTCGCCAACACGCTGGCCGCCGTCGACGCGGGCGCCACCCACGTGCAGTGCACCGCGAACGGCTACGGCGAGCGCGTCGGCAACGCCAACCTATTCCCCGTCGTCGCCGCCCTGGAGATCAAGTACGGCCGCCAGGTCCTGCCCGAGGGCGCGCTCGCCGAGATGACCCGCATCTCGCACGCCATCGCCGAGGTCGTCAACCTCACCCCCTCCACGCACCAGCCCTACGTCGGCGTCTCGGCCTTCGCGCACAAGGCGGGCCTGCACGCCTCCGCGATCAAGGTCGACCCCGACCTCTACCAGCACATCGACCCCGAGCGGGTCGGCAACACCATGCGGATGCTGGTCTCCGACATGGCCGGCCGGGCCTCGATCGAGCTCAAGGGCAAGGAGCTCGGCGTCGACCTCGGCGAGGACCGCGCGCTGATCTCCCGCGTCGTCGAGCGCGTCAAGGAGCGCGAACTGCGCGGCTACACCTACGAGGCCGCCGACGCCTCCTTCGAGCTGCTGCTGCGCGCCGAGGTCGAGGGCCGGGCCCGCAAGTACTTCCGCACCGAGTCCTGGCGGGCGATCGTCGAGGACCGCCCCGACGGCACCCACGCCAACGAGGCCACCGTCAAGGTCTGGGCCAAGGGCGAGCGGATCGTCGCCACGGCCGAGGGCAACGGCCCCGTCAACGCCCTGGACCGGGCGCTGCGCGTGGCCCTGGAACGCTTCTACCCCCAGCTGGCCAAGTTCGAGCTGAGCGACTACAAGGTCCGCATCCTGGAGGGCAAGCACGGCACGGAGTCCACGACCCGCGTGCTGATCGCCACGACGGACGGCACCCGCGAGTGGTCCACGGTCGGCGTCGCCGAGAACGTCATCGCCGCCTCCTGGCAGGCCCTGGAGGACGCCTTCACCTTCGGCCTCCTGCACGCGGGCGTCGAACCGGCGGAGTGACGTGGGCTTATGTCCAGCTCACACGGGAAAATGCCGGTTCGGGTAGCGTCGTAGGCATGAGGACCAGGCTGATATCCGTACGATCCGGTCGGCTGCTGGCCGGGCTCCTGCTGGGGCTCTCGGGGGCCGGGCTCGTGGCTGCTCCCGTGGCGGCCGCGGCCACCGGGGTGTCCGACGTCGGGGCGGCCCTCAAGAAGGGACCGGTCTACGTCGACCCCGGGGCGCGGGCCCAGCTGTCCCCGGCGCAGGCCGACGCCCTGGCCGCGAAGATCAAGGACGCCGGGAAGCCGCTGTTCGTGGCGGTGCTGCCGAGCGGCGCGGCCTTCCCGCAGGACAAGGTGCTCGCCGCCGTCCGTGCCGAGACCGGCGTCACCGGGCTGTACGCGATCCGCCTCGGGGACGGCTTCAACGCGGGCGCCGACCGGGCCGTGATGCCCGTCAACGCCGTCCGCAACCTCACCGAGGCCGTCAAGACCGGTACCCCGGTGGACGCGAACACCCAGCTCAACAACTTCGTCGACCAGGCCCTGCCCCAGGTCAAGGGCCGCGCCCCGGCGTCCTGGGGCGCCGCCTCCGGCGACGACGGCTTCCCGGCCGGCACCCTGATCGGCCTCGGCGCGGTCGCGGTGATCGGCGGCGGCGGCGCGTACGCGCTGGTCCGGCGCAACCGCAGGCAGAAGGAAGAGGCCCGCCGCGAGGCCGTCGCCCGCCTCGCCGTGGTCGTCGACGAGGACATCACCGCCTTCGGCGAGGAACTCGAACGGCTGGACTTCCACCCGGGCGAGCCCGGCGCCGACGACGCCATGCGCGGGGACTACGAGCAGGGCCTCGACTCCTACGAGAAGGCCAAGCAGATCATGGCCACGGTGCAGCGCCCGGAAGAGGTCCAGGGCGTGACCCAGGCACTGGAGGACGGCCGCTTCGCACTGGCCCGCCTCGACGCGCGCCGCCAGGGCAGGCCGCTGCCGGAGCGCCGGGCGCCGTGCTTCTTCGACCCGCGCCACGGACCGAGCAGCGAGGACGCCACCTGGGCCCCGGCCGGCGGGGCCGCGCGCACGGTGCCGGTCTGCGCGGCGGACGCCGTACGGCTGCGCGACGGTCTCGATCCCGCCGTGCGCACCGTGGAGACCGACCGCGGACCGCGTCCCTACTACGACGCGGGCCCCGCGTACGGTCCCTGGGCCGGCGGCTACTTCGGCGGTGGCATGCTGCCCGGGCTCCTGGTGGGCACGATGCTCGGCTCGATGATGTCCTCGCCCGCCTACGCCGCCGACTTCGGCGGGGGCACGGGCTCCGGCTTCGAGGGCGGCGACGTCTCCGGGGCCGACTTCAACCCGTCCGACTTCGGCGGCGGGGACTTCGGCGGCGGCGGCGGGTTCGACGGGGGCGGCGGTTTCGACGGCGGGGGCGGCTGGTAGCCGCCCCCGGGCCCGGCGCCGGACCGGTGTCCGGCGTCAGGCCTGCTTGATCGCCGAGATGTCGAAGGTCAGCTTCACCTTGTCGCTGACCATCACGCCGCCGGCCTCCAGGGCCGCGTTCCAGGTCAGGCCCCAGTCGGAGCGCAGGATCTCGGCGGAGCCCTCGAAGCCGACGCGCTCGTTGCCGTAGACGTCCGTCGCGCTGCCCGCGAACTCCAGGTCGATGGAGAGCGGACGCGTGACGTCCTTGATCGTCAGCTGGCCGCCGATCCGGTACGTGTCGCCCCCGAGCCGCGCCGCGGAGGTGGAGCGGAAGCGCATCAGCGGGAAGGCGTCGGCGTCGAAGAAGTCGCCGCCCCGCAGGTGCGCGTCGCGGTCGGCGATGCCCGTGTTCACCGAGGCGATCGTGACGTCGATCGCGGCGGTCGAGCGGGACGGGTCGGCGCCGTCGAGGTGCAGGGTTCCCTCGTGCTCGGCGAAGCTGCCGCGGACGTTGGTGACCATCGCGTGGCGCACGGTGAAACCGATGCTGCTGTGGCCGGGGTCGATGACGTACTCACCGGTGAGCGCGGCGAGCGCCGGGTCCACTTCGAGCGTGCCGACGGCCGCGGCGGGGGAGTTGTTCTGGCGGCGGGTGAAGAGACCCATGGCTTCCTCCTCGGGAGATCCTGCTGGCGAAAGTTTCGTTGAAGTTTCAACGAGAATGACGCTAGACCCATTCCGTTCAAATTTCAACTTCATGGCGCGTGTCGTGGACTTTTGTGGGACCTCCACAAAGGCCATTGGTCCCGACTGGGGGAGTCCCTACATCCCGCGCAGGTTCTGTCCGGCCCGCACAGCGGAAGGGGTCCGAGACTGTGTAGAACCAACGGAGGGTTTTCGTGGCCGGGCTTCGTAAGGTCGGTACATGACCGTTGTGGACCAGACTCCGAGCGAGCCGACGGACGCCCGCGGGCGCGTGGCCGAGCTGCACTCCCTCCGCGAGGAGGCCCGGCGCGGCCCCAGCGACCGGGCGACCGAAGCGCAGCACGCCAAGGGCAAGCTGACCGCCCGCGAGCGCATCGCGCTCCTGCTCGACGAGGGTTCCTTCAAGGAGGTCGAGCAGCTCCGCAGGCACCGCGCCACCGGGTTCGGCCTGGAGGCCAAGAAGCCCTACACCGACGGTGTCATCACCGGCTGGGGCACCGTCGAGGGCCGCACGGTCTTCGTCTACGCACACGACTTCCGGATCTTCGGCGGCGCGCTGGGCGAGGCCCACGCCACGAAGATCCACAAGATCATGGACATGGCCATCGCGGCCGGTGCCCCGCTGGTCTCCCTCAACGACGGCGCCGGCGCCCGCATCCAGGAGGGCGTCTCCGCCCTCGCCGGCTACGGCGGCATCTTCCAGCGCAACACCAAGGCCTCCGGCGTCATCCCGCAGATCTCGGTCATGCTGGGCCCCTGCGCCGGCGGCGCCGCGTACTCCCCGGCGCTCACGGACTTCGTCTTCATGGTCCGCGAGACCTCGCAGATGTTCATCACGGGCCCGGACGTCGTCCGCGCGGTGACCGGCGAGGAGATCACCCAGAACGGCCTCGGCGGCGCGGACGTGCACGCCGAGACCTCGGGCGTCGCGCACTTCGCGTACGACGACGAGGAGACCTGCATCTCCGAGGTCCGCTACCTCATCACGATGCTCCCCTCGAACAACCGCGAGAACCCGCCGGTCCACGAGACCGACGACCCGAAGGACCGCCGCTCCGACGTCCTGCTGGACCTGGTCCCGGCCGACGGCAACCGCCCGTACGACATGCTCAAGGTCATCGAGGAACTCGTCGACGAGGGCGACGTCCTGGAGATCCACGAGCGCTGGGCCCGCAACATCATCTGCGCCCTGGCGCGGATGGACGGCCAGGTCGTCGGCATCGTCGCCAACCAGCCCGGCCACCTCGCCGGCGTCCTGGACATCCACGCCTCCGAGAAGGCCGCGCGGTTCGTCCAGCTCTGCGACGCCTTCAACATCCCGATCATCACCCTGCTGGACGTTCCCGGCTTCCTGCCGGGCGTCGACCAGGAGCACGGCGGCATCATCCGCCACGGCGCGAAGCTGCTGTACGCCTACTGCAACGCCACCGTCCCGCGGATCTCCCTGATCCTGCGCAAGGCCTACGGCGGCGCGTACATCGTCATGGACTCCCAGTCCATCGGCGCCGACCTCACCTACGCCTGGCCGACCAACGAGATCGCCGTCATGGGCGCCGAGGGCGCGGCCAACGTCATCTTCCGCAAGCAGATCGCGGACGCCGAGGACCCCGAGGCGATGCGCGCCCGGATGGTCAAGGAATACAAGGCCGAGCTGATGCACCCGTACTACGCGGCCGAGCGCGGCCTCGTGGACGACGTCATCGACCCCGCCGAGACGCGCGAGGTGCTCGTGAGCGCCCTCGCGATGCTCCGCACGAAGCACGCCGATCTGCCGTCCCGCAAGCACGGCAACCCGCCGCAGTAAACGAGCGAAAGGAGACCCGCCACCGATGAGCACCGCCACGGACACCCTGCTGAAGGTCGAGAAGGGCAACGCCGAGCCGGAGGAGCTGGCCGCGATCACCGCGATCCTGCTCGCCCGCGCCGCCGCCACCCCGGAAGAGGCCGTCACCACCCGCCGCTCCCAGGCCGGCTGGCGCCGCCTGGAGCGCAGCCGGGGCTTCCAGGCCCCGCACAGCTGGCAGGGCTGACCTCCCGCACCACCGCAGCACCCGACGGCCGTCCGGCCGCACCACCGCCCCCGGGGCGTGGCGCGCCGGGCGGCCGTTCGGCGTCCCCGGCGCGGCGGGGCGGGCCGCAGGGGGAAACGCGGAACGCCGGGATCCCGTGGCGGGATCCCGGCGTCCGGAAGTTCAGGCGGGCGCGGTCAGCGCAGACGCGCCATCAGCGCGTGCTCGACGAGCGTGATGAGGGCGCTCTTGGCGTCCCCGCGGTGGCGCGCGTCGGTGGTGATGATCG
This sequence comes from Streptomyces sp. NPDC048507, assembly GCF_043199995.1. Taxonomy (NCBI): domain Bacteria; kingdom Bacillati; phylum Actinomycetota; class Actinomycetes; order Kitasatosporales; family Streptomycetaceae; genus Streptomyces; species Streptomyces sp. NPDC048507. Next base: position 176,410 of record NZ_JBICWZ010000005.1, on the reverse strand, counting down.
GGGCGTCGGGGCCGATCTGGAGGGCCTCGCGGACCTCCTCCGGGGTGTACGGCTGGTGGCCGTCGAAGCCGTTCAGGGCGATCACGAACGGCAGGCCGCTGTTCTCGAAGTAGTCCACGGCCGGGAAGCAGTCCGCGAGGCGCCGGGTGTCGACGAGGACCACCGCGCCGATGGCGCCGCGGACGAGGTCGTCCCACATGAACCAGAAGCGGTCCTGGCCCGGTGTACCGAAGAGGTACAGGATCAGGTCCTGGTCCAGGGTGATGCGGCCGAAGTCCATGGCGACCGTGGTGGTCGTCTTGTCACCGGTGTGGGTGAGGTCGTCGATGCCCGCGCTCGCGGACGTCATGACGGCCTCGGTGCGCAGCGGGTTGATCTCGGAGACCGCGCCGACGAACGTGGTCTTGCCCACGCCGAAGCCGCCCGCCACCACGATCTTCGCGGAGGTGGTGGAGCGCGGTGCCCCCCCGGCAGAACCTCCGTTAGAGCTTGCGAAGTCCACTGAGCACCCTTTCGAGCAGTGTCACATCTGGCTGGCCGCCGGCAGACTCGTCGCCGCCGGGCTGGTGAATGGCGACAAGGCCCGCCTCCGCCAGGTCGGCGACGAGGATGCGGGCGACACCAAGAGGAATGGAGAGGAGTGCCGAGATCTCCGCGACGGATTTGATCTCCTGGCACAGACGGCAGATGCGCTGGTGCTCGGGCAACTGCCCTTGCAGCCGCGCGGGATCGGCCGTGGTACTGACCAGCGCCTCGATGGCGAGCTGGTAGCGCGGCCGGGTACGGCCGCCGGTCATCGCGTACGGACGCACCAGCGGGTTGTGCGCCTTCGGAGCCTGCGGCTGGGAACCGCGCAACGGCTGCTGCGAGGGGCGCTGGGGCTGCTGGTGCGGCTGGGGCTGACCGTACGGCTGCTGCTGGTAGGGATTGTGCTCCGGCATCTGCCGGCTCGGAGCCGAGGGGAAGTTGAATCGGTTCTGGTCGTGCCCACCCTGCGGCTGCTGCGCGCCGCCATAAGGATGTCCTCCGGGTGTTGTCACGTTTCCTCCTCCGACTCCAAGAACGCAGTACTCCCTGTGGAACCGCGCCACCGCACCCTACGGTGCGATGACGCGAAACACACGGCCTGTCTGTTAGTTGAGAAGGCTTCCCTGCAGTTCCGCGCGCAGGTCCGGAGTGAGGACGCTGCCCGCGCGGTCCACGAGGAGGGCCATCTCGTAGCCCACGAGGCCGATGTCGCACTCGGGGTGCGCGAGCACCGCGAGCGAGGACCCGTCGGAGACGGACATGAGGAAGAGGAACCCCCGGTCCATCTCCACCACGGTCTGGTTGACGGCGCCGCCCTCGAAGATCCGGGAGGCCCCGGCGGTCAGCGAGGTCAGCCCGGAGGCCACGGCCGCCAGCTGATCGGCGCGGTCGCGCGGGAACCCGTCGGACATCGCCAGAAGGAGTCCGTCGGCGGAGACCACCACGGTGTGGGACACCCCTGGGGTGTTGTCCACGAAGTTGGTGATCAACCAGTTCAGGTTCTGTGCCGCCTGGCTCATCGGGCTCACACTAACGCTCCTGGTCATAGCTGTTACTTGACTGCTCGGAACCCGCGCTGCGTCCCTGCTGGACACCACGGCGCAGGTTGCTCAACCTGCCCCGGACGTCCTCCGGTGCGCGGGAGACCTGGGGGCCGCCCTGCGGGGTCGTCTCCGCAGCGCCCTCGACCAGGTTGGCCTTGGGCACCCGCCGAGGGAGACCGGACGGGGTGACCCCGCCCGCCTTCGGCTCACGGAGCTTGCCGGCCTGCTGCCAGCGCTCGTCGTTGCGCGAACGCCAGGCGGCGGTGCCTTCTGTTTCCTCCGGGGCCCGCTCCGCCTCAGCGGGCTGCTGCTGACGCTGCGGCCGCTGCTCGAAGAGGGATCCGGTGGACTCCGCTTCCTGCTGTGCCGGCTGCCACTGCTGCTGGCTGCCGCGCCTGGGCAGGCCCGCTCCGGTCATCTCGTGACCGGTGTCGGCAGCGGCGCCCGGACGGTCGAAGCCTACGCGGTCCGGGGCCGGTTCGGGAGCGGGCTGGGATTCCGATTCGGCCGCGTACTCCTGCTGGTAGGAGCCCGGGAAGGTGTTCTGCGCGGGCCACTCGGCCTGCGCGGACTGCTCACCGTAGCCGCCCTCGTACGCCTGAGCGGGCTGCTGCTGTTCCTGGTAGCCGTCTTCCGGATAGGCATAGCCCTGCTCCGGGTACGGCGTGTAGGCCTGCTGCTGCCGGCCGTCCTCGTACGGGGGTTCGTACGCGGGCGCCTGCTGCTGCTCGTAGCCCTGGTACGGCTGGTACGCGTGCTCCGGCTGAGGTTCCGGATACTGCTGGCCGGGCTGCTCCTGCTGCCCCTGCGGGTAGCCGAGCTGCGCCTCCAGCTGCGCCCTGCGCTCCTCGCGGCCCAGGGACCGCACGACCGGGTCCGCCGGCGGCTCGGCGCCGTCCTGGCCGCCCTGCCCGCCCTGGGCGCCGTAGCGCGAATCGTCGAAGCCGAGCTCGGCGGCCGTCCGCAGCGGGGCGGGCAGCTGGGCCTGCTGCTGCGGGATCATCGACGAGACCGTGAAGTCGTCGTCCGGAATGCCCTCGCCACCGCCACCGTGGGTGATGGCGTCGGGGAGCATCACCAGCGAGGTGGTGCCCGCGGCCTCGCCCGAGGGGCGCAGCTGGACGCGGATGTCGTGGCGGTCCGCCAGCCGGCCGACCACGAAGAGGCCCATGCGCTGCGAGACGGCGGCGTCCACGGTGGGCGGGTTGGCCAGCTTGTGGTTGATGTCCGCGAAGTCCTCGGCGGTGAGGCCGATGCCCTTGTCGTGGATCTCGACCATCACGCGGCCGTCGGGCAGACGCGTGGCGTTGACGCGGACCTTGGTCTGCGGGGAGGAGAACGTGGTGGCGTTCTCCAGCAGCTCGGCGAGCAGGTGCACGAGGTCGGTCACGGCCTGGCCGTGGATCTCGGCCTCGGAGACGCCCGAGAGCTCGATGCGCTCGTACTGCTCCACCTCGGAGGAGGCGGCGCGCAGTACGTCGACCAGCGGGACCGGCTGGTCCCAGCGGCGGCCCGGGTTCTCACCCGCGAGGATGAGGAGGTTCTCGCCGTTGCGGCGCATACGGGTGGCGAGGTGGTCCAGGCGGAAGAGGTTCTCCAGCTGGTCCGGGTCCGCCTCGTTGTTCTCCAGGTCGGTGATGAGGGTCAGCTGGCCCTCGATCAGGGACTGGTTGCGAATGGAGAGGTTGGTGAAGATCGCGTTGACGTTGCCCCGCAGGAGCGCCTGCTCGGCGGCGAGCCGGACCGCTTCGCGGTGGACCTGGTCGAAGGCGCGGGCGACCTCGCCGATCTCGTCGCGCGAGGTGATCGGGATCGGCTGCACCCGGGTGTCGACCTTGCCCGGGTCGGTGCGCGAGAGCTGGTCGACGAGCATCGGCAGGCGCTGCTCGGCGATGTCGAAGGCGGAGCTGCGCAGCCGGAGCATCGAGCGGCTCATCTGGCGGGCCATCATGCCGGCCAGGATGAAGGCGGCGAGCAGGGCCACGACGACGATGGCGCCGGTGAGGACGGCGTCGCTCTGGGACTTGTCGGACACCGCGACGGCGTCCTGGACGGCCTTGTCGAGGAGGTCCTTCTCGATCTCGGCGTAGCCGTCGAACTTGGCGGTGGCGGCGGCCTGCCAGGCGGGGGCGGTGGTGCCGCCCAGCGCGAGCTTGGCGGGCTTCTCGCCGCCGGCTATCGCCTCGGTCATGCCCGTGAGGGCGGAACCGTTGACCACGGGCGGTGCCTTGAAGGTGCTGCCGGACTGCTCGGCGGCCGTCTTGGCGGCGGCGAGCTTCTCCGCGCCCTCCTTGGACTTGTTGCCCATGACCTCCTTCAGCCGGTTGGTGTCCTCGTCGGTGCCGGCGGCGACGTACTCGCCGATGGCTATCTCTTCGAGGTAGGCGTAGGAGGAGAAGGCGACGAGCTGGGCCTTGCGGACGTTCTCGTCCTCGTTCGGGCGCACCAGCAGGTGGGTGCCGACGGAGCGCTGGAGCGAGTTGGCCGCCTTGGCCAGCTCGACCGCGTAGACCATGCGGCCGTAGCTGGTGACGTTCCCGGTGCCGAGGCCCAGTTCGTTGGAGAACTGCATGAGGTAGTGCTGGACCAGCACGTACCCCTCTTCGGTCGGGATCGGGCCGCCCTGCGCGGGGAGGTTCTTCTTGGCGGTCTCCGGGATGGCGTACGCCGTCTTGCGGACCTGTTCGAGCTTGGGCTCCTCCTGGCGGAAGAGCTGGAGGCGGCGTTCCAGACCCTGCTTCTTCGGCAGGTTCTTGACGGCTTCGCCGAACTTGGCCTTGGCCGCGTCGGTGGCCGCGTAGGCCTTCGTCACGACCTCGTTGTTGCGGTCGCCCTTCAGCAGGGGTTCCGCCGTGAGGTCGCGCTCGTTCAGGAGCGCCTGGCCGTATTCGGTCGCGGCCTGGACGATCCGCGCGGTCTGCTCGGCGTCCTTCGCCTCGTTCCAGCTGTCGACCGAACCCTTGACCTGGAAGCCGCCCATGACCAGTCCGACGAGGACGGGCACGAGGAGGATGGCGTTCAGGCGGGTCGGCACGCGCCAGTTACGGGGCGAGAACTTGCTGGTGCTGCCGCTTCTCGCGGGTGGTTCCACGGGCATGTCGACGGGCGACGTGGCCGCGCGCGGCGGCGGGGTGAAGTTGCCGCGCGCGGGTTCATCCGCGGGGCTCGAGTTGCTTCGCCTCACTCGACCAACAACCTCTCGGCGGTGCTACTAGCTAGTTCGATGAATTCCAGCACGGGCAGCCGTCCTGTTCCAAACAGTTGGAACAGGCCATTCCTAGAGCCTTATGACCCACATAAACCGGACATAAAGAGCGAGCGGCGGCAAAAACGGGGCCGATTGTGCGCACTGTGGCACCGCCCGAACGCACGCTGTGCCCAACTCGCGGCAATTCTCTGTCGAAACGTTATGAACGACGGGGGCGGGCCGTGTCGGATGACACAGCCCGCCCCGGCGTATTCACTTGTGAACCGTGCTACTTGAGACGCGCCATCAGCGCGTGCTCGACGAGCGTGATGAGGGCGCTCTTGGCGTCCGCGCGATGGCGGGCGTCGGTGGTGATGATCGGGGCGTCGGGGCCGATCTGGAGGGCCTCGCGGACCTCCTCCGGGGTGTACGGCTGGTGTCCCTCGAAGCCGTTGAGCGCCACGACGAACGGCAGGCCGCTGTTCTCGAAGTAGTCGACCGCGGGGAAGCAGTCGGCGAGACGGCGGGTGTCGACGAGGACGATGGCGCCGATGGCGCCGCGGACGAGGTCGTCCCACATGAACCAGAAGCGGTCCTGGCCCGGTGTACCGAAGAGGTACAGGATCAGGTCCTGGTCCAGGGTGATGCGGCCGAAGTCCATGGCGACCGTGGTGGTCGTCTTGTCACCGGTGTGGGTGAGGTCGTCGATGCCCGCGCTCGCGGACGTCATGACGGCTTCCGTCCGCAGCGGGTTGATCTCGGAGACCGCGCCGACGAACGTGGTCTTGCCCACGCCGAAGCCGCCCGCCACCACGATCTTCGCGGAGGTGGTGGAGCGAGGAGCCGCTCCGCCGTCAGAGCTTGCGAAGTCCACTGAGAACCCTCTCGAGCAGCGTTACATCCGGCGTTCCGCCGGCCTCTCCATTGCCCGGCTGGTGGATGGCCACCATTCCGGCCTCCGCCAGGTCGGCGACGAGGATCCGGGCGACACCGAGCGGCATCGACAGCAGTGCGGAGACCTCCGCGACCGACTTCACCTCGCGGCACAAGGTGCAGATGCGCTGGTGCTCGGGGAGCAGGTTCGAGAGGTGCATCGGGTCGGCCGTGGTACTGACCAGCGCCTCGATGGCGAGCTGGTAGCGCGGCCGGGTACGGCCGCCGGTCATCGCGTACGGACGCACCAGCGGCTGGTCGCCTTCCGAGTACGCATCTCCGTACGCATCGGGATAGGCGGGGGGCGGGGTCATTGATCCTCCGGGCTGGACAGCAGTGGTCAGCGTGCCGTCTGACGGGGCGGCCGGTGGGGGGACGTGATGACGGCCTGGCGGGGGTACTGGGTTCCGGGTCGGGCCCGGCCCCCCGGCCGGAAGTACCGTCCGGCCGGGAGGTGACGAGTCAGATGAGCAGGCTTCCCTGGAGCTCAGCGCGCAGGTCCGGGGTGAGGACGCTGCCCGCGCGGTCCACGAGGAGGGCCATCTCGTAGCCCACGAGGCCGATGTCGCACTCGGGGTGCGCGAGCACGGCCAGGGACGATCCGTCGGAGACGGACATGAGGAAGAGGAATCCCCGGTCCATCTCGACCACGGTCTGGTTGACGGCGCCGCCCTCGAAGATCCGGGAGGCCCCGGCGGTCAGCGAGGTCAGCCCGGAGGCCACGGCCGCCAGCTGGTCGGCGCGGTCACGGGGGAACCCTTCGGACATCGCCAGAAGGAGTCCGTCGGCGGAGACCACCACGGTGTGGGACACCCCTGGGGTGTTGTCCACGAAGTTGGTGATCAACCAGTTCAGGTTCTGTGCCGCCTGGCTCATCGAACTCAACTATCGCTCCTGCTGGTAAGTGGGGTCGATGTGGTAACTGCCGGTCGCGGGGCCGGAGGTACCGGCCTGACGCCCCTGCTGGATACCGCGTCGGAGGTTGGTGAGACGGCCGCGGACGTCGTCCGGGGCGCGCGATACCTGCGGGCCCGCCTGGGCCTCGGCCTGCTGCTGCGCGGTCCCGGCGACGAGGTTCGCCCGCGGGACCCGACGGGGCAGCCCCGAGGTCGTGATGCCGCCGGCGGCGGGCTGGCGCACGCGCTCGGCCTGCCTCATCAGCTCGTCGTTCGGGGACGACTTCCAGCTCACCGTCGGGGAGCTGCCCGTGACCGCCGCGGCGGGCTCGGCCCCGAACTCCTGGCCGCGCTGCGGCTGCTGCTGCTGCGGAGCGGCCGACTGCTGGGGCTGCTGGGGCTGCTGGGGCTGCTGGGGCTGCTGGGGCTGCTGGGGCACGGCCGGGGCCTGCCCGGAGGACGGGGCGCCCTCCTGGTGGACCCAGTTCGACTCCAGCGTGTCGAAGATCGGGCTGCGGACCTCGCCGGTGTGCTGCGCCGGGGCCGGCGGCAGCGCCTCCGGCTGGTACGACTGCGGCGGCCGCGGAGCCTCGGCCCGCGGCAGGTCGGCGCGCGGAGCCGGCACGGGCGCCGGGAGGTAACCGCCCGGCTGCTGCGCCTGCTGCTGGTGGGCCTGCTGGGCCTGCTGCTCGTGGGGCTGGGGCCGCTGCTCGCCGTAGCCGCCCACACCGGGGCCGCCCGGACGGGCGAACTGGCCGGTGGTGGACGGGTCCAGCGGGCCGCCGAGCTGGGGGCGCTCGAACTGGCCGGTCGTGCTGTTGCCCGGGTGGGGGGCGGCGGCCTGCGGGGGCGGGCCGTTGAAGTCCGGACGGGCGAACTCGGCGGTGGAGCCGGGGCCCGACAGCTCGTCGTGCCCGCGCGGTGCCTCCTGGCCACCCTGGCCGGAGCCCCAGCTGGCGGCCTGCGGCAGACCGGCGGGGGAGGCGCCCGTACCCGGAAGCTCCGGGCGGGGGGCGCCGCCGCGCGGCGGCAGCTGCGGACGCCGGCGCTGGACCGGGGCCTGGGCGGAGGACTGCTGCGGGGACTGCTGGGGCTGCGACTGCTGCCCCTGCTGCCCCTGCTGGCCGAACTGGCCCGGCTGCGGCTGCTGCTGCGGCCGCTCGAAGCCGTTGCCCTGCGGGAAGCCGGGGGGAGGCGACACCGGCGGCACGCCGGCCGGCCGGGCCTGCGGGCCACCGCCGAGGAGACCGCCCTGACCGCCCGAGGGGCCGCCCTGGCCGCGGGCCGGCAGCGGAGCGCCGGTGCCGAAGGCACCCTGGCCCTGCGCCTGGCCCGGAGCGCCGCCGGGACCGCCCTGCGGGCGCTGCCCGGGACCGCCCTGCGGGCCCTGGCCGCCGTCGCGTCCCGGCAGGGCGGCGCGCTGGGCGCCGCCGGAGACCTGGCCGCGCTGCTGGCCGGCGCCCACGGGGGGACGCGTACCGGCGCCCGGCACGGAGGCCTGCCCACCGGGGCCGCCCTGAGCGCCCTGGCCGCCCGCGGGGCCGCCCTGGCCGCCCGGACCGCCCTGGCCCGGCATGGGACCCGGCTTCTTGCCGCCCTGGGCGACGTCCACCGGGAGCATGACGAGGGCCGTCGTACCGCCCGAGTCGGAGGGGCGCAGCTGGATGCGGATGCCGTGTCGCAGGGACAGGCGGCCGACCACGAACAGACCCATGCGGCGGGAGACGGAGACGTCCACGGTCGGCGGCGCCGCGAGCCGCTCGTTGATCGCGGCGAGGTCCTCGGGGGAGAGGCCGATGCCGGTGTCGTGGATCTCGACCAGGACGCGCCCGTCGGGCAGCGCGTGACCGGTGACCTTGACCTTGGTCTGCGGGGAGGAGAACGAGGTGGCGTTCTCCAGCAGCTCGGCGAGCAGGTGCACGAGGTCGTTGACGACGCGGCCGGCGACGTCGGTGCCGGGCACCGACGCGAGTTCGATGCGCTCGTACTGCTCCACCTCGGACGCCGCGGCGCGGAGCACGTCGACGAGCGGGACGGGGCGGGTCCAGCGCCGGCCCGGCTCCTCGCCCGCGAGGACGAGGAGGTTTTCGCCGTTACGGCGCATGCGGGTCGCGAGGTGGTCGAGCTTGAAGAGCGAGGACAGCTGGTCCGGGTCGGCCTCGCGCGACTCCAGCTCGGAGATGAGCGAGAGCTGGCGCTGGATGAGGCCCTGCGAACGGCGCGAGAGGTTGGTGAACATCGCGTTGACGTTGCCCCGTAGGAGGGCCTGCTCGGCGGCGAGGCGGACGGCCTCGCGGTGCACGTCGTCGAAGGCCGCGGCCACCTGGCCGATCTCGTCGCGGGTGTGCAGGCCGACGGACTCCACGGAGGTGTCGACGTCCTGCGGGTCCGACTCCGAGAGCTGCTTGACGAGCTCGGGCAGACGGTCCTGGGCGACGCGGGTCGCGGTGTCCTGGAGGCGGCGCAGCGAGCGGATCATGGACCGGGCCATGATGAAGGCGCCGACGAGCGAGACGCCGAGGACGAGGAGGATCAGGGCACCGTTGATGATGGCGTCCTGCTGCGACTCGCTCTTGAGCTCGCGGGCCTTCTGCTCCATGTCCTCGAGCAGGGTGAGCTCGATGACGCCCATCGCGCGGAGCTTGGTGTCGTCGGCGTCGTACCAGTCCATCCAGGACCGGTTCTTCTCCTTGCCGAACTGCCCCTGGGTGCTGAGCACGCGGCGGGCGTAGTGGTCGGCGGTGCCGATCTCCGTGTTGCCGTCGCCGAGCGCCGCGAGGAGTTCCTCGGGCTTGCCCTGGTAGACGAGTTCGAAGGTCTTCTTCTGCTGGCTCTCGCCGCGCAGCGCGGAGAGCGCGTAGAGGCGGTCGTTCTCCTCCAGCTTGCCCGGCTTGTCACCGCTCTCGGGGAGTGAGGCGGCGACGATCGCGCGCTGGATGGAGGCGTACTCCTTGGCGGAGGAGAAGGCCGCGAGGGCGCGGGTGCGCTTGATCATCTCAGGGCTGGACGTGGCCTGGGCCATGTCCTGCGAGAGCGACAGCAGCGAGACGATCAGCGCGTTGTACTCGGTGACGGTCTGCTGGGCACCGTTTTGGTACGCCTTCTTGCGGATGTCCTCGATGCCGGTGAGCTGGCGGCCGATCTGCAGGATGTTGTTGCGGATCGACTTGAGGGTCTCGTCCTTGTCCTGCGCGTTGTCGACCTTGTCGGTCGCCGCGGCGAAGGCCTTGGCGGCGGCGTCGGTCTGGTCGCGGACGCCCTGGACGAGGCTGTTGGGCTTGTCCGCCGGCGGCTTGTCGGGACCCTTGGCGGCGGCGTTGGCGACCGACAGCGGACCCGCCGACTTGTCCCGCTCCTCCTGGAGCATGGCGGCCAGGTTGGTGGCCTGCCGGGTCATCGTCGTCAGCAGCTGCATGTGCTCCAGCTGGGCGATGTCGTTGAGCGAGTCGTTGATGCGGAAGCCACCGAGCGTGGTGGCGGCGACGACCGGCAGCGTCAGCAGCGACACCAGTCGCGTGCTGATGCGCCAGTTCTGCATGGCGAGACGGGAACCGGGCCCACTGGGGGCCTTCGGTATCGCCGTTTCGGGCTGGGCCGGTTCGCCCGGACCCTTGCCGCGCACGGGCTTGGCCGCCTTGGCGCCCTTACCGCGGCCCTTCGCCTTGGCCGGGGCCGGAGCGAGGGGGCCCGCTCCTTCGACAGCCGGCCCGCGGTTCTGGGCGTGCTGGGGTGAGGAGCCACGGTCGGTCCCGCCGCGCGGCTCCTGCTCCGCAGCAGCGTCCCCACGTCCCTGGCGGGCCTGGGGAGACCCCTTGCCATCCCTCTTGAATCGTCCCTGCACTAGCGTCGCAACCTCTGGACCAGGCGCCCCGCCGGATGAACGGCGGGACGGTGTCGAGTCGTGGGGCACTGACGGCCCCATGGTGGTCGTCGGTGACCGGCGCGTCTCCCTCTCCTTGCCACCGCGCTCGGCGCTGTCTCGCGCCACCTGCGCGCCGGCTGATTCCCGCGGCGGTCCCGCGAATTCCAGCACAGTGGCGGATCTCCAACAAGGTGCGCGTGCCGCCCCGGCGAGCCGGTCACGTTTCGTGATGGACGGGCTACGCGACGTGGAACCGCTATCGGGACGAACCGGACTTACGCCAATCAAAGCTTGCGTCTGGCAAGGTGTCCCAGTCCTGATGATCAGGAGCGGAATGGTTGATTCAGTGGCGCAATGTCCGTTTCGCCAGGCGGAATTGACTGTACGTTATGCCCGGAATGCCCGGTCATTGGTGAGCAAACTCACACGGCCATGGCCATTACTTCCCGGTTCAGCCGGGGATTCAGATGTTTAGCCTTGCCTTTTAAAGGGTTGGCGCCACACCCGGCGCATCCGACGACCCCCACCCCACGAGCGAGCCGAGGGCCCGAAACTCCGATGAAGACGACGATGATGTTCCGCAACATAGCCAACCCCCGCCGCACCACCCTCGCGCACCTCAAGGACGCCGAGGAACTGCAGGCGGCCCCGGCCACCCCGGAGCACTCCGTCGAGCTGCCGGCCCAGACCGCGAACCCGCGCCGCACCGTCCTGATGGACGCGCCCGTCGCCGTCGCCGCGCCGTAGCGGCCCGGCGCAGGACGCGAAGCGCCCCCGCCCGCCGCGTTAGCCTGGAGTCCGCAGACTCCAGCCAGCGGAAACACAAGAGGGGCAGACGCAACACGTGCGCATCGCCAGGTTCTCGATCGACGGAAACGTCGCCTTCGGCGCGGTCGAGGGCGACGCCGCCCCCGGTGCCGGGTCGGAGCTCGTGCTCGACATCATCAAGGGCATCCCCTTCGCGGACTTCGAGCTCTCGGGCACGAAGGTCCCGCTGAGCAAGGTCCGGCTGCTGCCGCCGGTGCTCCCGAACAAGGTCGTGGCCGTGGGCCGCAACTACGCGGAGCACGCGGCGGAGCTCGGTAACGAGGTCCCGGACGCCCCCCTGACCTTCTTCAAGCCGTCCACCTCGGTGGTCGGCCCGGGCGACCCGATCACGTACCCCTCCTTCTCCCAGGACGTCCACCACGAGGCCGAGCTGGCCGTGGTCATCGGACGCATGTGCCGCGAGGTGCCGAAGGAGCGCGTCAAGGACGTGATCCTCGGCTACACCTGCGCCAACGACGTCACCGCGCGCGACGTCCAGCAGCGGGAGAAGCAGTGGGCCCGGGCCAAGGGCTTCGACAGCGCCTGCCCGCTCGGCCCCTGGATCGAGACCGACCTCGACCCCGCCGACCTGACCATCCAGTGCACCGTGAACGGCGAACAGCGCCAGCTCGGCCGCACCAGCGACATGGTCCGCTCGGTCGAGGACCTGATCGTGCACATCAGCGAGGCCATGACCCTGCTCCCGGGCGACGTCATCCTCACGGGGACCCCGGCCGGAGTCGGCCCCCTCAACGTCGGCGACGAGGTCGCCGTCACCATCGAAGGCATCGGCACTCTCACCAACAAGGTGATCAAGCGTGGCTAACGCGAACGTCCGCGTACGTTTCTGTCCCTCCCCGACCGGCAACCCCCACGTGGGCCTGGTCCGCACCGCCCTCTTCAACTGGGCGTTCGCCCGCCACCACGGCGGTACGTTCGTCTTCCGCATCGAGGACACCGACGCGGCGCGCGACTCCGAGGAGTCCTACGCCCAGCTGCTCGACTCGCTGCGCTGGCTCGGCTTCACCTGGGACGAGGGCCCCGAGGTGGGCGGCCCGCACGCCCCGTACCGCCAGTCCGAGCGCATGGACATCTACGCGGACGTCGCGCAGCGCCTGCGCGACGGCGGCTACGCGTACGACTGCTACTGCACGACCGAGGAGCTGGACGCCCGCCGCGCCGCCGCCCGCGCGGCCGGCAAGCCCTCCGGCTACGACGGCCACTGCCGTGAGCTGACCCAGGTGCAGCTGGAGGCCTACCGGGGCGAGCACCGCCCCTCGATCGTCCGCTTCCGGATGCCCGACGAGACGATCACCTTCACGGACCTGGTCCGCGGCGAGATCTCCGTCACCCCGGAGAACGTCTCCGACTTCGGCATCCTGCGGGCCAACGGCGCCCCGCTCTACACGCTCGTCAACCCGGTCGACGACGCGCTGATGGAGATCACGCACGTGCTGCGCGGCGAGGACCTGCTGTCCTCCACCCCGCGCCAGATCGCCCTCTACAAGGCGCTCATCGAGCTCGGCGTCGCCAAGGGCGTGCCCGAGTTCGGCCACCTGCCGTACGTCATGGGCGAGGGCAACAAGAAGCTCTCCAAGCGCGACCCGGAGTCCTCGCTCAACCTCTACCGCGAGCGCGGCTTCCTGCCCGAGGGCCTGCTGAACTACCTCTCGCTGCTGGGCTGGTCCTTCTCCAAGGACCAGGACATCTTCTCGATCGAGGAGATGGTCGCGAAGTTCGACATCCCGGACGTCAACGCGAACCCGGCCCGCTTCGACCTGAAGAAGGCCGAGGCGATCAACGCCGACCACATCCGGCAGCTGGACCCGAAGGCCTTCGCGGACGCCTGCGCCCCCTGGCTCACGGCCCCGCACGCCAACTGGGCGCCCGAGGACTTCGACGCCGAGGCCTGGGCGCGCATCGCCCCCCACGCCCAGACCCGTGTGACGGTGCTGTCCGACATCACGGCGAACGTGGACTTCCTCTTCCGCAAGGAGCCGGTCGAGGACCAGGCGTCCTGGGACAAGGCCATGAAGGGCGAGCCCGCGGCCCTGCTGACCACCGCCCGCGAGAACCTGGCCGGCGCCGACTGGTCGGACCCGGAGTCCCTCAAGCAGGCCGTCCTGACCGCGGGCGAGGCCCACGGCCTCAAGCTGGGCAAGGCGCAGGCCCCGGTCCGCGTCGCCGTCACCGGCCGCACGGTCGGCCTGCCGCTCTTCGAGTCCCTGGAGATCCTGGGCAAGGAGCGCTCGCTGGCGCGCATCGACGCGACGCTGGCGAAGCTCGCCGCCTGATCCGCACCCCGGGGAGGGGGCGGCGGCCGACCCGGCCGCCGCCCCCTCCGGCGTTTCCGGCGCCGGGACGCGGGCGGCGCGGTCGCCCGTTCCGTCACGGACTTCTCCGTCGTGCCCGCGCCCGGCGACGCGGCGGCGTAGGCTCGCCCGTATGCCGATCCGCGCCGTGCTGTGGGACATCGACGACACCCTGTTCGACTACACGGGTGCGGACGCGGCGGGCCTCGCCCGGCACCTCGTCGACGAGGGCCTGGGCGGGCGGTACGGCACCCCGGCGGAGGCCCTCGCCCTGTGGCGCCGCCTCACGGAGCTGAACTGGGCCCGGTTCGCCGCCGGCGAGGTCACCTTCCGGGGCCAGCGCCAGGACCGCGTACGGGACTTCCTCGACTCACCCGGCCTGACCGCCGAGCTGGCCGACGCCTGGTTCGACCGCTACGTCACGCACTACAAGGCCGCCTGGGCGCTCTTCCCGGACGTGGTCCCCGCCCTGGACGCGCTGGCCCACGGCTACCGGCACGGCGTGCTCACCAACTCATCGGCCGCCAACCAGGACCCCAAGCTCCGCCACCTCGGGCTGCGCGACCGCTTCGAAGTGCTGGTCTGCGCTGCCGAGCTGGGCGTCAGCAAGCCGGACGCCGCCGCCTTCCTGGCCGCCTGCGAGGCGCTCGGGCTGCCCCCGGGCGAGGTGGCGTACGTCGGCGACCAGCCCGAGATCGACGCCCGGGGCGCCCGCGACGCCGGGCTGCGGGCGGTCTGGCTCGACCGCGACGGCGGCCGCGGCCCGGGCCCGGCGGGCGTGCACCGGATCGCCGGACTGGAGCACCTGCCGGAGCTGCTGGCCACAGATACCCGTTTTGGAGCACGGTCAGGCATCCGGTAATGTTCTTTCTGCGCCGCCGGTGCGGGCCGAAAGGCCGGACACGGAGGCGCTAACCAAACGAAAGCCCCTCAAGGGGTTGAAGTTCGGTGGGCTATAGTGTAATTGGCAACACGAGGGTTTCTGGTTCCCTTATTCTAGGTTCGAGTCCTGGTAGCCCAGCGCAGTTCAGCAGTAACGCAGTGCTTGCCCCCGTTGTGTAGCGGCCTAGCACGCCGCCCTCTCAAGGCGGTAGCGCCGGTTCGAATCCGGTCGGGGGTACAGATCCTTCCCGTGAGATGTCCAGGGTCGCACCCAGACGTTTTGATGCAGGATCGCTAGGGCCCCCGTTGTGTAGCGGCCTAGCACGCCGCCCTCTCAAGGCGGTAGCGCCGGTTCGAATCCGGTCGGGGGTACGGTGTCTAGCTGGTCTAGACCTTTGGGCTATAGTGTAATTGGCAACACGAGGGTTTCTGGTTCCCTTATTCTAGGTTCGAGTCCTGGTAGCCCAGCGCAGTACCGCAGTAACAGCTAGCCCCCGTTGTGTAGCGGCCTAGCACGCCGCCCTCTCAAGGCGGTAGCGCCGGTTCGAATCCGGTCGGGGGTACGCACAGAAGAGGCCCTCCGCGATGATCGCGGAGGGCCTCTTCGCCGTTCCCGGCCCGGCCGGGGCGAACGGGGAGGGCCGGCGGCGACAAGTACGGGCCCGGAGGCGCGAGTCAGGACGTGTGCGGCGTCGTTCGCGCCCCCGGACCCGGGGGTGGTGGGAGGTCGGAGGTGAAGGCCTCAGCCGGAGCGGCGCAGGGCCTCCGTCAGGCGGGCGGCCGCGTCGATGACGGCCTGGGCGTGCATGCGCCCCGGGTGCCGGGTCAGGCGCTCGATCGGCCCGGAGACCGACACGGAGGCCACCACGCGGTTCGACGGCCCGCGCACCGGCGCCGATACGGAGGCCACGCCGGGCTCCCGCTCGCCGATCGACTGGGCCCAGCCCCGGCGGCGTACGCCGGACAGGGCCGTGGCGGTGAAGCGCGCGCCCTGCAGGCCGCGGTGGAGCCGCTCGGGCTCTTCCCAGGCCATCAGGATCTGCGCGGCCGAGCCGGCCTTCATCGGGAGCGTGGAGCCCACCGGGACCGTGTCCCGCAGGCCCGACAGCCGCTCGGCGGCCGCCACGCAGATGCGCATGTCTCCCTGACGGCGGTAGAGCTGCGCGCTCTCGCCCGTCACGTCGCGCAGGTGGGTGAGCACCGGTCCGGCCGTCGCCAGCAGGCGGTCCTCGCCGGCCGCGGCGGCAAGCTCTGCCAGCCGCGGACCGAGGATGAACCGGCCCTGCATGTCCCTCGCCACCATCCGGTGGTGTTCCAGTGCCACGGCGAGGCGATGTGCCGTGGGTCGTGCGAGCCCTGTCGCCGCGACCAGCCCGGCGAGGGTGGCCGGACCGGACTCCAGTGCGCTCAATACCAGAGCTGCCTTGTCGAGAACGCCGACGCCGCTAGAGTTGTCCATGAAACGATATTCGCGTCTCACACTGTGAAACGCAAGTTCAATTTTTCCAAGAACCAGCGAGTCTGTATGTGCGGGTCCACGAACCACTGGGTCCGAGCCGTCGTTCCGCACGTGGGGTAGCGGGCGATCAGGCGCTACAGATCTCTAATAAGCGCCGGCCCGACCGGCCGGCCGGAGGGAAAGCGATGGGTAGGACACTCGCGGAGAAGGTCTGGGACGACCATGTCGTCCGGCGCGCCGAGGGCGAGCCCGATCTCCTCTTCATTGATCTCCACCTGCTGCACGAGGTGACCAGCCCGCAGGCCTTCGAGGGCCTGCGTCAGGCCGGCCGCAAGGTCCGACGCCTCGACCTCACCATCGCGACCGAGGACCACAACACCCCCACCCTCGACATCGACAAGCCGATCGCGGACCCGGTCTCCCGGGCCCAGCTGGAGACGCTGCGCAAGAACTGCGCGGAGTTCGGTGTCCGCCTGCACTCCCTGGGCGACGTCGAGCAGGGCGTCGTCCACGTCGTGGGCCCCCAGCTGGGTCTGACCCAGCCCGGCACCACCGTGGTCTGCGGCGACTCGCACACCTCCACGCACGGCGCCTTCGGCGCGCTGGCCTTCGGCATCGGCACCAGCCAGGTCGAGCACGTGCTGGCCACCCAGACGCTCCCGCTGGCCCGCCCCAAGACGATGGCGATCACCGTCACCGGGTCGCTGGCCGAGGGCGTCACCGCCAAGGACCTGATCCTGGCGATCATCGCCAAGATCGGTACCGGCGGCGGCCAGGGCTACGTCCTGGAGTACCGCGGCGAGGCCGTCGAGAACCTCTCGATGGAAGCCCGCATGACCATCTGCAACATGTCGATCGAGGCCGGCGCCCGCGCGGGCATGATCGCCCCCGACCAGACCACCTTCGACTACCTCCAGGGCCGCGACCACGCCCCGGTCGGCGAGGACTGGGACGCGGCGGTCGCGTACTGGAAGACGCTGCACACCGACGAGGACGCGGTCTTCGACGCGGAGGTCGTCATCGACGGCGCCTCGCTGTCCCCGTTCGTCACCTGGGGCACCAACCCGGGCCAGGGCGCGCCGCTGTCGGCGAACGTCCCCGACCCGGCTTCGTACGAGGACGCTTCGGAGCGCCACGCCGCCGAAAAGGCCCTGGAGTACATGGGGTTGACCGCCGGCCAGGCACTGCGCGACATCCGTGTCGACACCGTCTTCGTAGGTTCCTGCACCAACGGCCGCATCGAGGACCTGCGGGCCGTCGCCGGCATCATCGAGGGCCGCAAAGTCGCCGACGGCGTACGGATGCTGGTCGTCCCGGGCTCCGTACGGGTGGCCCTGCAGGCCGTGGAAGAGGGCCTGGACAAGGTCTTCAAGGAGGCCGGCGCCGAATGGCGGCACGCGGGCTGCTCGATGTGCCTGGGCATGAACCCCGACCAACTGGCGCCGGGCGAGCGTTCCGCGTCCACCTCCAACCGCAACTTCGAGGGCCGGCAGGGCAAGGGCGGACGCACCCACCTGGTCTCCCCGCAGGTGGCCGCCGCCACCGCGGTGCTGGGCCATCTGGCCTCTCCCGCCGACCTGTCCGAAGCCCCCGTGAACGCCGGAGTCTGAGAACCATGGAAGCCTTCACCAAGCACACCGGCCGGGCCGTCCCGCTGCGCCGCAGCAACGTCGACACCGACCAGATCATCCCGGCCCACTGGCTGAAGAAGATCACCCGCGACGGGTTCGAGGACGGCCTCTTCGAGGCCTGGCGCAAGGACCCGGAGTTCGTGACGAACCGCCCCGAGCGGGCCGGCGCGACCGTACTGGTCGCCGGTCCCGACTTCGGCACCGGCTCCTCGCGCGAGCACGCCGTCTGGGCCCTGCAGAACTTCGGCTTCAAGACGGTCATCTCCGCCCGCTTCGCCGACATCTTCCGCGGCAACTCGCTGAAGAACGGTCTGCTGACCGTCGTCCTGCCGCAGGAGACGGTCGACCGGCTCTGGGCGCTGACCGAGGCCGACCCCACTGCCGAAATCACCGTCGACCTCGTGGACCGCAAGGTCCGAGCCGAAGGTGTCGAGGCGGAGTTCGAACTCGACGACAACGCCCGCTGGCGTCTCCTGGAGGGGCTGGACGACATCTCGCTCACCCTTCAGAACGAAGGGGACATCGACGCTTACGAAAGCACCCGTCCGTCCTTCAAGCCGCAGACGATTCGGGCGTGATTCCAGCCTGATCAGCGCTTATTCACCCCCGGGTGATCACATCGGCAACACTGTGCCCCCCGCCTTCCGGCGGGGGGCACAGCCGTATGTTGAGGCCCCGTGAGGCGACAACTCGCCCCAGATGGCACAATCTGTGCATGGAACGCGACAGTCAACTCGAGCTCTACGAACTCGTCGCGGACCGCCTGAAAGAAGCACACACACTGGTGCGCACACTGCAAGTCCCGGAGGGCGTAAGGATGGCGCTGTCCCGGAAGCTGTTGGTCGTCACTGCCGCGGCGAAGCACGATCTCGTCGATGCGGCAAGGCGCCTGGACAGGTTGATGAAGGACCTCGACGAGGGTCGATTCCCTGAAGGCGACTGATGCGAAGGAACTCCGTAACGGCCTACAACGTTGCGGCACTAGGGTGATTAGCCCGTTTCGTGTTTGATTTGCGGTATATATCCGCCTAACGTGCGAAATAAGCTTGAACACATTCGTTCTGGCGAAGTCTCCGAAGGGGAAGACGTGAACAAGGCGCAGCTCGTAGAAGCGATTGCCGACAAGGTTGGCGGCCGCCAGCAGGCCGCGGACGCTGTCGACGCGGTACTCGACGCGATCGTCCGCGCGGTCGTCGCGGGCGACCGGGTCTCGGTCACGGGCTTCGGCTCGTTCGAGAAGGTCGAGCGGCCGGCCCGGTACGCCCGTAACCCGCAGACGGGTGAGCGCGTCCGGGTCAAGAAGACCTCGGTTCCCCGCTTCCGCGCTGGTCAGGGCTTCAAGGACCTGGTCAGCGGCACCAAGAAGCTCCCCAAGGGCGGCGAGGTGTCCGTGAAGAAGGCGCCGAAGGGCAGCCTGTCGGGCGGTTCCGCGTCCGCGACGGTCAAGAAGGCCGCGGCCAAGAAGGCCACCACCGCCAAGAAGGCGGCGGCCAAGACCGCGGTCGCGAAGAAGGCCACGCCGGCCGCGAAGAAGACCGTGGCCAAGAAGGCCACCGCGACCGCCAAGAAGACGACCGCGGTCGCGAAGAAGGCGTCCACGGCCGCCAAGAAGACCACCGCCGTCAAGGCGACCACGGCGAAGAAGGCCACGGCCACCGCCAAGAAGACCGCCCCGGCGGCCAAGAAGGCCACCCCGGCGACCAAGGCGCCCGCCACGAAGAAGGCGACGGCGCGCAAGACCACCGCGAAGAAGACCACCGCCCGCAAGAAGTAAGGGGCACGAGTCACACACGCCGGGCCGGCTTCCCCCACGGGGGAAGCCGGCCCGCGGTGCGTTCCGCCGGGGCCGTCCGCCCCGCGTCGGCGCAGGTCAGAAGGTTTGCAGGGTCACCAGGGTGATGCGCAGGGCGGGGCCCTCGCCGTCCGTCTCGACGCGGACGCGCTGGCCGGGACGCAGCAGCAGCAGGCCGCCCGCGTCGAAGGCGGCGGCCTCGAAGGGCACCGGGGTGCCGTCGTCCAGCAGCACACTGCCGCTGCGGGTCCGGGAGTCGTACGTGTACGCGGTCGCCTGCATACGGGCACTGTATCGGGCCGTGTGCCGCCCCACGCCGAGGGAGAGGGCCGTGCGCAGGTCCGCCGCCGTGTCCACGTCCCGGCGCACGCTGTCGACGTCCGGCAGGGCGATTTCCACCGCCCCCGAGGCCGAATGGCGGGCCCGGGACGCGCCGCCGAACGCGGGTGCCAATTCCACGCCGGGGCCGGCGGAAAGCAGGGTCGTCCCGATTCCGGCCGCATCCGCCAGGAATGCCCGGGGAAATGCCGCGGCGCGGTCGAGCACGCGTAGCAATTCCGCCGGGCGCAGAGCGGGCAGATCCGCGTTGACGGCCGCGAGACGGGCCCCAGGACGGCCCGCGCGCACGGCCCGCGCGCCGTGGTCCAGCGCGGCGTTGAGGCCGCCCCCCGGGGAGTCGGGAAGGATCCGCGCCCCCAGTCCGGCGAGTTCCGCACCGGCCGCGCGGTCGTTCGTGACGACCACCACATCCACCACCGAAGCGCAGGCCAGCGCCCCCGCCACGGTGTCCTGGGCGAAGGCCAGCGCCAGCCCGGCGCGGGAGGTGCCGACGGCCGCCGCGAGACGGCTCTTGGCCAGCGCCAAGGGCTTCAGCGGCACGACGAGACTCCAGTCGGCGTTCGTGACGCACCCCTTCCCTCCGGTGCGCTCGCGCACCCGCCCCGGCCGTCGGCGGGCCGCGGCCCGGCCCCCGGTCGGCCCATTGTCGCCGCAGAGCGGCCGGAGGGAGCCCCGGCGGTGCGAGCGGGGCGTACGGTGTCCTCGACAGAGAACGGACCCGGGGCGACACTTGTCCGGCCCACAAGGTGCCCAAGCCACGCACCGGTCCTAGAGGAAGGTGTCCGAGTGTCCCGCCGCAGAATCGGCTTCTGGTACCGCCTGGCGGCGGTCATCGCAAAACCGCCGCTGGTAGTGCTCTTCAAGCGGGACTGGCGGGGAATGGAGCACATTCCGGCCGAGGGCGGATTTATCACCGCCGTCAATCACAACTCGTATCTGGACCCGCTCTCCTACGCGCACTTCCAGTACAACACCGGCCGGGTGCCCCGATTGCTCGCGAAGGCCGGCCTCTTCAAGGTGCCTTTCGTGGGGATGATCCTCCGCGGCTCCGGCCAGATCCCCGTCTACCGGGAGACCACCAACGCCCTGGACGCATTCCGGGCGGCCGTCGACGCCATCGAGCGCGGCGAATGCGTGGCCTTTTACCCGGAGGGAACGCTCACCCGCGATCCCGAGATGTGGCCGATGGCCGGGAAGAGCGGCGCCGCCCGCGTGGCACTGATCACCAGGGCCCCCGTCATTCCGGTGGCCCAGTGGGGCGCCAACCTGGCGATGCCGCCGTACGCCACCGAGAACAAGGTCCGGCTGTTCCCGCGCAAGACCCTCCAGGTCCTCGCGGGGCCGCCCGTCGACCTTTCGGCGTACTACGACCGGGAACCCACCCCGGAGGTCCTCAAGGGGGCCACCGAGGCCATCATGGCCGACATCACCAAGCTCCTGGAGGAGCTGCGCGGACAGAGTGCGCCCGCGCAGCCGTACGACCACCGCAAGGCCAGGGCGCAGCAGCGGCGCGACGCCGCGGGGAAGGGCGACAAGTGACACGTCCCGTGAAGGCGGCCGTCTTCGGAACCGGCTCCTGGGGCACGGCCTTCGGCATGGTGCTCGCCGACGCCGGCTGCGAGGTGACCCTGTGGGGCCGCCGCCGGGAACTCGCCGACGCCGTCAACAACGGCCGGACGAACCCCGACTACTTCCCCGGCGTCGAACTGCCCGCCGGCCTGCGGGCCACCACCGACGCGGCCGAGGCCGCCCGGGACGCCGACTTCGCCGTCCTGGCCATCCCCTCGCAGACCCTGCGCGACAACCTCGCCGCCTGGGCCCCCCTGCTGCCCGCCGACGCCGTGCTCGTCTCCCTGATGAAGGGCATCGAACTCGGCAGCGCCAAGCGGATGAGCGAGGTCATCGAAGAGGTGGCCAAGGTCCCCGCCGAGCGCGTCGCCGTCGTCACCGGCCCCAACCTGGCCCGCGAGATCGTGGACCGGCAGCCGGCGGCCTCCGTCGTCGCCTGTGTGGACGAGTCCGTGGCGCGGCGCCTCCAGGCCGCCTGCCACACCCCGTACTTCCGCCCGTACACGAGCACCGACGTCATCGGCTGCGAGCTCGGCGGCGCCGTCAAGAACGTCATCGGCCTCGCCGTCGGCATCGCGGACGGCATGGGCCTGGGGGACAACACCAAGGGCTCCCTCATCACCCGCGGCCTCGCCGAAGCCACCCGGCTGGGCCTGGCCATGGGCGCCGACCCGCTGACCTTCTCCGGTCTGGCGGGCCTCGGCGACCTCGTCGCCACCTGCTCCTCGCCGCTCTCCCGGAACCACACCTTCGGCACCAACCTGGGCCGCGGGATGACCCTGGAGGAGACCATCGCGGTCACCAAGCAGACCGCCGAGGGAGTCAAGTCCTGCCAGTCGGTGGCGGATCTGGCCGGCCGCTACGGGGTGGACATGCCGATCACCGACACGGTGGTCGACATCGTGCACCACGGCAAGCCGCCCCTGGTCGCGCTGAAGGAACTGATGGGGCGCAGTGCCAAACCGGAACGTCGCTGAGTCCTTTCCGGACGTCTGAGCGGGTACCCTCGTGGCGATATGAGCAGCGAGAACCTCCCCCAGACCCCTGAGCAGCAGGGCCGCAAGCCCCGCGTGGCCGTCGTGTTCGGCGGCCGCAGTTCGGAACACGCCATCTCGGTCGTCACGGCGGGCGCCGTGCTGCGCTCCATCGACCGTGCCAAGTACGAGGTGCTGCCCATCGGCATCACCACGGACGGCCGGTGGGCGCTGACCGCCGACGAGCCGGACCGCATGGCCATCGCGGACCGCGCGCTCCCGAACGTGGAGACCCTCGCGGAGTCCCCGGACGGCACGGTCGTGCTCTCCGTGGACCCCGCCAGCCGCGAGGTCGTCTACACCGAGCCGGGCGCCGTCCCCAAGGCACTGGGCGAGGTCGACGTCGTCTTCCCCGTGCTGCACGGCCCCTACGGCGAGGACGGCACCCTCCAGGGCCTCCTGGAGCTGTCCGGGATCCCGTACGTCGGTTCCGGCGTCCTGGCCTCGGCCGTCGGCCAGGACAAGGACTACATGAAGCGGGTGTTCACGTCCTTCGGGCTGAAGGTCGGCCCGTACGTGACCATCCGGCCCCGCGAGTGGGAGGGTGACCGGGCCGCCGCCACGGCGAAGATCCTGGACTTCGCCGGCGAACACGGCTGGCCGCTCTTCGTCAAGCCCGCCCGGGCCGGCTCCTCCATCGGCATCACCAAGGTCGAGGACGCCTCCGGCCTGGAGGCGGCCGTCCGCGAGGCCCGCCGCCACGACCCGAAGATCATCGTGGAGGCGCTGCTGCGCGGCCGCGAGATCGAGTGCGGCGTGCTGGAGTTCGAGGACGGTCCGCGGGCCAGCGTCCCGGCCGAGATCCCCCCGGTCTCCAGCCACGACTTCTACGACTTCGAGGCGAAGTACATCGACTCGGCGTCCGGACTCGTGCCGGCCCCGATGACCCCGGAGCAGACCGCGGAGGTGCAGCGGCTCGCGATCGAGGCCTTCGAGGCCGCGTCCTGCGAGGGACTGGTGCGCGCCGACTTCTTCCTCACCGAGGACGGCGAGTTCGTGATCAACGAGATCAACACGATGCCGGGCTTCACGCCGATCTCCATGTACCCGCGCATGTGGCAGGAGTCGGGCATCGAGTACCCGGAGCTGGTGGACCGCCTGATCCAGGCGGCCCTGCGCCGCTCCACCGGGCTGCGCTAGCCGCGCCCGGCCCCGTACAGCCGACCGCCCGCCGTCCGCCCCGCGAGGGGCGGCCGACGGGCGGCGGTGTGAGCGGGGCCGGACCGGAAGGACCGGTACCGGTTCCGTCCGAGGAGCAGTCCGAGGATCAGTACGAGGAGATGCCCACCGGCACCGCCCCGGCCACGGCGGCGGACAGACCGACCAGCATGCCCGCGTCCGTGGCATGCTCCTTGTCGACCCGGACCTCCGTGTACGCCAGCCGCGCCCCGGTGGTGAACCGGAAGCCGCCGTCGGACGTCTTCTCCAGCAGCCAGCCGACGCCGTTCACCTCGACGCCCTCCTGCTTCGGATCCGCCATCGCGGGGGGCTTGGGGATACCGCACCGCAGTACGATCGCCGAGCCGCCCCACGAGGCGGTCAGATCCGACTCCGGTTCGGTGGTGGTCCGCGCCAGACCGGCCACCGTCTCCGGGAGCCCGGCGTGCAGCTTCGCACAGAGCCCGGCGACGTCGGCCGGGGGAGCGGCCGGCGGCTCCACCCGGGCCCCGGAATCCCCCGGGGCGCAGCCCGCGAGGGCCAGCAGGGCCAGCAGGGCGGCTAGACGGAACGGCCGGCGGTGGAATGACATCACCGGCCAAGAGTAGACGGGGGCTACAGATGGACCACGGGGCAGGTCAAGGTGCGGGTGATGCCCTCCACCTGCTGGACCTTGGCGACCACCATGCGGCCGAGATCGTCGACCGTGTCGGCCTGGGCGCGCACGATCACGTCGTACGGGCCCGTCACGTCCTCGGCCTGGATCACCCCCGCGATCTTGCCGATGGACTCGGCGACCAAGGACGCCTTGCCCACCTCGGTCTGGATGAGGATGTACGCCTGTACCACGGAACCTCCAGGGCGGCCACGAGGATCATTTCCCCTAACCTTCGGATGGGCCCGGGAAGATCGGGCGGGCCCGGGGAAGAAGGGACGCCACGGTACCGCGTCGCCGTGCGCCGCGGGGAGACCCGCGGGCCCGGCGACGTGCGGGGCGGGGCGCACGGAGAGCTGAAGTTGACGTATCTGTTGACGGTACCCAGAGCTGTGACGGCTCGCGACCGCAAGCGGACCTGCCTAGAAGGGGCACAGCGATGAAGGGCACTGTGGGCGAGCTGGGGGAGTTCGGGCTCATTCGGGAGCTCACCTCACGGCTCACCACCACCCCGGCGGTCCGGCTCGGACCCGGCGACGACGCCGCGGTGGTGTCGGCCCCCGACCGGCGGGTCGTGGCGAGCACGGACATCCTGCTGGAGGGCCGGCACTTCCGGCGTGACTGGTCCACCGCCTACGACGTCGGCCGCAAGGCCGCCGCGCAGAACCTGGCCGACATCGCCGCCATGGGCGCGGTGCCGACCGCCCTCCTCCTCGGCCTCGTGGTCCCGGCGGAACTGCCGGTCACCTGGCCCACCGAGCTGATGGACGGCATCCGCGACGAGTGCCAGGTCGCGGGCGCGGCCGTGGTCGGCGGGGACGTCGTGCGCGGCGACACGATCACCGTAGCCATCACCGCCCTCGGCGACCTGCGCAACCACGAGCCGGTGCTGCGCTCCGGCGCCCGGCCCGGCGACGTCGTCGCGGTCACCGGATGGCTCGGCTGGTCCGCGGCCGGCTTCGCGGTGCTCTCGCGCGGCTTCCGCTCCCCGCGGGCCTTCGTCGAGGCGCACCGCCGCCCCGAGCCGCCCTACCACGCGGGCCCGGCGGCCGCCGGGCTCGGTGCCACCGCCATGACCGACGTCAGCGACGGTCTGATCGCCGACCTCGGACACATCGCCGAGGCCAGCAAGGTGCGGATCGACGTGCGCTCGGGGGCCGTGGACATCCCGACGCAGATGCACGACATCGGCCAGGCGGTCGGCGTGGACCCGCTCCAGTGGGTGCTCACCGGCGGCGAGGACCACGCCATCGTGGCCACCTTCCCGCCCGACGTGAAGCTCCCGGCCCGCTGGAAGGTCATCGGGGAGGTCCTCAACCGTTCCGCACTGCCCCAGGTGACCGTGGACGGTGCCCCCTGGACCAGCACCGGCGGCTGGGACCACTTCGGGGCCGACCCGGCCGACGAGGACGCCGCACGATGACCGCCGGGGCCCCCGCGCTGTGCCTGACCGTCGCCGGATCCGACTCCGGCGGCGGCGCGGGCATCCAGGCCGACCTCAAGACCATGATGGCGCTCGGGGTGCACGGCATGAGCGTGCTCACCGCCGTCACCGCGCAGAACTCCCTCGGCGTGCACGGCGTCTGGGAGCTGCCGCCCGAGGCCGTCACCGCCCAGTACCGGGCGGTGGCCGACGACATCGGGGTGGGGGCCGTCAAGACCGGCATGCTGTCCTCCGCAGCCCTGGTGGAGACCGTCGCCGGCCTGCTCGCCGCCACCGCGGCCCCGGCCGTGGTGGACCCCGTCGGGGTCTCCAAGCACGGGGACCCGCTGCTGGCCGCCTCCGCGCTGGACGCCGTACGCCGGGAGCTGCTGCCCCGCGCCACGGTGGCGACCCCGAACCTGGACGAGGTGACGCAGCTCACCGGGGTGGACGTCCGCGACGAGGACGGCATGCGACGGGCCGCCGACGCGATCCTCGGCTACGGGCCCCGGTGGGCGCTGATCAAGGGCGGCCACCTCGCCGCGCACGGCGACGAGGCCGTGGACCTGCTGACCGACGGCTCCGAGCAGCTGTGGCTGCGGGCCCCCCGGTACGACAACCGGCACACGCACGGCACCGGCTGCACCCTCGCCAGCGCCATCGCGGCGGGCCTGGCCAAGGGCCAGGCCGTACCGGAGGCGGTCACGGCGGCCAAGGAGTACGTCACGGGCGCCATCGCGGCCGGCTTCTCGCTCGGCGGCGGCATCGGCCCGGTCGACCACGCCTGGCGGCAGCGCTAGACCCGGCCCCCCGGGCTCACCGGGGAGCGTCCGGGCAAGGCAAAAGGCCGGTTCACCAGAGGTGAACCGGCCTTCTTGGCAACCGGAAGGGCTGCGCTTACGACGACGTAAGGCGTCAGCGCGAGACCTTGCCGGCCTTGATGCACGAGGTGCAGGCGTTGAGGCGCTTCGGCGTCCCATTGACCACGGCACGAACGCGCTGGATGTTCGGGTTCCAGCGACGCGAGGTGCGGCGGTGCGAGTGGGAGATGCTGTTGCCGAAGCTCGGCCCCTTGGCGCAAACGTCGCAGTTGGCAGCCACAGGTCACTCCAAAGACTTCAGATGCAATTACAGTGAAATCCGGCGCACCGGAATCAGAGATCTGAAGTGGCTTGCCGGACGAATGTCCCGACTCTCGCCGGGCAACCTGAGCAGCATACAACGACTGCTTCGGTCCAAGAAAACTACCACGACCGGACCCCCCTCCGCCCCGGGGTCCCGAGCCGCGGGCCCGCCTTCGTTACCCTGCGGTGAACCCTGGCCCGCACAAGGAGGAACGCCCGGTGGCGCACGAGCCTGGCCCGCACACCCTCGACGCCGAAGCGGTGCGCACCTGGAGCTCGCTGGCCCTGGCCGCACTGGGCCGGGCCCGCGAGGACATCGACGCGATCAACGTCTATCCGGTCGCGGACGCCGACACCGGCACCAACCTCTACCTGACCGCGGAATCCGCCGACCGGGCCCTGGCCGCGGCCTTCGGGGAAGGCCGCGAGGAGCCCGCCGGCGTGACCGAAGGCACACCCGCCGCCCCGGCCCCCACCCTCTCCGACGCCGTACGGGCCTACGCGCACGGCGCCCTGATAGGCGCCCGCGGCAACTCCGGGACGATCCTCGCCCAGCTGCTGCGCGGGGTCGCCGACGTCCTGGGCGCCGAGCCCGCGGGCCGGGCGGCCGGCCCGCTGCTGGCGCAGGCCCTGACCCGGGCCGCCGAGGAGGCCTACCGGGCCGTCGCGCACCCGGTCGAGGGCACCATGCTCACCGTCGCCGGCGCCGCCGCCCGGGCCGGAGCGGCCGCCGGGGCCGTCGCAACCGTCGCCGAGAGCGCCGCGGCGACCGCCGCCGACGTCGCCCGGGCCGCCTACGACGGGGCCCGGGCGGCCCTCGCCGAGACCCCGGGGCAGCTGGCCGCGCTGGGCCGGGCCGGGGTGGTCGACGCGGGGGGCTGCGGGCTGGTCGCCGTACTCGGGGCCCTGTGGCAGGCGCTGTCCGGGCAGGAACCCGCCGCCGAGCCGGTCCGCGGCCGGGCCGTGTCCGTACCGCCGTCGCCGCGGCCCTGCGCGCAGGAGCAGGACGGGCCCGCGTACGAGGTGATCTACCTGCTGGAGGCCGGCGAGGGGGCGGTGGGCGAGCTGCGCGCGCGCCTCGACGGGCTCGGCGACTCCCTGGTGGTGGTCGGCGGCGACGGGCTGTGGAACGTCCACGTGCACGTCGACGACCCGGGCGCCGCCGTCGAGGCGGGGGTCGTCGCGGGCCGGCCGTACCGGATCCGCATCACCCACTTCGGCGACGAGCGCCGCCGCGCGACGGCCCCGCGCGTCCAGCGGGCCGTGGTCGCCGTGGTCCAGGGCGAGGGGCTGGCCGGGCTCTGCGCGGAGGCCGGCGCCACCGCCGTGCCGGCCCGCCCCCAAGAGCCGCCCTCCGTCCCCGAACTGCTCGACGCGATCCGCCGGGCGCACGCCCGCGAGGTGGTCCTGCTGCCCGGCGCCGCCGAACTGCGCGCGGCCGCCGCGGCCGCCGCCGAACAGGCCCGCGCCGACGGCGTACGGGTGGCCGTCATCCCCACCCGCTCCGCGGTACAGGGCCTGGCCGCCCTCGCCGTGCACGACCCCGACGGCAGCTTCGACGAGGACGTCGTCGCCATGACCGCGGCCGCCGGCGCCACCCGCTACGGGGAACTCGCCGTCGCCGAACGGCAGTCCTTCACCTCCGCCGGCATCTGCCAGGCCGGGGACGTGCTCGGACTCATCGACGGGGACGTCGCCGTCATCGGCCGCGGCCTGCCCGAGACCGCCGAGGCCGTCCTGGCGCGGATGCTCGGCTCCGGCGGCGAACTGGTCACCCTCGTCCTGGGACCCGAGGTGCCCGACGCCCTCGCCGCGCGCCTGGAGGCGTACGTCCAGCACGCGCACCTCGCCGTCGACACCGTCACCTACCGGGGCGGGCGGCATTCGGCGCCGCTCCTGATCGGGGTCGAATAAGGGTCGGACGGCGGGCTTGTCAGCGCGATGGTGTGCAATGGAACACGTGCCCGCGCTCGACGAAGACCTCAAGAAGACCCTCGGCCCCGCCACCGCCAAGGTGCTGGCCGAGCAGCTCGGCCTGCACACGGCCCTGGACCTGCTCCACCACTACCCCCGGCGGTACGCCGAGCGCGGCGAGCTGACTCCGCTGGCCGAGCTCGCCGACCAGCTCGACGAACACGTCACCGTCGTCGCCCAGGTCGCCGACGCCCGCGTGCTGACCTTCAACGGCGGCCGCGGCAAACGCCTCGAAGTCACCATCACCGACGGCAGCGGCCGCCTCCAGCTGGTCTTCTTCGGCGCCGGCGTCCACAAACCGCACAAGGACCTGCTGCCCGGCACCCGCGCGATGTTCGCGGGCAAGGTCGGCATGTTCAACCGCAAGCTCCAGCTCTCCCACCCCGCCTACGAACCGCTCGGCGCGGACGCCTCCGACCGGGACGCGGCGACCGCGTTCGCGAGCCAGCTGATCCCGATCTACCCGGCCTGCGCGAAGCTGGAGTCCTGGAAGATCACCAAATGCGTCGACGCCGTCCTGCCCGGGGTCCAGGAGGCCGTCGACCCCCTGCCGCCCGCCCTGCGCGAGGGCCGCGGACTGGTCCCGCTCACCGAAGCCCTCCTCAAGATCCACCGACCCGCCACCAAGGCCGACATCGAGGATGCCCGCCAACGCCTCAAGTGGGACGAGGCCTTCGTCCTCCAGGTCGCCCTCGCCCGCCGCCGGCACGCCGACTCCCAGCTCCCGGCCGTCCCGCGCCGCCCCGCCCCCGGCGGCCTGCTGGACTCCTTCGACGCCACCCTGCCCTTCACCCTCACCGACGGCCAGCGCAACGTCTCGAAGGAGATCTTCGACGACCTCGCCACCAGCCACCCCATGCACCGCCTCCTGCAGGGCGAAGTCGGCAGCGGCAAGACCATGGTCGCCCTGCGGGCCATGCTCGCCGTGGTCGACAGCGGCGGACAGGCCGCGATGCTCGCGCCCACCGAAGTGCTCGCCCAGCAGCACCACCGGTCCATCACCGAGATGATGGGCGAGCTCGCCGAGGGCGGCCTGCTCGGCGGCTCCGAGCTGGGCACCAAGGTGGTGCTGCTCACCGGCTCCATGGGCGTGCCCGCCCGCCGTCAGGCCCTGCTCGACCTGGTCACCGGCGAGGCCGGCCTCGTCATCGGCACGCACGCGCTGATCGAGGACAAGGTCCGCTTCCACGACCTCGGCCTCGTCGTCGTCGACGAACAGCACCGCTTCGGCGTCGAACAGCGCGACGCCCTGCGCTCCAAGGGCAAGCAGCCCCCGCACCTGCTGGTCATGACGGCGACCCCGATCCCGCGCACCGTCGCGATGACCGTCTTCGGCGACCTGGAGACCTCCGTCCTCGACCAGCTCCCGGCCGGCCGCTCCCCGATCGCCACCCACGTCGTGCCCGCCAAGGACAAGCCCCACTTCCTCACCCGGGCCTGGGAACGCGTCCGCGAGGAGGTCGGCAACGGCCACCAGGCGTACGTGGTCTGCCCCCGGATCGGAGACGGCGAGGACGAGCCCAAGAAGAAGAAGGCCGCGGAGGAGGAGGACGGCAAGCGGCCCCCGCTCGCCGTCCTGGAGATCGCCGAACAACTGGCGCGGGGCCCCCTCGCCGGGCTGCGCGTCGAGGTCCTGCACGGGCGGATGGACCCCGCCGACAAGGACGACGTCATGCGCCGCTTCGCGGCCGGCGAGGTCCAGGTGCTGGTCGCCACCACGGTCATCGAGGTCGGCGTGAACGTCCCCAACTCCACGGTCATGGTGATCATGGACGCGGACCGCTTCGGCGTCTCCCAGCTGCACCAGCTACGCGGCCGCGTCGGCCGCGGTTCCGCGCCGGGCCTGTGCCTGCTGGTCAGCGAGATGCACGAGGCCAGCCCCGCCCGCGCCCGGCTCGCCGCCGTCGCCGCCACCCTCGACGGCTTCGAGCTCTCCCGGATCGACCTCGAACAGCGCCGCGAGGGCGACGTCCTCGGCCAGGCACAGTCGGGCGTGCGCTCCTCGCTGCGCATGCTCGCCGTCATCGAGGACGAGGAGGTCATCGCGCAGGCCCGGGAGGAAGCCACCCGCGTGGTCGGCGCCGACCCCGAACTGGAGCACCTCCCCGGCCTGCGCACCGCGCTGGACGCCCTCCTGGACACCGAACGGGAGCGGTACCTGGAGAAGGGCTGACAATGGGGGTGCCCGTTGCACGACCCCCCGGACACCGAAGGACCCCAGATGACCCGCGTGATCGCCGGCACCGCCGGCGGCCGGCGGCTGACCGTGCCGCCCGGCACCGGCACCCGCCCGACCTCCGACCGGATGCGCGAAGGGCTCTTCTCCAGCTGGGAGTCGCTGCACGGCGTGCAGGGCTCGCGGGTCCTCGACCTCTACGGCGGCTCCGGAGCGGTGGGTCTCGAAGCCCTCTCCCGGGGCGCGGCCCACGCCCTGCTGGTCGAGGCCGACGCCAAGGCGGCCAAGGCCATCCGGGACAACATCAAGACCCTGGGCCTGCCCGGCGCCGAATTCCGGGCGGGC
Source organism: Streptomyces sp. NPDC048507 (assembly GCF_043199995.1). Taxonomy (NCBI): domain Bacteria; kingdom Bacillati; phylum Actinomycetota; class Actinomycetes; order Kitasatosporales; family Streptomycetaceae; genus Streptomyces; species Streptomyces sp. NPDC048507. The sequence continues at coordinate 145,281 of NZ_JBICWZ010000005.1, read as the reverse complement.
AAGGCCGAGCAGGTGGTGGCGGCCGCCGCGCAGGCAGCCCCGTACGACGTGGTCTTCCTGGACCCGCCCTACGCCGTCGAGCACGCCGAACTGGGGGAGATCCTCCTCACACTCCGCGCCAATGGCTGGCTCACGGGCGATGCGCTCGTCACCGTGGAACGCAGCACGAGGAGCGGGGCGTTCCCCTGGCCCGAGGGCTTCGAGGCGCTCCGGTCCCGGAAGTACGGCGAAGGCACGCTTTGGTACGGTCGCGCCGCCTTCACCAGCGAAGATTCATGATGCCCGCACCGGGGAGCGAGGGAATTCAGTTGCGCCGCGCCGTCTGTCCGGGGTCGTTCGACCCCATCACCAACGGGCACCTCGACATCATCGGCCGGGCCTCCCGGCTCTACGACGTGGTCCACGTCGCCGTGATGATCAACCAGTCCAAGAAGGGCCTGTTCACGGTCGAGGAGCGGATCGAGATGATCCGCGAGGCCACCGCCGGCTACGGCAACGTCGAGGTCGAGTCCTTCCACGGGCTGCTCGTCGACTTCTGCAAGCAGCGGGACATCCCCGCCATCGTCAAGGGCCTGCGCGCCGTCAGCGACTTCGACTACGAACTCCAGATGGCCCAGATGAACATGGGACTGTCGGGCGTCGAAACGCTGTTCGTGCCGACCAACCCGACCTACAGCTTCCTGTCGTCCTCCCTGGTCAAGGAGGTCGCGACCTGGGGCGGCGACGTCGCCCACCTGCTGCCCGCACACGTGCACGCGGCGCTGACCGAGCGGCTGCGCGCGAAGTGACCCGGCGGCGGCCGGACCGGGCTCACCCGGTCCGCGCCGCGCCCGCGTCCGGTGGCCCTACAGTCGTCTCGTCAGCGGTCCCGTCCGGCACAGGACCCGTCCGAGGCAGAGAGAGTGCGAGCCCCCATGGACGTACAGAAGAAGCTCGACGAGATCGTCGCGGCCGTCGGCGGCGCCCGGTCCATGCCCATGTCGGCTTCCTGCGTGATCAACCGCTCGGAGCTCCTCGACCGGCTGGAAGAGGTGCGCGAGGCCCTGCCCGGCTCGCTCGCCCAGGCCCGTGAGCTGATCGGCGGACGCGAGCAGATGGTCGAGGAGGCCCGGCGCGAGGCGGAGCGGATCATCGAGTCCGCCCACGCCCAGCGGGGCTCGCTGATCTCGGACACGGAGATCGCCCGCCGCTCGCAGGCCGAGGCCGACCGGATCCTGGCCGACGCGCGCCGGGAGGCCGAGGAGATCCGGGCCGAGGCGGACGACTACGTCGACAGCAAGCTCGCCAACTTCGAGGTCGTGCTCAGCAAGACGATCGGCTCGGTGGACCGCGGCCGCGAGAAGCTCCTGGGCCGCGGCCCGGGGCTGGACGAGCAGGGCTTCGCGGACTCGGACGCCCCCGAGCGCAGCCACGACCCGCAGGTGCAGCGCCAGCAGGCGGACGCGTACGTGGACACCAAGCTGGCCACCTTCGAGGCGGTGCTCGCCAAGACCCTGGAGGCCGTCGGCCGGGGCCGCCAGAAGCTGCTCGGCCGGGTGCCCACCGACGACCTCGGGGCGCACATGGCCGCCCAGGACGCGGCCGGCGCCGCCGGTGTCCGCCCGTCGAGCGACGCGGACTTCCTGGCCGGCCTCGCCGAACCGGGCCCCGAAGCGGTCCGCGCGCAGATCCCGGCGCAGGCGCAGCAGCCCGCACCGCAGTACGACGCGTACCCCTATCCGCAGCAGCAGGCCGTCCACCAGCAGGACGGCTACGGCTACCAGGACCCGTACGCCGGCCAGCCCTACGCGGCCCAGCAGCAGCCCGACGCCTACGCGGCCTACCAGCAGCAGCCGGATCCGTATGCCGCCTACCAGCAGCCCCAGGCCCCTCAGCAGGCGCAGCAGATGCAGCAGATGCACCAGCAGCCGCAGCAGCAGCCCGCGCTCGACGAGACCAGCTTCTTCGACACGAGCATGATCAACCTGGACCAGCTGCGCCAGTACGAGCAGGGGCGCTGATCCCGGATTGGGCTCAGAGCGAAGCGCCGGGTATCCTGGCTCTTCGGTCGCGCGTATGCACCGCGATCCATGCTGCCCGTAAGCGTCGTCCGCTTGTGGGGCAGGACTTTGATCTTCAGCGATCTGTGAAAGCAGGAACGGCCCTGAATACCCGCCTCGACCCCCGCAACCCCCTCGTGTTCGACACGCACGAGCTGGGTCGGCGTCCTGGTGCCATGCAGCGGCTGTCCAGCGAGATCGAGACCCCGGCGGACTTCGGTCTGCTCGGAGTCATCGGAGTGCCGGAAGGCGCGCCGCTGAAGCTCAAGCTCCGCCTGGAGTCGGTCATGGAAGGGGTGCTTGTCACAGGCACCGCCCGTGCATCGGCCGTGGGGGAGTGCGTAAGGTGTCTGGAGACCGTCGAGCGCGAGCTCAAGGCGGACTTCCAGGAGATGTTCTCGTACCCTGACGCCGACGACCGGAACCGCTCTCACGCGGAGCCGGCCGACGACGCCGAGGACGACGAGGACACGCTCTTTCTCGAGGACGGCTTGTTCGACCTCGAACCCCTGCTGCGCGACGTGGTGGTGCTCGCACTGCCGCTGCAGCCGGTGTGCCGGGAGGACTGTCTCGGACTGTGCCCCGATTGCGGGCTCAGCCTGAACGACGACCCGGACCACCACCATGACGCCGTCGACATCCGTTGGGCGGCATTGCAAGGACTCGTCGTGACCGATCAGGACGACGAGAAGGACAACATGAGCGGCACTGCGTCTGACGGAGTTCAGAGCGCCGCCGAGAAGCAGGAGAAGTAGCCGTGGCTGTTCCGAAGCGGAAGATGTCGCGCAGCAACACGCGCCACCGCCGGTCGCAGTGGAAGGCTGCGGTCCCCACCCTGGTTTCGTGTGAGCGTTGCCAGGAGCCGAAGCTCCAGCACATTGCGTGCCCGAGCTGCGGCACCTACAACAAGCGCCAGGTCCTCGAGGTCTGAGCGGCTGGTGAGAGGCGCAATGTCTGAGCTGTCCAACGCTGAGAAGCAGGCAGACAGTAACAACGCGGCCTCGTCCCACACGCTTCTGGAAGGGCGGCTCGGGTATCGACTCGAGACCGCCCTTCTGGTGCGTGCACTGACCCACCGTTCGTACGCGTACGAGAACGGCGGTCTGCCCACCAACGAACGCCTGGAGTTCCTCGGGGACTCCGTGCTGGGCCTGGTGGTCACGGACACGCTGTACACGACCCACCCCGACCTGCCCGAAGGCCAGCTGGCCAAATTGCGGGCCGCGGTGGTCAACTCACGTGCACTTGCGGAGGTCGGGCGTGGCCTCGAACTCGGCTCCTTCATCCGGCTCGGCCGGGGCGAAGAGGGCACGGGCGGCCGGGACAAGGCTTCCATCCTCGCCGACACCCTTGAAGCGGTGATCGGCGCGGTCTACCTCGATCAGGGCCTCGACGCGGCCTCGGAGCTGGTCCATCGGCTCTTCGACCCGCTCATCGAGAAGTCCTCCAACCTCGGGGCCGGCCTGGACTGGAAGACCAGTCTCCAGGAGCTCACGGCGGCCGAAGGCCTCGGCGTACCGGAATATCTGGTCACCGAGACCGGACCGGACCACGAGAAGACCTTCACAGCTGCCGCTCGCGTCGGTGGTGTCTCGTACGGCACCGGCACCGGCCGCAGCAAGAAGGAAGCGGAACAGCAGGCGGCGGAGTCCGCGTGGCGCGGGATCCGCGCCGCCGCGGACGAGCGGATCGCGGCAGCAGCCGCGGCCGCCGCCGCCTCGGCGGAGGTCCCGGCCACGGCCGTGACCGAAGCCGGGAGCGAGGACGGCGGGGCCCCGGCTCCGGCCGGCCCCGCGCCGCAGGCCTGACGCTTCCTTCGGGACGCTTCACCGCCCCGCCCCCTGCCTGGCAGGGGGCGGGGCGGACCCGTTTCCGGGGCCCGGAGCGGGGCCGGTAGGCTCGGCGGCAGCGACCGGATCCGTGTCACCCCGGAGGAGAAACCGTGCCCGAGCTGCCCGAAGTCGAAGTGGTGCGGCGCGGCTTGGAGCGGTGGGTGGCCGGGCGCACCGTCGCCGCGGTGGAGGTGCTCCACCCCAGGGCCGTACGCCGCCACCCGGCGGGCGGGGCCGATTTCGCGGCCCGGCTGGCCGGCCGGACCATCGGCGTCCCGATGCGGCGCGGCAAGTACCTGTGGCTGCCGCTGGACGGGCGCGACCTGTCCGTCCTCGGGCACCTAGGGATGAGCGGGCAGCTGCTGGTGCAGCCGGCCGGCGCCCCCGACGAGAAGCACCTGCGCATCCGGATCCGCTTCGCCGACGCCACCGGGACCGAGCTGCGCTTCGTCGACCAGCGGACCTTCGGCGGGCTCTCCCTGCACGAGACCGTGCCCGGCAGCGCCGAGGGCCTGCCGGACGTCATCGCGCACATCGCCCGGGACCCCATGGACCCGCTGTTCGACGAGGGCGCCTACCACCTCGCGCTGCGGGCGAAGCGCACCACCGTCAAGCGGGCCTTGCTGGACCAGTCGCTGATCAGCGGCGTCGGCAACATCTACGCCGACGAAGCCCTGTGGCGCGCGAAGCTGCACTACGAGCGCCCCACCGGCACCCTCACGCGCCCCCGGAGCACGGAACTCCTGACCCACGTGCGGGAGGTCATGGGCGCCGCCCTGGCCGTCGGCGGCACCAGTTTCGACAGCCTGTACGTGAACGTGAACGGCGAATCCGGGTACTTCGACCGGTCCCTGGACGCGTACGGGCGCGAGGGCGAGCCCTGCCGCCGGTGCGGCACGCCGATGCGGCGCCGGGCCTGGATGAACCGGTCGAGCTACTTCTGCCCGCGCTGTCAGCGGCCGCCGCGCGCGGCGTCGTAGACCGTCCGGGCGGCGAGGACCTCGTCCATGCCGCCCTCCACGAAGCGGATCAGGGAGAGCAGGCGGTCGGCGACCTCGCGGCCGAGCGGGGTGAGCTCGTAGTCGACGCGGGGCGGGTTGGTGGGCTGCGCCTCGCGGTGGACGATGCCGTCCCGCTCCAGTGCGTGCAGGGTCTGGGAGAGCATCTTCTCGCTGACGCCCTCGACGCGGCGGCGCAGCTCGTTGAAGCGGCAGGGGCCCTCGCGCAGCGCGCCGACGGTGAGGCTGCCCCAGCGTCCGGTGACGTGTTCCAGGGTCTCCCGGGAGGGGCAGGCGCGCGCGAAGACGTCGAACGGCAGGTCGGCCGCGTCGGTCCCGGTACAGGCAGGTGTCTCCATGAGGATAAGCCTACTCCCAGGTAGCGCTAACTGTCTGCTTGCGCTTTCCAAAAGTTAGTGTTTCTCTTCTCTCGTCGCACCGCCGCCGCTCCGGCGCACCGCGGCGCACCCGAACCGCTTTCGAGGAGTCCCGCCATGTCCACCATCGCCGCCCCCGTCGTCTCCATCGCCTACCACTCCGGCTACGGGCACACCGCCGTCGTCGCCGAAGCCGTACGGGCGGGCGCCGCCGCCGCGGGGGCAACGGTGCACCTGATCAAGGTCGACACGATCACCGAAGCCGAATGGGACCTGCTCGACGCCTCCGACGCGATCGTCTTCGGCTCGCCGACCTACATGGGCACCGCCTCGGGCGCCTTCCACGTCTTCGCGGAGGCCACCTCGAAGCGCTGGTTCGGCGACGCGTGGCGGGACAAGGTGTCCGCGGGCTTCACCAACTCCGCCTCCAAGGCCGGCGACAAGCTCAACACCCTGCAGTTCTTCCAGATGCTCGCCTCCCAGCACGGCATGAGCTGGGTCAACCTGGGCCTGAAGCCGGGCTGGAACTCCACCACCGGCAGCGAGTACGACCTCAACCGCCTCGGCTTCTCCTCCGGCGCCGCCGCCCAGACCAACTCCGACGAGGGCCCCGAGGGCGTCCACAAGGCCGACCTCGCGACCGCCGAGCACCTCGGGCGCCGCGTCGCCGAGCACACCCGCGTGGTCGTGGCGGGCCGCGCCGCCCTGGCCGCCGCGCTCTAGAAGCCGAAGTCCTGGGTCCACCAGGGGCCGCCGTCGGCGAAGTAGACGCCGACGCCCAGGGTGCGGAATTCGCAGTTGAGGATGTTCGCCTTGTGGCCCGGGCTCTTCATCCAGGCGTCCATCACGGACGCGGCGTCACCCTGTCCGCGGGCGATGTTCTCGCCGCCGAGGCCGCCGATCCCGGCGTTGTCCGCCCGCTTCCAGGGGGTGTTCCCGTCCGGGTCGGTGTGGTCGAAGAAGCCCCGGACGGCCATGTCCTTGCTGAAGGCCCCGGCCAGCGCGGCCAGCGGCGGGTTCGCCCGGACCGGGACGCACCCCGCCTGGGCCCGTGCCTGGTTCACCAGGGTGAGGACGGCGGCCTCCTCCGCGGCGTCCCCGGTGCCGGGCTTCGGCGCGGCGGGGGTGGTGGGCGCGGGGGCCGGGGGCTTGGGCGCGACCGGCTTCGGGGGCGCGGGCTTCGTGGTCGCCGGGGCCGGGGCCGGGCTCTTCTCCGCCGCGGCCTCCGGCTTCTTGACCTCGGGCTTCGCGGCCTCCGGCGTCCCGGGCGCGGGGGCGGCCGAGGGGGTCGTGGAAGGCGTCGGTGAGGCCGGGGCCGAGGGGGACGCCGGGGCCGGGGAGGTCGCGGAGGGGCTGCCCGTCCCGGTTCCCGGCTCGGGGGCGGAGGAGGCGCGGCCGGACAGGTTGGCCAGGCCGCCCTGCTGCTCGGCGTCCGATCCCTCCCGGCTCGGGGCGGGCTTCGCCCCGGCCCGCGCGTCCCCGCCGGAGTCCGTGCCGACGTAGGGGAAGGAGCCGCCGACCGGCACGAAGCCGGTCGTCACGGCGGCCGTACCGAGGGCCACCGCCACGGACACGCCGAGCAGGCCGCCCCGCACGACGGTGCGGCGACGGCCGCCGGGGCGCGGCGTGGTGTCGAGTCGGTGGCGTCCCATCGGCGGCGTGCCTTTCCTGCAAGATCGAGCTCCTCACCCGAACGGGTGAGTCATTGGTGGGGGACTGTAGCCGATGAGCCATGGGGGGCGATGTGCTCGAAAAGTGTTTGCCCGGTTAGCGTTCATGCATGAATGAAGATGTCCGCCTGACCGCCTGGGTACGCGGCCGAGTACAGGGAGTGGGCTTCCGCTGGTTCACCAGGGCCAACGCTTTGGAGATCGGCGGCATGGCCGGCTTCGCGCTCAACCTCGACGACGGACGAGTGCAGGTCGTGGCCGAAGGTCAACGTGAGAATTGCCACCGGCTGCTCGACTGGCTCCGCTCCGCCGACACGCCCGGACGAGTGGACGGTGTGACAGAGATATGGGGCACACCGCGCGGCGGTTACGACGGGTTCGCGATCCGGTGACCGATCGACCGATCATGGTCTGATCGGATCGCGGGACGGTGCGCACCCGGTCGGAACTGCGCATTCGTCGCCGACGCGTTGCCCGGGAGCCCGATCCGTGGAAGGCTCGGAGACGAGGCTGATCTCCCCGCCACCGCCGCGGGCCGGGCCGCCCGCCGATACGGGGCGTGATCGTGTTGACCGTCAAACTTTTTGGTGAGACGCTGGAAGCCCCGCGCACCTGTAGCTGTTTGGCAGTGTTGGCAGTAGTAAGCGCAGTGACTGACAGTCGCTGCCGGACATCCGCGGGTGCGATTCCCTCACGACCCACACCGCTTCGGTCGGTCACTCAGTGTGGAGGACCATCCATCATGGCAAAGGCGCTTCTCGGTTACGTCGGCGGTTCCGATCCGCGACTCCTCGCCGAGATGCGACGGCTTCAGCAGCGCGTCCAGGACCTCGAGTCCGAGCTCGGACGGATCCAGTCCGAGAACGACGCACTGAACGCTGCCGCCGCTCAGCACGGAGACTCGCTGCTGGACAGCATTGACCTCGACGTACCCCAGGCGGAGCCTGCGCTCACCTGATCCGCGCGCTTACCCGTCGCTCGACTCCAGCCCCGCAAGATCTGCAAGGGACGCTCCGGCGTCCCTTCTTTCTTTCACCGCCGCAGCCCCGCCGCGAGCCGCGTACGCCCAGGTGGGGGCCGCTTCCTTTAACGTCTGATCTGCCCCCGCCTTCGAGGGCGAATCCCAACGTGAAAGGTAGAGTCCGGCGGCGTGCACCTCAAGTCCCTGACCCTGCGCGGCTTCAAATCCTTTGCCTCCGCGACCACCCTGCGGTTCGAACCGGGCATCACCTGTGTCGTGGGCCCGAACGGATCCGGCAAGTCCAACGTGGTCGACGCGCTGTCGTGGGTCATGGGGGAGCAGGGAGCCAAATCCCTGCGCGGCGGCAAGATGGAAGACGTCATCTTCGCCGGCACCACGGGCCGCCCCCCATTGGGGCGGGCCGAGGTCTCCCTGACCATCGACAATTCCGACGGCGCGCTGCCGATCGAGTACGCCGAGGTCACGATCACGCGGATCATGTTCCGCGGCGGCAGCAGCGAATACCAGATCAACGGGGACACCTGCCGGCTCCTCGACATCCAGGAGCTGCTCTCCGACTCCGGCATCGGCCGCGAGATGCACGTCATCGTCGGCCAGGGCCAGCTCGATTCCGTGCTGCACGCCGACCCGATGGGCCGCCGCGCCTTCATCGAAGAGGCCGCCGGGGTACTGAAGCACCGCAAGCGCAAAGAGAAGGCGCTGCGCAAACTCGACGCGATGAAGGCCAACCTCGCACGGGTGCAGGACCTGGGCGACGAGCTGCGCCGCCAGCTCAAGCCCCTGGGACGACAGGCCGCCGTCGCCCGGCGGGCCGCGGTCATCCAGGCCGACCTGCGCGACGCGCGGCTGCGGCTGCTCGCCGACGACCTCGTCGCGCTGCGCGGCGCGCTCGACGCGGAGGTCGCCGACGAGGCCGCGCTGAAGGAGCGCAAGGAGGCCGCCGAACGGGCCCTCGCCGAGGCGCTGGACCGCGAGGCCGGCCTGGAGGAGTCGGTGCGCCGCCTCGCGCCCCGGCTCCAGCGGGCCCAGCAGACCTGGTACGAGCTCTCGCAGCTGGCCGAGCGGGTGCGGGGGACGGAGTCCCTCGCGGTGGCGCGGGTCAAGAGCGCCTCGGCGCCGCTGGAGGAGGAGCGGCGCGGCCGCGACCCCGAGGACCTGGAGCGGGAGGCCGCGCGGATCCGGGAGCAGGAGGCGGAGCTGACGGCCGCTCTGGAGGCGGCCGAGCGGGCGTTGGAGGACACCTCCGAGCACCGGGCCGAACTGGAGCGGGCCCTCGCCGGGGAGGAACGCCGGCTGCGGGACGCGGCGCGGGCCCTCGCCGACCGCCGCGAGGAGCTGGCCCGGCTGACGGGGCGGCTGGGCGCGGCCCGCTCCCGGGCCGGCGCCGCCCAGGCCGAGATCGACCGGCTGGTGGCCGCCCGGGACGAGGCGCGGCTGCGGGCGGAGGGCGCCCGGGAGGAGTACGAGGCGCTGGCCGAGGAGGTCGGCGGGCTGGAGGACCCCTCGGTGGAGGGGGAGTACGAGCGGGCGCGGGCCGGGCTGGCCGGGGCGGAGGCCGCGCTGGCCGCCGCCCGGGAGGCGGTGACCGCCGCCGAGCGGTCCCGGGCGGCGGTCGCGGCCCGGCGGGAGGCGCTCGCGCTGGGGCTGCGGCGCAAGGACGGAACGGGGGCGCTGCTTGCCGCGCGCGAGCGGCTGGCCGGAGTGCTGGGGCCGGCCGCGGAGCGGGTCACGGTCGTCGCGGGGTACGAGGTCGCCGTGGCGGCGGCGCTCGGGGCCGCCGCCGACGCGCTGGCCGTCGTCTCGCCGGGGTCGGCGGCCGAGGCCATCCGGCACCTGCGCGAGACCGACGCCGGCCGCGCCACCTTCCTGATCACCGGACCCCGCACCCCCGCGGTCCCGCCCCAGCCCGCCGCCCCGGACCCGGACCCGGCCGCGGTTCCCGCCCCGGACCCGGACCCGGCCGCGTTTCCCGCCCAGGCCCAAGGCCCGGACCTGACCGACGGCCAGGACCCTGACCCGTGCCAGGGCCAGAGCCAGGGCCAGGGCCGGGACCAGGACCAGGACCAGGGCCAGGGCCTGAGTCTGGGCCAAGGCCAAGGCCAAGGCCAAGGCCAGCGCCGGGGCCAGGGCCGGGACCAGGACCAGGCCCTGAGTCTGGGCCAGGGCCAGGGCTTCGGTCAGGGGTCGGGTCGGGCTTCGGAGCCCGGGCTCGCCGCGGGGCCGGTTCCGGTGGCGGGAGAGGGGCTGCTGCCCGGGGGCGGCGGGCGGGCGGCCGCGGTGGCGCCGGACGCCGCGCGGCAGACGTGGGTGGAGGCGGCCCGGTTGGTGGCCGGGGACGCCGGGGCGCGGGAGGCCGTGGCCCGGGTGCTCCGGGACCACGTGGTCGTCGGCTCCCTGGAGGAGGCCGAAGCCGTGGTGGCCGCACACCCCGGGCTCGTCGCGGTGACCGCCGACGGCGACGTCCTCGGCGCACACCTCGCCCACGGCGGCTCCGCCGGCGCGCCCAGCCTGATCGAGGTGCAGGCCGCGGTGGACGAGGCGGCCGCGGAACTGGAACGGCTCGACGGCGAGTGCCGGGAGCTGGCCGGGGCCCAGGACCGGGCCCGGGGGCTGCGGGACGCGGCGGCGGCCCTGGCCGAGGAGCTGGCCGAGCGGCGCCGGGCCGGTGAGCAGGCCAGGGCCGGGGTCGCCCAGCAGCTCGGGCGGCTGGCCGGGCAGGCGAAGGGGGCCCTCGGCGAAGCGGAGCGCACCGCCCGGGCCGTGGTCCAGGCCGGCGAGGCGCTGGAACGCGCGCGGGCCGACGTAGCGGAATGCGCCGAGCGGCTCGCGGCGGTGGAGGAGATGCCGGCCGAGCGGGAGCCCGACACCGGCGCGCGGGACCGCCTCGCGGCCGACGGGGCGAACGCGCGGCAGACCGAGATGGAGGCCCGCCTCCAGCTGCGCACCCACGAGGAGCGGGTCAAGGGCCTGGCAGGCCGCGCGGACGGTCTCGACCGCGCGGCCCGGGCCGAGCGCGAGGCCCGGGCGCGCGCCGATCGGCGCCGGCTGCGGCTGCGCCACGAGGCCGAGGTGGGCCGGGCAGTGGCCGACGGCGCCCGGCAGCTGCTGGCGCACCTGGAGGTGTCGATCGGCCGGGCGGACCGGGAGCGTACGGCGGCGGAAGGGGCCAAGGGGCGCTCCGAGCGTGAGCTCGGCGAGGCCCGCGGCCACGGCCGGGACCTGAAGGCCGAACTCGACAAACTCACCGACTCGGTGCACCGCGGCGAGGTGCTCGGCGCCGAGAAGCGGCTGCGGATCGAACAGCTGGAGACGCGGGCGCTGGAGGAACTGGGCGTGGAGCCGACCGCGCTCGTCGCGGAGTACGGCCCCGACCAGCCGGTGCCGCCGTCCCCGGCGGCCGAGGGCGAGGCCCTTCCGGAGGACCCCGGTGATCCCCGCAACCGGCCCGGCCCCTTCGTCCGGGCGCAGCAGGAGAAGCGGCTGAAGACGGCCGAACGGGCCTACCAGCAGCTCGGCAAGGTCAACCCGCTCGCACTGGAGGAGTTCGCGGCACTCGAAGAGCGGCACAAGTTCCTCAGCGAACAGCTGGAGGACCTGCGCAAAACGCGGGCCGACCTCCTTCAAGTGGTGAAGGAAGTGGACCGGCGGGTCGAGGAGGTGTTCACCGAGGCCTACCGGGACACGGCCCGGGAGTTCGAGGGGGTCTTCTCGCGCTTGTTCCCCGGCGGAGAGGGAAGGCTGGTGCTGACCGATCCCGACGACATGCTGGCGACCGGGGTGGACGTGGAGGCCCGCCCGCCGGGCAAGAAGGTCAAGCGGCTGTCGCTGCTCTCGGGCGGCGAGCGGTCGCTGACGGCCGTGGCGCTGCTGGTCTCCATCTTCAAGGCGCGGCCCAGTCCGTTCTACGTGATGGACGAGGTCGAGGCGGCCCTGGACGACACCAACCTCCAGCGGCTGATCCGGATCATGGCGGAGCTGCGGGAGAGCTCGCAGCTGATCGTCATCACGCACCAGAAGCGGACGATGGAGGTCGCGGACGCGCTCTACGGGATCTCTATGCAGGGCGACGGGGTCTCGAAGGTGATCAGCCAGCGCCTGCGGTGATCCTCCTTCTGCGTTCAGAAACTGAAGTCAACCTGCCCCACCGTGCGGATTTCATGACTTTCACATCCGCTATTGACTTCAGGAAATGAACGAATAGGCTCGCTCCGCTGTCTCCCGGCTTCCGGTGGTGCCCGATCTTGACCTGTGCGCCACTAGGAGAACGGACGAACCCCCCACGGAGCACACCTTGACCAGCAGCACAGCGAAGGCACCGACGCCCGGCGGCGCAGGCTCCGGGCAGCCCGACCACCTCGGGCACGTCATCTTCATCACCGCCGCCGCGGCCATGGGCGGATTCCTCTTCGGCTACGACAGTTCCGTCATCAACGGAGCGGTCGAGGCGATCCGGGACCGGTTCGACGTCGGCTCCGCCACCCTCGCCCAGGTGATCGCCGCCGCCCTCATCGGCTGCGCCCTCGGCGCCGCCACCGCCGGCCGCATCGCCGACCGGATCGGCCGTATCCGGTGCATGCAGATCGCGGCCGTCCTCTTCACCGCGAGCGCCATCGGCTCGGCCCTGCCGTTCGCCCTCTGGGACCTCGCCGTGTGGCGCGTCATCGGCGGCTTCGGCATCGGCATGGCCTCGGTGATCGGCCCCGCCTATATCGCCGAAGTCTCGCCGCCCGCCTACCGCGGCCGGCTCGCCTCCTTCCAGCAGGCCGCCATCGTCATCGGCATCGCCGTCTCGCAGCTGGTCAACTGGGGCATCCTCAACCTCGCCGGCGGCGACCAGCGCGGCGAGATCGCCGGCCTGGAAGCCTGGCAGTGGATGCTCGGCGTCATGGTCGTCCCGGCCGTGCTCTACGGCCTGCTGTCCTTCGCCATCCCCGAGTCCCCGCGCTTCCTCGTCTCGGTCGGCCGCATGGAGAAGGCCAAGACGGTGCTGCGCGAGGTCGAGGGCGAGGGCATCGACGCCGACGCCCGGGTCCGCGAGATCGACAGCGCCATCCACTCCGAGGTCAAGTCCACCTTCAAGGACCTCCTCGGCGGCCGCTTCGGCTTCCTGCCGATCGTCTGGATCGGCATCGGCCTGTCGGTCTTCCAGCAGCTCGTCGGCATCAACGTGATCTTCTACTACAGCTCCTCGCTGTGGCAGTCGGTGGGCATCGACCCGAGCTCCTCGTTCCTGTATTCCTTCGAGACCTCGGTCGTGAACATCATCGGTACGGTGATCGCGATGCTCTTCGTGGACCGGATCGGCCGCAAGCCGCTGGCCCTCATCGGCTCCGTGGGCATGGCGATCTCCCTCGGGCTCGCCGCCTGGGCCTTCTCCTACAAGGACACCAGCGGCGGCGAGATCGCCCTGCCGCACGCCCAGGGGCTCGTCGCCCTGATCGCGGCGAACTGCTTCGTCCTCTTCTTCGCCCTCTCGTGGGGCGTGGTGGTCTGGGTGCTGCTCGGCGAGATGTTCCCGGGCCGCATCCGCGCCGCCGCCCTCGGCGTGGCCGCCGCCGCCCAGTGGATCGCCAACTGGGTCATCACGGTGTCGTTCCCGACCCTCTCGGACTGGAACCTCTCCGGCGCCTACGTCATCTACGCGGTCTTCGCCGTGCTCTCGATCCCCTTCATCCTCAAGTGGGTGCCGGAGACCAAGGGCAAGGCGTTGGAGGAGATGGGGTAACCATCCCCCGCCACCACCCCTCTCCTCCACGGGTGCTGCCCCGGCTCAGTCCTTGAGCCGGGGCAGCACCCGTTCGCACAGCAGCTGGAGGCTGCGCCAGCCCTCGTCCACGGGCATCCCTCCGCACAGCGGGTGCAGCACCAGGTTCCCCGTCTCGCCCGCGCTCCGGGCGTACGCCACCGCCTCGTCCGGGGTCAGCACCCGGTAGACGCCCTCGGCGCGCAGCTCGGCCACCGAGCGGGCGCCCGAGCGCACGGCGCTGCGGATGTCCTTGGACTGCCAGGAGGCGTACATCCCGGCCTCGTGCAGGAACCGTTCCCCGTACTGGGCCCAGACCCGGTCCGGGTCCTCGGCGATGTGCAGCAGCGGGGTCTCGGCGGCGGGCATCATGCAGAACCCCTCGGTGCCGTACTCCGCCAGCCGCGCCCGGTAGTAGGCCTCCAGCTCCGGCAGGTGGGCGCTGGGGAAGAAGGGCAGCCCGAGCCGGGCCGCGCGCCGGGCCGCGGCCTCGGAGCTCCCGCCGACCAGGAGCAGGGGGTGCGGCCGGGTCAGGGGGCGCGGGGTGACGCGTACGGTGCGGCCGCGGAAGACGAAGGGTTCGCCGGTCCACGCCTTCAGCAGGGTCTCCAGCAGCTCGTCCTGGAGGCGGCCGCGCCGGCCCCACTCCACGCCCTGCTGCTCGTACTCCTCGGGGCGGTAGCCGATGCCCGCCACCGTCACCAGCCGGCCGCCGCTCAGCAGGTCCAGCACCGCGATGTCCTCGGCGGCCCGGAGCGGATCGTAGAGCGGGCCGATGATCGCCGAGACGGTGACCGCGATCCGGCGGGTGGCGCCGAACACCGCGCCCGCGAAGGCGAAGGGGGAGGGCAGCCAGTTGTTGGCGGTGCCGTGGTGCTCCTCCGTCTGGATGGTGTCGATCCCGCGGTCGTCCGCGTACTTCGCCATCTCCAGGGCCGCCCGGTAGCGGGCGGAAAGGGTCTCGGGAGTGCCGTTCGGGTCGACCAGATTGAACCGGGCCACGGTGATGGGCATGGGGCGGTCCCCCTTCGCCGGAGGTGGGTGGGCGGGCGAAGGGGGACGCTAGCTGACGAAGCGTCAGTTGGACAGGGATCCGACCGGCTCGGGCTCCTCGGCGGGCCCCCGCCCCGCAGGGGCCGCGGTGCGCGGCAGTACGGCGTACAGCACGCCGGAGGTCAGGACGCCGGTCACCCAGCCGAGGCCGTTCTCGCCGATCCAGGTCGAAGCCAGCGGCCCGCTGAACCAGTCCACCTTGGTGAACAGCAGCCCCGCCACCAGGGCGGATCCCCAGGCCGTCATCGCCTGCCAGGCGAATCCGCCCCGGTACCAGTAGGCGCTGCCCGGGGTGGTGTCCAGCAGGGCGGCGCCGTCGTAGGAGGTGCGGCGCAGCATGTCCACGCCGAAGACGCCGATCCAGGCGGAGAAGGCCACGGCCAGCAGGGTCAGGAAGGAGATGAAGGAACCGAAGAAGCTGGTGGCGACGACCATCAGCAGGAACCCGCAGACGAGGCTGATGACCGCGTTGACGCTGACCGCCCAGGCGCGGGGGACCTTGATGCCCAGGGTCTGGGCGGTGAACCCGGCCGAGTACATGGACATCGAGTTGATCAGCAGCATGCCGATGAGGGCGATGAGCAGGTACGGGACCGCGATCCAGGTCGGCAGCAGCTCGCCGATGAAGGAGACCGGGTCCTGGGCCGTGGCCAGGTCCGGAGTGCCGACGGCCATGACCGCGCCCATCAGCACCATCGGCAGGACGACCACGCCCGCGCCGCCGATCGTCGCGCCGACCAGTCCCCTGGAGGAGGCGGTGCGGGGCAGGTAGCGGGTGAAGTCCGGGCCGGAGGGCACCCAGCTGATGCCGCCCGCCGCGATGGTGCCGATGCCCGCGATCATCATCGCCGTCGAACCGGCCGGCTTGCCGAAGACGGCGGACCAGTCGGTGGTGAAGAGCAGGTAGCCGAGGACCAGCACGCTGAACGCGCCGAACAGGTACGTCGACCACTTCGAGCAGACGCGCAGCGCGTTGATGCCGAGTCCCGAGACCACGAAGGTGCAGCCCACGAAGAAGAGCAGGGTGATGACGATGAGGGGGGTGTTGCTCTTGATGCCGAAGAGCAGATCGAGGACGGTCAGCACGGCATAGGCGCCGCTGACGGCGTTGATCGTCTCCCAGCCCCAGCGGGCCACCCAGATCAGGGCGCCCGGGAAGAGGTTGCCGCGCTGGCCGAACACGGCCCGCGAGAGGGCCATGCCGGGCGACCCGCCGCGCTTTCCGGCGATGGAGATGAGGCCGACCATCCCGTACGAGACCACGGGGGCGGCGACCGCGACGACGAGCACCTGCCAGATGTTCAGCTTGTTGAAGATCACCAGTCCCGCACCCATGGTGAGCAGCAGCACGCTGATGTTCGCGGCCACCCAGGTGGGGACGAGCTCGCGGACCCGGCCGCCGCGCTCCGCGTCGGGGACGGGCTCCAGACCGCGGGTCTCGACGGAGGTCTCTTCGGCAGGCATGCGGTACTCCGGTGGGGGAGGGTCGGGGCAAGTCGTCCATCATCGTAGATTTGTCGTTAAAACAACAAATAGAGGCTTACGGCCTGGTGGGAACATCCAAGGTCCGAGGTCCGGGGCGGCTCGTGGCCGATACTGGGGTGGTTATGGAAATCCTGATCCTTGCTGTAGTCATCGCCCTGGTCGCGGTCGGCGCGATCAGCGGGCTCGTGGTCAGCAGCCGCAAGAAGAAGCAGCTGCCCCCCACGGCGCCGCCGAGCACGCCGACCATCACTGCCCCGCCTGCCGAACCGCAGGTGGGGGAGGACGCCGTAGAGACGGCGCAAGAGCCGCGCCGCACCATCGAGGAGGTCGGGCTCCCGGAGGCGGAGCCGGCCACCGAGTCGCCGGTCGCCATCGAGGACCCGGTGGTCGCGGCGCCCGAGATCGAGGTGCCCGAGCCCACCGCCGGCCGCCTGGTCCGGCTGCGCGCCCGGCTCGCCCGGTCCCAGAACTCGCTCGGCAAGGGACTGCTCACGCTGCTCTCCCGCGAGCACCTCGACGAGGACACCTGGGAGGAGATCGAGGAGACCCTCCTCATCGCCGACGTCGGTGTCGCGCCCACCCAGGAGCTGGTGGAGCGGCTCCGCGAGCGGGTCAAGGTGCTCGGCACCCGGTCCCCCGCCGAGCTGCGCGCGCTGCTGAAGGAAGAGCTGGTGACCCTGCTGGGCACCGACTTCGACCGTGCCGTGAAGACCGAGAGCGGCGTCGACACCCCGGCCGTCGTGATGGTCGTCGGCGTCAACGGCACCGGCAAGACCACCACCACCGGCAAGCTGGCCCGCGTGCTCGTCGCCGACGGCCGCAGCGTGGTCCTCGGCGCCGCGGACACCTTCCGCGCCGCCGCCGCCGACCAGCTCCAGACCTGGGGTGAGCGGGTCGGGGCGCGCACCGTGCGCGGCCCCGAGGGCGGCGACCCCGCCTCCATCGCGTTCGACGCTGTCAAGGAGGGCATCGCCGAGGGTGCGGACGTCGTGCTCATCGACACCGCCGGCCGCCTGCACACCAAGACCGGCCTCATGGACGAGCTCGGCAAGGTCAAGCGGGTCGTCGAGAAGCACGGCCCGCTGGACGAGGTGCTGCTCGTCCTCGACGCCACCACCGGCCAGAACGGCCTGACCCAGGCGCGCGTCTTCGCCGAGGTCGTCGACATCACCGGCATCGTGCTGACCAAGCTCGACGGCACCGCCAAGGGCGGCATCGTCATCGCCGTCCAGCGCGAGCTGGGCGTTCCCGTCAAGCTCATCGGCCTCGGCGAGGGCGCGGACGACCTGGCCCCCTTCGAGCCGGAGGCGTTCGTCGACGCCCTCATCGGCGACTGACCGGCGACTGAGGCCCGGCTCCGGGATCAGCCGCCCTTACGCGTACCAGTGCCCCCGCATCCGCGCCGGATGCGGGGGCACTGGCGATCGTGGGGGCGGGGGTCAGGCCCTGAAGCGGTGGCAGGTGTAGGCGAGGGTGCCCAGCAGCAGCCGGGCCTGCGGGGGCCCGCCGGCGCAGTCCAGCGCGGGGCCGCGCAGCCAGCCGGCCGGGCCCAGGCCCGCGTGGTCGCTGGGCGGAGCGGTCAGGAAGGAGCCGTGGCCCAGGGCGCGCAGGTCCAGATCGGCGTCGTCCCAGCCCATCCGGTACAGCAGCTGCGGCAGCCCGGCGGCCGCCCCCGGGGCGACGAAGAACTGCGCGCGGCCGTCCGGGGTCACCGTCACCGGGCCCAGCGGCAGCCCCATGCGTTCCATCCGGACCAGGGCGCGCCGGCCGGCCTCCTCGGACACCTCGATCACGTCGAAGGCGGGGCCCACGGGGAGCAGGATCGCCGCGCCCGGGTACTCGCCCCACACTTCGGCGACCTCGTCCAGGGTGGCGCCGCCGGGAACGGTGGGAGCGAAGTCGAGCGGATGCGCCCCCGGCGCGGGGCAGTTCGTATGACCGCAGGAGCAGTCGCGGCCCGGGGCCGCGGCCCGGGCGCCGGGGACCGCGGCCCAGCCCCACAGTCCCGTGTACTCCGCCACCGTCGTGCACTCCGAAGTCCGGCCGCGGCGCCGGACGCCGGAACGGAACTCCTTGGTGCCGCGGCTGCCGCCGATCGTGAAGCCCATGCCCATGCCCCCTCCAACGGGTCGGACGCGCCGGTGGTTACGACGTCGGCGGGACCGGTCGGCGGACGGGTGCGGTGCGCCCTCCACCGGGGCCGCCCGGCGCACTCCTCGCCGCGCGCGCCCCGTGCGCACTCCCGTCCAACCGTTCCGTTTCGCCTCGGTGTCAAGTGAATCGCGCCTGGCCGGTGGGGAGTTCATTCGAAGGGGTGGCGAATGGTGGCGTTTCCGGGATCGACCTCGCGGCAGGGGTGATCGTAGGATTACTTTCGGTGCACGAACCCGTAGGACGGACCCGGCCGTGGGTATGCCGGAGGCAATCTGTGAAGGACCTGTGAAGGTCCCCGGCGGCGCCACCCGCTCCGGTCAGGGTTCGTGGTGAAGAGGCGATGCAGGATGGGGGCGTTCCAGTGAGCGGCAGCGGCGCAAGCGGAACGAGTGGCGAGGCCGCCGACCGGAACGACCAGCTGACCTCGTGGTTCGTCCGCAGCGGCTGGTCCAAGGGCGAACTCGCCCGCCAGGTGAACCGTCGCGCCCGCCAGATGGGCGCCCACCACATCAGCACCGACACCTCCCGGGTGCGCCGCTGGCTCGACGGCGAGCAGCCCCGCGAACCGGTGCCCCGCATCCTCTCCGAGCTGTTCTCCGAGCGCTTCGGGTCCGTCGTCGCCATCGAGCAGCTCGGCCTGCGCACCGCCCACCAGACCCCCTCCGTCTCCGGGGTCGACCTGCCGTGGGCTGGCCCGCAGACGGTGGAGCTGCTCAGCGAGTTCTCCCGCAGCGACCTCATGCTGGCCCGCCGGGGCTTCCTCGGGACCTCCCTCGCCCTCTCCGCCGGCCCCGCCCTCATCGAGCCCATGCAGCGCTGGCTCGTCCCCGTCCCGGCCGCCGACCCGGGATCGCGGGAGGGGGGCGGTGCGGCGGGCGCCGCCGGACACCGGCCGCCCCGGCTCTCCGAACCGGAACTCGGCCTGCTGGAGGCCACCACCGTGATGTTCCGGCAGTGGGACGCCCAGTGCGGCGGCGGACTGCGCCGCAAGGCCGTCGTCGGGCAACTGCACGAGGTCACCGACCTGCTCCAGGAGAACCACCCGGCCCCGGTCATGAAGCGGCTCTTCAAGGTCGCCGCGGAGCTCTCCGAACTCGCCGGCTGGATGAGCTACGACATCGGCCTGCACCCGACCGCCCAGAAGTACTTCGTCCTCGCGCTGCACGCCGCGAAGGAGGGCGGCGACAAACCGCTCGGGTCGTACATCCTCTCCAGCATGAGCCGCCAGATGATCCACCTCGGACGGCCCGAGGACGCCCTGGAGCTCGTCCACCTCGCCCAGTACGGCAGCCGCGACTGCGCCGGACCGCGCACCCAGGCCATGCTGTACGCGATGGAGGCCCGCGCCTACGCCAACATGGGACAGCCCAGCCGCTGCAAGCGGGCCGTGCGCATGGCCGAGGACACCTTCTCCGACGTCGGCTTCGACGGCGAGCCCGAGCCCGACTGGATCCGCTTCTTCTCCGAGGCCGAGCTCAACGGCGAGAACTCCCACTCGTACCGCGACCTGGCCTACGTCGCCGGGCGCAGCCCCACCTACGCCTCGCTCGCCGAGCCGGTGATGCAGCGGGCCGTCGACCTCTTCTCCAAGGACGACGAGCACCAGCGCTCCTACGCCCTGAACCTCATCGGCATGGCCACCGTCCACCTCCTCCAGCGGGAACCCGAGCAGGCCACGCTCCTCGTGGACCAGGCCCTCGACGTGGCGCGAAAGGTGCGCTCCGAACGGGTGAACAACCGGCTCCGCAAGACCGTCGACAGCGCCGCCCGTGAATACGGCGACGTCGCCGAGGTGGTCCGCCTCACCGACCTGCTCGCCTCCCGGCTGCCCGAGGCCGCCGAGGCGGTCTAGGCGGTCCGCCCCTCCCGGGGGCTCCAGGAGCCTTCGAGTTCCGTTCATTGACGTGTAACACGCACGACCTCTTCGTCATCGCGGCGAAACACCCAGCGGCGCCGCCGGAAACCGGCCTGCGCGAACCTCAGGGCTCATAACCGGCCAGTCCCCAGGCCAGCCCCCCGGCCTACGCCTTGCGCCGCTCAGGTTTTCACGCTCGCCCGCACGCGAACGTACCGACGACGAGGAGACGCCGATGGCATCAGCCATCACGACCCTCGCGGCAGACGCCCCGACCCTGTCTGCCGCGAACACCGGGTTCATGCTCATCTGCTCCGCCCTGGTCATGCTGATGACCCCGGGACTCGCCTTCTTCTACGGAGGCATGGTCCGCGTCAAGAGCAGCCTCAACATGCTGATGATGAGCTTCATCAGCCTCGGGATCGTCACGATCCTGTGGGTCCTGTTCGGCTTCAGCCTCGCCTTCGGCACCGACTCCGGCTCCCTCATCGGCTGGAACTCCGACTACGTCGGCCTCAGCGGCATCGGGATCACCGAGCTGTGGGACGGCTACACGATCCCGGTCTACGTCTTCGCCGTCTTCCAGCTGATGTTCGCCGTCATCACCCCGGCCCTGATCAGCGGCGCCCTCGCCGACCGCGTGAAGTTCAGCGCCTGGGTGCTGTTCTCCGCCCTGTGGGTCACCGTCGTCTACTTCCCCGTCGCCCACTGGGTCTGGGGCGCCGGCGGCTGGCTCTTCGAGCTCGGCGTCATCGACTTCGCCGGCGGCACCGCCGTCCACATCAACGCGGGCGCCGCGGCGCTGGGCGTCATCCTCGTCATCGGCAAGCGCGTCGGCTTCAAGAAGGACCCGATGCGCCCGCACAGCCTGCCCCTCGTGATGCTCGGCGCCGGTCTGCTGTGGTTCGGCTGGTTCGGCTTCAACGCCGGATCCTGGCTCGGCAACGACGACGGCGTCGGCGCGGTCATGTTCGTCAACACCCAGGTCGCCACCGCCGCCGCCATGCTCGCCTGGCTCGGCTACGAGAAGCTCCGCCACGGCTCCTTCACCACCCTGGGCGCCGCCTCCGGCGCGGTCGCCGGTCTCGTCGCCATCACCCCCGCGGGCGGCTCCGTCAGCCCGCTCGGCGCGATCGCGGTCGGCGCCATCGCCGGAGTGCTCTGCGCCATGGCCGTCGGCCTGAAGTACCGCTTCGGCTACGACGACTCCCTCGACGTGGTCGGCGTCCACCTCGTCGGCGGCATCGCCGGCTCCCTGCTCGTCGGCCTCTTCGCCACCGGCGGGGTCCAGTCCGACGCGGCCGGCCTCTTCTACGGCGGCGGCCTGGCCCAGCTCGGCAAGCAGGCCGTCGGGGTGTTCTCGGTCCTCGCCTACTCCCTCGTCGTCTCCGCCGTCCTGGCCTTCCTCCTCGACAAGACCATCGGGATGCGGGTATCCGAGGACGTGGAGGTCTCCGGCATCGACCAGCACGAGCACGCCGAGACCGCCTACGACTTCAGCGGAGCGGGCGGCGGCATCTCCTCCCGGAGCACCACCGCCCCCGCCTCCGCCCCCGCAGCGAGCAAGAAGGTCGACGCATGAAGCTGATCACCGCGATCGTCAAGCCCTACAAGCTGGACGAGATCAAGGAAGCCCTCCACGCCTTCGGGGTCCAGGGACTGACCGTCTCCGAAGCCAGCGGCTACGGGCGCCAGCGCGGCCACACCGAGGTCTACCGGGGCGCCGAGTACACCGTCGACCTCGTACCGAAGATCCGCATCGAGGTGCTCGTCGACGACGCCGACGCCGAGGAACTGATCTCCGTCATCGTGAGCGCCGCCAGCACCGGCAAGATCGGCGACGGCAAGGTGTGGAGCGTCCCCGTGGACTCGGTCGTCCGGGTCCGCACCGGCGAGCGCGGCGCCGACGCGCTCTAGGTGACGGGAGCCCCCGGGTGACGAGCCTCGAAGACACCACCGACGGCACGGCCGGCCCGGGCCGCCCGGACGGTCCGGGACCCGGCGGCTACGCCGCGGCCCGGCTGCGGCTCCTCCAGGAGGAGACGCGGTCCGGGCCCGCCCGGCGTTCCGCCCTGTCCACACTCTCCGACCGGTGGCTGAACGCCCTGTTCACCACCGCGGCCCGGGACGCCGGCGTACGGGGCGCCGCCCTCGTCGCCGTCGGCGGCTACGGGCGCGGGGAGCTCTCCCCGCGCAGCGACCTCGATCTGCTGCTGCTCCACGACGGCAAGGCCCGGCCCGCCGCGCTGAGCGCCCTCGCCGACCGCCTCTGGTACCCCGTCTGGGACCTCGGGCTGTCCCTGGACCACTCCGTGCGGACCCCGGCCGAGGCCCGCAAGACCGCCGCCGAGGACCTCAAGGCCCACCTCGGACTGCTGGACGCGCGGCTCGTCGCCGGGGACGCCGGGCTCCTCGCCGGGGTGCGCACCTCGGTCCTGGCCGACTGGCGCAACCAGGCGCTGCGGCGGCTCCCCGAACTGCACGCCCTGTGCCTGGAACGGGCCGAACGGGCCGGAGAGCTGCGCTTCCTGCTGGAACCCGACCTGAAGGAAGCCCGCGGCGGGCTGCGCGACGCCACCGCGCTGCGCGCCGTCGCCGCCTCCTGGCTGGCCGACGCCCCCCGCGAGGGACTCGCCGACGCCCGGCGGCGGCTGCTGGACGCGCGGGACGCGCTGCACCTGGTGACCGGCCGGGCCACCGACCGGCTCGCCCTCCAGGAGCAGCCCCAGGTCGCCGCCCGGCTGGGGCTGCTCGACGCGGACGCGCTGCTGCGCGAGGTGTACGAGGCCGCCCGGGTGATCTCCTACGCCGGCGACGTGACCTGGCGCGAGGTCGGCCGGGTCCTGCGGGCCCGCGCGGCCCGGCCCCGGCTGCGCGGACTGCTCGCCGCCCGGGGGGCGCCCGCCGCCCCGCGGGCGCCGCTCGCCGAGGGCGTGGTGGAGTCCGACGGCGAGGCCGTACTGGCACTCGCGGCCCGCCCGGACCGTGACCCCGTACTGCCCCTGCGCTTCGCCGCGGCCGCCGCCCAGGCGGGCCTGCCCGTCTCGCTGCACGCCGTACGCCGCCTCGCGGCCCAGGGCAGGCCGCTGCCCGTCCCCTGGCCGGCGGAGGCCCGGGAACAGCTCCTCACCCTGCTGGGCGCCGGGGAGCCCACGGTGGCCGTGTGGGAGGCGCTGGAGGCCGAGGGGCTGATCACCCGGCTGCTCCCCGACTGGGAACGGGTGCGCTGCCGGCCGCAGCGCAACCCGGTGCACACCTGGACCGTGGACCGCCACCTCATCGAGACGGCCGTACGGGCCTCCGCGCTGACCCGCCGGGTGGGCCGCCCCGACCTGCTGCTGATGGCGGCCCTGCTGCACGACATCGGCAAGGGCTGGCCCGGGGACCACTCGGTGGCCGGCGAGACCATCGCCCGGGACACGGCCGCCCGGCTCGGCTTCGGCCACGAGGACGCCGCCGTGCTGGCCACCCTCGTACGCCACCACCTGCTGCTGGTCGACACCGCGACCCGGCGCGACCTCGACGACCCCGCGACGGTCAAGGCCGTCGCCGAGGCCGTCGGCTCCACCGCCACCCTGGAGGTGCTGCACGCCCTCACCGAGGCCGACGCGCTCGCCACCGGGCCCGCGGCCTGGAGCACCTGGCGCGGCTCCCTCGTGGCCGACCTCGTCTCCCGGGTCGCCGCGCTGCTGAGCGGCGCCGCCCCCGCCCCCGCCGAGCCGGAGATCCCGAGCACCGCACAGGAACGCCTCGCCGTGGAGGCCCTGCGCACCGGGGAGCCGGTGCTCGCGCTGCACGCCCGCCGGGAGGAGGACGACGCGGTCGGGGCCGAACTCGTCGTCGCCGTCCCGGACCAGCCCGGGGTGCTCCCGGCGGCGGCCGGGGTCCTGGCACTGCACCGGCTGACCGTACGGGCGGCCGAGCTGCGCTTCCTGGAACTCCCCGACCGGCTGGGCGAGGCCCTGGTGCTGCGCTGGCGGGTGGCCGCCGAGTACGGGTCGCTGCCGCAGGCCGCCCAGCTGCGGACCGACCTGCTCCGGGCGCTGGACGGCTCGTTGGACGTCCCGGCGAAGCTGGCCGACCGCGAGGCGGCGTACCCCCGGCGGCGCGGGGTGGTCCCGCCGCCTCCCCGGGTCGCGGTGGTCCCGGACGTCTCCTCGCTGGCCACCGTCCTGGAGGTGCGGGCGCCCGACGCGGTGGGGCTGCTGCACCGGATCGGGCGCGCCCTGGAAGCCTGCGGGGTCCGGGTGCGCAGCGCCCACGTCTCGACGCTCGGCGCCAACGCCGTGGACACCCTCTACGTGGTCGACACCGACGGCAAACCCCTGCCCGCTCCCGACGCCGCCGCCCTGGCCGCGGCGGTGGCGGCGGCCCTGTCGTAGGCCCCGGCCCGCCTCCCGTACCCCCGTCCGGGGCCCTGGGAGGCGGCCGTGGGGGCCCGCGGGGGGCGGTGCCGGGCAGAAATGCGCCCGCAGGGCCGGGCAGGCGGCGTGGCCCGATACCCTGGGGGACGACCACCACGCCCCCGACCCGAGGAATCGCGACCACCGTGTTCGATACGCTTTCCGACCGCCTCAGCGCGACCTTCAAGTCCCTGCGGGGCAAAGGCCGCCTCTCCGAGCAGGACATCGACGCTGCGGCGCGGGAAATCCGTATCGCCCTCCTCGAGGCCGACGTCGCGCTTCCCGTCGTCCGCTCCTTCATCGCGAACGTCAAGGAAAGGGCCCGTGGCGAGGAGGTCAGCAAGGCGCTGAACCCCGGCCAGCAGGTCCTGAAGATCGTCAACGACGAGCTGGTCTCCATCCTCGGCGGCGAGACCCGCCGGCTGCGCTTCGCCAAGACCGCGCCCACCGTGATCATGCTGGCCGGCCTCCAGGGCGCCGGCAAGACCACGCTGGCCGGAAAGCTCGGCCTCTGGCTGAAGGGCCAGGGCCACTCCCCGCTGCTGGTCGCCTGTGACCTCCAGCGCCCCAACGCCGTCAACCAGCTGTCCGTGGTCGCCGAGCGCGCGGGCGTCGCGGTCTACGCGCCCCAGCCCGGCAACGGCGTCGGCGACCCGGTCCAGGTCGCGAAGGACTCGGTCGAGTACGCGCGCACCAAGCAGTACGACATCGTCGTCGTCGACACCGCCGGCCGCCTCGGCATCGACGCCGAGCTGATGCAGCAGGCCGCGGACATCCGCGACGCCGTCAGCCCGGACGAGATCCTCTTCGTCGTCGACGCCATGATCGGCCAGGACGCGGTCAACACCGCCGAGGCCTTCCGCGACGGCGTCGGCTTCGACGGCGTGGTGCTCTCCAAGCTCGACGGCGACGCCCGCGGCGGTGCCGCGCTGTCGATCGCGCACGTCACCGGCAAGCAGATCATGTTCGCCTCGAACGGCGAGAAGCTCGACGAGTTCGACGCCTTCCACCCCGACCGCATGGCGGGCCGGATCCTCGACATGGGTGACATGCTCACCCTGATCGAGCAGGCCGAGAAGACCTTCTCGCAGGCCGAGGCCGAGAAGATGGCGGCCAAGCTCGCCAAGGGTCCCAAGGAGTTCACGCTCGACGACTTCCTGGCCCAGATGGAGCAGGTCCGCAAGATGGGCTCCATCTCCAAGCTGCTCGGCATGCTCCCGGGCATGGGCCAGATCAAGGACCAGATCAACAACATCGACGAGCGCGACGTGGACCGCACCGCCGCGATCATCAAGTCGATGACCCCGGCCGAGCGGCACGACCCGCACATCATCAACGGCTCGCGCCGCGCCCGCATCGCCAAGGGTTCCGGCGTCGAGGTCAGCGCCGTCAAGAGCCTCGTCGAGCGGTTCTTCGAGGCCCGCAAGATGATGTCCCGCATGGCCCAGGGCGGCGGCATGCCCGGAATGCCGGGCATCCCGGGCATGGGCGGCGGTCCCGGCCGGCAGAAGAAGCAGATCAAGCAGGCCAAGGGCAAGCGCAAGAGCGGCAACCCGATGAAGCGCAAGGAAGAGGAGGCCGCGGCCGCGGCCCGGCGCGAGCAGGGTCCGCAGACGCCGGCCGAGCCCGCCGCCGGCGGCAACCCGTTCGGCCTCCCCGCGGGCGGCCAGGCCGGTCAGGACTTCGACCTGCCGGACGAGTTCAAGAAGTTCATGAAGTAGACCGGGCGGGCGTACCCGGTACGCGAAGAGGGCCCCGGCCGTGCACGCGCACGGCCGGGGCCCTCTCGTTCCTGCGGGGGCATGCGTCCTGTTTGTCGCCTATGGTCGGCCGGGAGGAGACGGCATAAGGAGGCCCCCGTGCCCAGCCCCACCCCCGTACCGCCGCGCGACCGGGCCGACACCCCCTGGCGCTCGGAAGGCGCCCCGCCCGCCCCGCCGCCCAAGAAGCGGATGCCCGGCGGCTGGCGCGGACTGGTCCTCGCCGCCCTGATCGTCTACCTGATCGCCAACGTGGTGCTGTCGTTCTTCAACGAGGGCGACGAGCCGGTCATCTCGTACACGGAGTTCAGCAAGCAGGTCGCCGCCGGCAACGTGGAGAAGATCTACTCCAAGGGCGACGCGATCCAGGGCGAACTCAAGGGCAAGCAGCCCGTCCCCGGCGGGAAGGGCGACTACACCAAGTTCGTCACCCAGCGCCCCGCCTTCGCGGACGACCAGCTCTGGGCCAACCTCACCCAGCACCAGGTCACCGTGACGGCCTCACCGGTCGTCGAACAGCGCAGCTTCCTCGCCAATCTGCTGCTCTCGCTCGCCCCCATGCTGCTCCTGGTCGTCCTGTGGGTGTTCATCGCCCGCCGGATGAGCGCGGGGATGGGCGGCGGCATGGGCGGCCTCGGCCGCAAGACCCCGCCCAAACCGGTCGAACTGGCCGGGACCGAGCGCACCACCTTCGAGGACGTGGCGGGCATCGACGAGGTCGAGGGCGAGCTCAACGACGTCGTCGACTTCCTCAAGAACCCCGAGCAGTACCGCCGGATGGGCGCCCGGATGCCGCGCGGGGTCCTGCTCGCCGGGCCGCCCGGAACCGGCAAGACCCTGCTGGCGCGCGCCGTGGCCGGAGAGGCCGGGGTGCCCTTCTTCTCGGCGTCCGCCTCCGAGTTCATCGAGATGATCGTCGGCGTCGGCGCCTCCCGGGTGCGCGAGCTCTTCTCCGAGGCCCGCAAGGTGGCCCCCGCGATCATCTTCATCGACGAGATCGACACCATCGGCCGGGCCCGGGGCGCGGGCGCCGGCATGGGCGGCCACGACGAACGCGAACAGACCCTCAACCAGATCCTCACCGAGATGGACGGCTTCTCCGGCTCCGAGGGCGTGATCGTGCTGGCCGCCACCAACCGGGCCGACGTCCTGGACCCGGCGCTGACCCGGCCCGGCCGCTTCGACCGCACGGTCGTCGTCTCGCCGCCCGACCGCGCCGGGCGCGCGGCCATCCTGCGCATCCACACCCGCGACATCCCGCTCGCCCCGGACGTGGACCTGGACCAGGTCGCCCGCACCACCCCGGGCATGACCGGCGCCGAACTGGCCAACCTCGCCAACGAGGCCGCCCTCCTCGCCGTCAAGCGCGGCCGCGCGCAGGTCGGCCCGGCGGACCTGTCCGACGCCCTGGAGAAGGTGCAGCTGGGGGCGGAGCGGTCGCTGGTGATGCCCGAGGACGAGCGCCGCCGTACAGCCTACCACGAGAGCGGCCACGCCCTGCTGGGCATGCTCAGGCCCGGCGCCGACCCCGTACGCAAGATCACCATCGTCCCCCGCGGCCGGGCCCTCGGCGTCACCCTCTCGGCCCCGGACGCCGACCGGTACGCGTACACCGAGGACTACCTCCGCGGCCGCATCATCGGCGCGCTGGGCGGCATGGCCGCCGAGCAGGTGGTCTACGAGGTCATCACCACCGGCTCGGAGAGCGACCTGGAACAGGTCACCGGCCTCGCCCGCGGCATGGCCGGCCGCTGGGGGATGAGCGAACGCGTGGGCCGGCTGACCGCGATCCCCTCCGACGGGCAGAGCCCGTACGGCCTGTCCGCCGCCCCCGCCACCCTCGACGCGGTGGACCACGAGATGCGGCGCATCGTCGACGACTGCTACGAGGAGGCCTGCCGCGTCCTGCGCGAGCACCGCCCGCAGCTCGACGCCCTGGCCGAGGCCCTGCTCGCCAACGAGACCCTGGACGAGAAGGCGGCGTACGCGGCGGCCGGGATCACCCGCCTGGAGAAGTAGCGCCGGGGGGCCCGGACCGCCCGGCGGCGCACACCGCCCGGCGGGCCCGCGCCGCCCGGCCTACCGCACGCGGGCGACGACGTAGCGGAAGATGTTCGGCAGCCAGACGGCGCCGTCGGTCCGCTCGTACGGGTGAAGCGCCTCGGACAGCTCCTTCTCCGCCAGCGCGGGATCGGCCGCCGCGTCGTAGAGCCCCGTCGACAGCAGCCCCCGTACCGCGCTGTCCGCGTCCGCGTACCCGAACGGGCAGAACACCCGGCCCGAGCCGTCCGGCAGCAGCCCGGCCCCGGCCGCCAGCGCGTCCAGGTCCCGGGCCACCGGGCCGCCGCCCAGCACCGAGGGGACCGTGCAGCGCTCCGCCGGACCCCAGTCCGCCAGCACCACCGCTCCGCCCCGCCGGACCGCGGGCAGCGCCTCCGCCAGGGCGGCGGCGCCGGGCGAGAGGGCCAGCAGTACGTCGTAGGGCCGCGCGGCGGGCACCGGGGGAGCGGCCACCACCTCCAGCAGCCGTTCGCGGGCCAGCGCCCGCCGGGCCGGGTCCGCCTCCACTCCCGTGGCGGCGGCGCCCCGGCCGGCGGCCAGCAGCAGCGGCAGACCGGCCCCGCAGCCGAGGCCCAGCAGCCGGTCGCCCGGCCCGACCTCCAGCCGGTCGTAGACCGCCTCGTACAGCGGTACCAGCATCCGTTCCTGGATCTCCGCCCAGTCCCGGGCGACGAGCGTCGCCGTCGGCGTCGGTGTCATCGAAAGAGCGCTCCTGATTCCTTTGTCGCCCCCTGGCCCCCGTTGCCAGAGAACTCCCCATTGGCCCCCGCGTCCAGAGGAGTGCGCCACCCGATTCACGCTCGGTGCGCCCGGCGCCGTACCATTCGCGCCATGGCAAAGGCACCCGTTCTCACCCCCCAGGCGGAGGATTTCCCCCGCTGGTACCAGGATCTGATCAACAAGGCCGAGCTGGCCGACAACGGTCCGGTACGCGGCACCATGGTCATCCGACCGTACGGCTACGGGCTGTGGGAGCGGATGCAGCAGGAGATGGACGCGCGCATCAAGGACGCGGGCGCCCAGAACGCGTACTTCCCGCTGTTCATCCCGCAGTCGTACCTGACGAAGGAAGCCGAACACGTCGAGGGCTTCGCCCCCGAGCTCGCGGTCGTCACGCACGGCGGCGGCAAGGAGCTGGACGAGCCCGTCGTCGTCCGGCCCACCTCCGAGACGATCATCAACGACTACTTCTCCAAGTGGGTCCAGAGCTACCGGGACCTGCCCCTGCTGATCAACCAGTGGGCCAACGTGGTCCGCTGGGAGATGCGCCCGCGCGTGTTCCTCCGTACGAGCGAGTTCCTCTGGCAGGAGGGCCACACCGCCCACGCCACGTACGAGGACGCCCGCGACTACGCCGCCCGCATCCACACGGACGTCTACGGCGACTTCATGACGAACGTGCTCGGCATCGACGTCGTGCTCGGCCGCAAGACCGCCAAGGAGCGCTTCGCCGGCGCCATCAACACCCTCACCCTCGAGGGCATGATGGGCGACGGCAAGGCCCTCCAGCTGGGCACCAGCCACGAGCTCGGCACCAACTTCGCCAAGGCCTTCAACACGCAGTACCTGTCGAAGGAGGGCAAGCAGGAGCTCGTCTGGCAGACCTCGTGGGGCGTCTCGACCCGCATGGTCGGCGGCCTGATCATGTCCCACGGCGACGACAACGGCCTGCGCGTCCCGCCGCGGCTCGCGCACGTCCAGGTCGTGGTCATGGCGATCAAGGGCGACGAGGCCGTGGCGAAGGTCCGCGAGCTCGGCGCGCAGCTGAAGGCCGCGGGCCTGCGCGTCCAGGTCGACGACCGCGTCGACACCCCCTTCGGCCGCCGCGCCGTGGACTGGGAGCTCAAGGGCGTACCGGTCCGCATCGAGATCGGCCCCCGCGACCTGGAGGCCGGCACCGCGATGCTGGCCCGGCGGATCCCCGGCGGCAAGGAGGCCGTGCAGATCTCCGCGCTGGCCGACCTGCTGCCCAAGGTCCTCGACGAGGACCAGGCGCAGCTGCTGCGCGAGTCCCGCGAGCGCCGCGAGGCCCGCACCTCGGACGTGGCGACCATCGAGGAGGCGGCGGAGGCCGCCATCGCCGGTGGCTGGGCGCGCATCCCGTGGGCCGACCTGGGCCCCGAGGGCGAGGCCAAGCTGGCCGAGCAGGCCGTCTCGGTACGCTGCCTCGTCGCGGCGGACGGGTCGGTTCCGGAGTCGGACGACGCCCCCGGTACCCTCGCCATCGTCGCGCGCTCGTACTGACGCACCCCACGCCCCCAGCGCGCGGCTCAGGCCGCGCTCCGGGGGCGTGGCCGTCATTGGTACTCCTTACGTACCGACTCCTCCTGAGATCGGCGCACCCGTCCTCGTCAGGACGCATCAGACTGAACTGACTGGTACGTGCAAAAAATTTGGAATGGCCCGGAATCGGAACACCGGGGCACCTCGGCTCGTTGTCACGACGTGAGCACGACACCACCTGTTCTCGCCGCAGAGCTGGCGCAGGCGTGGGCCGATATTCAGCGGTACCACCCCGAGCTGCCTGACCTTGCCGCGCCCGAGTCCCTGATCGGAGAGTCCTCGTCCGCCTGTGGCGCCGAGCTCTCCTTCGAGCGACTGCTGCACGAGGCAGTCCACGGCATCGCCGCCGCCCGCGGAGTCCGTGACACCTCGCGAGCCGGCCGCTACCACAACCGCAGATTCCTCGCGATCGCCGAGGAGATGGGGCTGGACCACTCCGAGGAGCCGCACGCCAGCAGCGGGTTCTCCCTGGTCTCCCTCAACCCCGAGGCGAAGAAGCGCTACCGCCCCACCATGGAGCGGCTCCAGCGCGCCCTGAAGGCGCACACGGCCGCCACGGCCGCCGACACCAAGCGCAGCTTCCGCGGTCCGGCCGCCCGGCACGGATCCTCGGGCGGCGGCGTACGGGTCAAAGCGGTGTGCGACTGCGGGCGCAACGTGCGGGTGGTCCCGTCCGTACTGGCCCAGGCGCCGATCGTGTGCGGCGGCTGCATGAAGCCGTTCCGCATCCCGGAGGTCGCCACCGCGGCGGCCTCCTGACCCCGGCTGGGCGTGCCGCGGGCGTATGGCACAATGGACAGCTGTACTCGACAGTCGCATAGGACCCCTCTCTCCTCCGGCTGACGCGTCCATCGGGCACCCGAGTACCGCAACCCCACGTGGCATCTCATGTGCCCAACCACGTCAAGTTCAGGAGACACCACTCCAGTGGCAGTCAAGATCAAGCTCAAGCGTCTCGGCAAGATTCGCCAGCCGCACTACCGCATCGTCGTCGCCGACGCCCGTACCCGTCGGGACGGTCGCGCGATCGAAGAGATCGGTATCTACCACCCGACGTACAACCCGTCGCGCATCGAGGTCAACGCCGAGCGTGCGCAGTACTGGCTGTCCGTGGGCGCCCAGCCCACCGAGGCCGTGCTCGCCATCCTGAAGCTGACCGGTGACTGGCAGGCGCACAAGGGCCTCCCGGCCCCCGCGCCGCTGCTGCAGCCGGAGACGAAGGAGAGCAAGCGTCGCTCCTTCGACGAGTTCGCCAAGGCCCTCGAGGGCATCGGCGAGACCAAGGGCGAGGCCATCACGCAGAAGGCGAAGAAGGCCGACAAGAAGGCGGACGAGGCTGAGGCCGCCGCCGAGTCGACCGAGGCCTGATCGTGCTCGAGGAGGCTCTTGAGCACCTCGTGAAGGGCATTGTGGACAACCCCGACGAAGTGCAGGTCGCCTCGCGCAACCTGCGCCGCGGACAGGTGCTCGAGGTCCGGGTCCACCCGGACGACCTCGGGAAGGTGATCGGCCGCAACGGCCGCACCGCGCGTGCGCTGCGTACCGTCGTGGGCGCCATCGGCGGCCGGGGGATCCGCGTCGACCTCGTCGACGTGGACCAGGTCCGCTGAGAAGTTGAAGTACCGGCACGGGCCGGGGAGGGCGTTCTTCGCCTTCCCCGGCCCGAGTCGTTTCCGCCCCTGAGGGCGCCGCGCGCCGCCGCGCGGAGCGCCGCCGGGCGATCACGGGCAGAGCGGCCCCTGACTGAGAAACCACAACGGAGACACACAGTGCAGCTGGTAGTCGCGCGGATCGGCCGCGCCCACGGGATCAAGGGTGAGGTCACCGTCGAGGTGCGCACCGACGAGCCGGAGCTGCGGCTCGGGCCCGGTGCCGTACTGGAGACCGAGCCGGCGTCGGCGGGTCCGCTGACCATCGAGACGGGACGGGTGCACAGCGGCCGGCTGCTGCTCCGCTTCGCGGGGGTCAAGGACCGCACCGGGGCCGAGGCACTGCGCAACATCCTGCTGATCGCCGAGGTCGACCCCGCGGAGCTCCCCGCCGAGCCCGACGAGTACTACGACCACCAGCTGATGGACCTCGACGTGGTGCTGGAGGACGGTACGGAGGTCGGCCGGATCACCGAGATCTCCCACCTGCCCTCGCAGGACCTCTTCATCGTCGAACGGCCGGACGGCACCGAGGTCATGATCCCCTTCGTGGAGGAGATCGTCGCCGAGATCGACCTGGAGGAGCAGCGGTGCGTCATCACGCCGCCGCCCGGGCTGATCGACGACCGTGCGGAGGTCGCCTCCGCGCGGGAGGCGGAGGAACACACCGACGGCGAGGCCGAGGGCAAGACCGAGGGCAAGACCGAGGGCAAGACCGAGGGCAAGACCGAGGGTGAGGTCGGGGCCTGATGCGGCTGGACGTCGTCACGATCTTCCCGGAGTACCTGGAGCCGCTCAACGTCTCGCTCGTCGGCAAGGCGCGGGCGCGCGGCCAGCTCGACGTACACGTGCACGACCTGCGGGAGTGGACGTACGACCGGCACAACACGGTCGACGACACCCCGTACGGCGGCGGTCCCGGGATGGTCATGAAGACCGGCCCCTGGGGCGAGGCCCTGGACTCGGCGCTGGCCGACGGGTACGAGGCGGGCGCCCGCGGCCCCGTGCTGGTCGTTCCGACGCCCAGCGGCCGTCCCTTCACCCAGGAACTGGCCGTCGAGCTCTCCGAGCGCCCGTGGCTGATCTTCACCCCGGCCCGCTACGAGGGCATCGACCGCCGGGTCATGGACGAGTACGCCACCCGGATGCCGGTCTACGAGGTCTCCATCGGGGACTACGTGCTCGCGGGCGGCGAGGCCGCCGTCCTGGTGGTCACCGAGGCCGTGGCCCGGCTGCTGCCCGGGGTCCTCGGCAACGCCGAATCGCACCGCGACGACTCGTTCGCGCCCGGCGAGATGGCCAACCTGCTCGAAGGCCCCGTTTACACCAAGCCCCCGGAGTGGCGCGGACGCGGCATCCCCGAGGTGCTGATCAGCGGCCACCACGGGAAGATCGCCCGCTGGCGCCGGGACGAGGCCTTCCGGCGCACCGCGCGCAACCGTCCCGACCTGATCGAACGCTGCGAGGCCGCCGCCTTCGACAAGAAGGACCGCGAAATCCTCAGCATCCTGGGCTGGAGGCCCAGCGACGACGGGCGATTTTGGCGCAGGCCCCGGGCCGTGGAAGAATAGGCGGCTGCTGTGTGCTCGCGTGCGCCCCTGCCACAGGGGGACCGTCGCCCGCGACGTCCCACGGCTCCCGAATTCTCTACGGAAATCCGCACCGGCGACCTGTGGCGTCGTGCGAAGAAAGCAGACGAAGAACATGTCTCACCTGCTCGATGGCGTCAACGCCGCCTCCCTGCGCACGGACGTCCCGGCCTTCCGCCCCGGTGACACCATCAACGTGCACGTCCGCGTGATCGAGGGCAACCGCTCCCGTATCCAGCAGTTCAAGGGCGTTGTCATCCGTCGCCAGGGCTCTGGCGTCTCCGAGACCTTCACCGTTCGCAAGGTCTCCTTCAGCGTCGGCGTCGAGCGCACCTTCCCCGTGCACTCCCCGATCTTCGAGAAGATCGAGCTCGTCACCCGCGGTGACGTGCGTCGCGCCAAGCTGTACTTCCTCCGTGAGCTCCGCGGCAAGGCCGCGAAGATCAAGGAGAAGCGCGACCGCTGATCTCCTCTCCGGCTCCAGGGGACGGCCGGATAGGCTCGCCCCCGATGGACACCGAAGCAGAGCTCACACAGCGCGGCCACTCCTCCCCCGAACAGGGGGAGGGGCGGCCGCGTTCTGCGTTTTCCGGGTGGTGGGGAACCCCCCGGTCCCGGCGGCGGGCCGGCCTGCTCGGCGTGGCCTGCGCCGTGTTCCTGCTGCTCCTCTCCAACTTCGTGGTCCAGCCGTTCCTCATCCCCAGCCGCTCGATGGAGCCGACGCTGAAGGTCGGCGACCGGGTGCTGGTCAACAAGCTGGCGTACCGGTTCGGCGACCGGCCGCGGCGCGGCGACGTGGTCGTCTTCGACGGCACCGGCTCCTTCGTGCGCGAGCGCCCGGCGGGCAACCCCGTCGGCGAGGTCGTGCACGGGGCCTTCTCGGCGCTCGGGCTCGCCGAGCCCTCCGACACGGACTTCGTGAAGCGGGTCGTGGGCGTGGGCGGGGACGACGTGGTGTGCTGCGACGCGGGCGGCCGGCTCAAGGTCAACGGAGTAACGGTGGACGAGCCCTACCTGTACCCCGGGGACGCGCCCTCGACGGTGCCCTTCCGGATCGTCGTCCCGCTCGGAACCCTGTGGGTGATGGGCGATCACCGCTCCCAGTCCCGGGACTCGCGCGACCACCTGGGGGAGCCGGGCGGGGGGATGGTGCCGGTGGACAAGGTGATCGGACGGGCCGACTGGCTCGGCTGGCCGGTGACGCGGTGGGGGTCGGTGCCCGGCAACGGCGCCCAGGCCTGGTCGCGGGTCGGAGGCGGGTCGCATGGGTAGCAGGGGCCGGCCGAGAGGCGGCCGGGACGACCGGGACGGCAGGGACGAGGTGCCCGGACCGCAGTTCCAGCGGCCTCCGTCGCCGTCGCCGTCGCCGTCTTCGTCGCCGGCGCGCGAGCCGCTGCCGCGTGGACCCCTTCCGCCGCGGCGGGGCGGTCCGGCGGGCGGCGGCCCGCTGTGGAGCGAGCCGGAACAGGGCGCGGCCGGGCGGCGGGTCCCCGAAGCGGAGCAGCCGCTGTGGCGCGGACCGGAGCCGGAAGCGGAACGGCCGGAGGTGCAACGGCCGGGACGGTACGCGGCCGATGCCGATGTGGGTGCCGACGCCGATGCCGGTGCGGGTGTCGGTCGCGGTGCCGAGGCTCCCGCGGCGGCGCCCGGCGGGCCCGTGGAGCCGGCGCCGGAGCCCGGTGGACGGGCCGAGCGGCGCAGGCTGGCCCGCCGGGTCCGGCGGCGCAGGCGCACCCGGCGGGCGGGCGAGCTGCCGCTGCTCGTGGTGGTCGCGCTGTGCATAGCCCTGCTGCTCAAGACCTTCCTGGTGCAGGCCTTCTTCATCCCTTCCGGGTCGATGGAGCAGACGATCCGCATCGGTGACCGGGTACTGGTCGACAAGCTCACCCCGTGGTTCGGCTCCAAGGTCGAGCGGGGCGACGTCGTGGTGTTCAAGGACCCCGGAGGCTGGCTCAAGGGCGAGGCCGCCCGGCCGGCCCAGGACCCGGCGGGGATCAAGCAGGTCAAGCAGGCCCTGACCTTCATCGGCCTGCTCCCGTCCGCCGACGAGCAGGATCTGATCAAGCGGACCATCGGCGTCGGCGGGGACACCGTGAAGTGCTGTGACGCGCAGGGACGGGTCACCGTCAACGGCGCGCCCCTCGATGAGCCGTACGTGTCACCGGGCAACGCCCCCTCGGAGATCCGCTTCGAGGTGCACGTACCGGCGGGACGGCTCTTCGTGATGGGCGACCACCGGGCGAACTCCGCCGACTCCCGCTACCACCTCGACGAGGCCTTCGAGGGCACCATCGACGAGAACGGTGTGGTGGGGCGGGCGGTGGTGATCGCCTGGCCCTTCGGCCACTGGCGCGAGCTGGAGCAGCCGGCCACCTTCCTCTCGGTGCCGGATCCGGCGCGAACCGGTCGGCGGCGCGGGCGCCTTGGGCGTCGGCGGGGCACGGCGTTCGCATAGTGTGTCCTCGGTCTCCCGCGCCTTAGGGAACTCCCGCTCGTTAAGGGAGGGGAGGGCCCGTCGACCGATCCGGCGCGGGACGCGAATTCCGAATGAGGAGTGGATGTGGGGGATGTGGCGGTAGGCGCCCGGTCCGGACGCGATGAGGGCGAGGAGCGGCCGGACGACGCCGTAGGGCGCGAGACCGGGGCCGAGGACGACGGCGCGGCCGAGCGCCCTCAGCGCTCGTTCTGGAAGGAGCTCCCGCTCCTCATCGGTATCGCCCTGCTGCTGGCCCTGCTGATCAAGACCTTCCTGGTCCAGGCGTTCTCGATCCCCTCCGACTCGATGCAGAACACCCTCCAGCGCGGGGACCGGGTGCTGGTGGACAAGCTGACCCCGTGGTTCGGATCGGAACCCGAGCGCGGTGAGGTCGTCGTCTTCCACGACCCGGCGAGCTGGCTGGCCGGAGAGCCCACCCCGGAGCCCAACATCGCGCAGAAGGCCCTCAGCTGGATCGGCCTGATGCCGTCCGCCGAGGAGAAGGACCTGATCAAGCGGACCATCGCCATCGGCGGGGACACCGTGGAGTGCAAGAAGGGGGGACCGGTCGTCGTCAACGGCAAGGAGCTGGACGAGCCGTACATCTACCCCGGCAACACCCCGTGCGACGACGCTCCCTTCGGGCCGATCACCGTGCCCAAGGGCAAGATCTGGGTGATGGGCGACCACCGCCAGAACTCCCAGGACTCCCGCTACCACATGCAGGACTCCACGCAGGGCTTCGTGCCGGTCGACAAGGTCGTCGGGCGGGCCGTCGTCGTCGCCTGGCCGGTCACCCGGTGGGCCACGCTCCCGGTCCCGGACACCTTCGACCAGCCCGGCATCAACCACCAGGCCGCGGCGACCGCCCTCGGTCTGGGCGCCTCCGGTCTCGCACCGGTCGGCCTCGGCCCGGCCGCGCTGGGCGTGGCGGGCGCCGTTCCGGTCGTGCTGTGGCGCAGGCGGAGGCTGACCAACGGGCGTACCGCCCGGTAGGGTGCCGCCCAGGTCGACGATCTCCGAGGCGGGGGCGCTGCAATGGGCGGAACACAGGCAATACGCGGGACCACCGGTGGCCGCGGCGGCCTCGGCAACGTGCTGTCGGGCATCGTCGTGGCCATCGGTTTCGTGCTGTTCCTGGGCGGTTTCGCCTGGGGCGCGCTGATCTACCAGCCGTACACGGTGCCGACCGACTCGATGGTGCCCACCGTGCGGCCGAACGACCGGGTGCTGGCGCAGCGGATCGACGGCGACGAGGTGCGCCGCGGTGACGTGGTCGTCTTCATCGACGCGCAGTGGGGCGCCTCGCCCATGGTCAAGCGGGTCGTCGCCGTGGGCGGGGACACCGTCCGCTGCTGTGGTCAGGGCGGCCGGCTGAGCGTGAACGGCAAGGAGCTCGACGAGCCCTACCTCGACCACGCGGGCAGTGAGGCCGCGGCGATCGGGACCGGTGGCGCCCCGTTCGAGGTGAAGGTGCCCGACGACAACCTCTTCCTCATGGGCGACCACCGCGTGGCCTCGCTCGACTCCCGCGCTCACCTCCAGGAGGCGGGCCAGGGCACCGTGCCCCGGTCGGCGGTGTCGGCCCGGGTCGACGCGCTGGCATGGCCGTCCATGAAGATGCTGGACCGCCCGGAGACCTTCGCCTCCCTGCCCGGCGGGATCTCCGGACCCGGGCCGCTGCGGCTCCAGCTGGCCGCGGTCGTGGGCGGTGCGGCCCTGGTGCTGCTGGGGGCGGCCTACGGGCCCCTCGTACGGATCCTGGGGCGCGGGCGGCGGCGGGAGTCCTCCGGTGCCCGCTGACCCCGGCGCCGGGGGCCCGGCTCCCGGCGCGCCGGGGCCGCCGCGGCCGGCGGGCCGGGATCCGCGGAAGGTGTCGCGGGTGATCCTGCTGGACCCGGCGGACCGGATCCTGCTCCTGCACGGCTTCGAACCGGCCGATCCGGCCGACGACTGGTGGTTCACGCCGGGCGGCGGCCTGGAGGGCGACGAGACGCGCGAGCAGGCGGCCCTGCGGGAACTCGCGGAGGAGACGGGGATCACAGAGGTCGAGCTGGGGCCGGTGCTGTGGCACAGGTACTGCTCCTTCCCCTTCGACGGGCGGCGCTGGGAGCAGGACGAGTGGTACTTCCTCGCCCGTACCGACCGGACCGATACCCGGATGGACGGCCTCACGGAACTCGAGCGGCGCAGCGTCACGGGAGCCAGGTGGTGGACCTCCGGGGAACTGCTGGCGGCCCGTGAGACGGTGTACCCGACCAGACTCGCCGGGCTGCTGCGCACGCTGCTCGTCGACGGTCCTCCGGGTGCTCCGGTGGTCCTGCCCCCGGAAATCGTTTAGGGGCGCACGGCGCTGGCGCACAATAGGGGGACGCACGGCTGAAGGGGAACATGCCATGAGCGCCGAGGACCTCGAGAAGTACGAGACCGAGATGGAGCTGAAGCTCTATCGGGAGTACCGCGACGTCGTCGGGCTGTTCAAGTACGTGATCGAGACGGAACGTCGTTTCTACCTGACGAACGACTACGAGATGCAGGTGCACTCGGTCCAGGGGGAGGTCTTCTTCGAGGTCTCGATGGCGGACGCCTGGGTCTGGGACATGTACCGGCCGGCCCGCTTCGTCAAGCAGGTCCGGGTACTGACCTTCAAGGACGTGAACATCGAGGAGCTCAACAAGAGCGACCTCGAACTTCCCGGCGCCTGACCGGCCGCCCGCGCCCGGCGCCGGACCACCCGCTCACCCTGGAGGGTGAGCGGGTTTTCCACATCACCGGAGTTGTCCACCAAGATCCACTCGTGGGGCGCTCCCGCGGGACCCTCGGCACGGAGGTGGTGCCGGATGAACGCGAAGGGCGTGGCACAGCAGGCATTGGGGCGGTACGGCGAGGACCTCGCCGCGCGGCGGCTGACCGAGTCGGGGATGACGGTGATCGCCAGGAACTGGCGCTGCCGAGCCGGGGAGATCGACATCGTCGCGCGGGAGGGGGACGCCCTCGTCGTGTGCGAGGTCAAGACGCGCCGGGCGGGCGGCTTCGAACACCCCATGGCGGCCGTCCGGGCCGCCAAGGCCGACCGGCTGCGCAGGCTCGCCGGGCGCTGGCTCGCCGACCACGGGGGACCACCCGCCGGAGGCGTGCGGATCGACCTCGTCGCGGTGCTGCTGCCACGGCGCGGCGCGCCCCGGGTGGAGCACGTCAGGGGGGTGGCGTGATGGGGTTCGCGCGGGCCTGCTCGGTGGCCCTGGTGGGCGTCGAGGGCGTACTGGTGGAGGTCCAGGCCGACCTGGAACCGGGGGTCGCGGCCTTCACCCTGGTGGGGCTGCCCGACAAGACCCTGATCGAGAGCCGCGACCGGGTGCGGGCCGCCGTGGTCAATTCCGGCGCCCAGTGGCCGCAGAAGAAGCTCACGGTCGGGCTCAGCCCGGCGTCCGTGCCGAAGTCCGGGGCGCATTTCGACCTCGCCGTCGCGGCGGCCGTACTGGGCGCCGCCGAAGTGCTCGATCCGGGAGCCATCGCCGACCTGGTGCTCATCGGGGAGCTCGGCCTCGACGGCCGGGTCCGGCCGGTGCGCGGGATCCTGCCCGCGGTGCTCGCCGCCGCCGAGGCCGGGTACCGGCAGGTGGTGGTGCCCGAGCAGTGCGCGGGCGAGGCCGGCCTGGTCCCCGAGGTGTCCGTCCTCGGCGTCCGCAGCCTGCGGCAGCTGATCGCGGTCCTGACCGACGGGGCGGTGCCCGAGGAGGAACCGGTCCCGGCGGGGCGTCCCGACCCGATGCTCGCGGGGCTGGTGGTGCCGGGCGCCGGGCTGGGCACGGGCCTGGCCCGGGCCGGCGCGGAGGCCGCCGAGGTCCCCGACCTCGGCGACGTGGCCGGCCAGCACCGGGCCCGGCGCGCCCTGGAGGTGGCCGCCGCCGGCGGTCACCACCTCTTCCTCAGCGGGCCCCCGGGCGCGGGCAAGACCATGCTGGCCGAGCGGCTGCCGTGGATCCTGCCGCCCCTCACCCGACAGGACTCCCTGGAGGTGACGGCCGTCCACTCCGTCGCGGGAATCCTGCCGCCCGGCGAACCGCTGGTCGCCAGGCCCCCGTACTGCGCCCCGCACCACTCCGCCACCATGCAGTCGCTGGTCGGCGGCGGGGCCGGGATCCCCAGGCCCGGGGCGGTCTCCCTGGCCCACCGCGGGGTGCTCTTCCTGGACGAGGCCGCGGAGTTCGCCGGCAAGGCGCTGGACGCCCTGCGGCAGCCCCTCGAAGCGGGACACGTGGTCATCGCCCGGGCCGCCGGGGTGGTACGGCTGCCGGCCCGCTTCCTGATGGTCCTCGCCGCGAACCCCTGCCCCTGCGGCCGGCACAGCCTGCTGGGGGCGGGGTGCGAATGTCCCCCCTCCGTGGTCCGGCGCTACCAGGCCCGGCTGTCGGGGCCGCTGCTCGACCGGGTCGACCTCCGCGTGGACGTCGAGCCGGTCACCCGCTCCGACCTGCTGGGCCGGGGCGGCCGGGGCGAGTCCACCACCGCCGTCGCGGCCCGGGTCCGCGAGGCCCGGGAGCGGGCCGCCGCCCGGCTGGCGCAGACCCCGTGGCGGCTCAACTCCGAGGTTCCGGGGCACGAGCTGCGCACCCGCTGGCCGGCCGGCGCCGGGGCGATGGCCCAGGCGGAGCGGGACATGGAGCGCGGACTGCTCACCGCGCGGGGGCTGGACCGGGTGCTGCGGGTCGCC
This sequence comes from Streptomyces sp. NPDC048507, assembly GCF_043199995.1. Taxonomy (NCBI): domain Bacteria; kingdom Bacillati; phylum Actinomycetota; class Actinomycetes; order Kitasatosporales; family Streptomycetaceae; genus Streptomyces; species Streptomyces sp. NPDC048507. Next base: position 104,158 of record NZ_JBICWZ010000005.1, on the reverse strand, counting down.
TGGACCGTGGCCGACCTGCGGGGGCGCGAGCGGCCCGACACGCTGGACGTGGCCGTCGCGCTGGAGCTGCGCACCGGGATCGCCCGCGGGGCCGTCCTGGCGGCGTCGGCGGAGGCGGGGCCGTGAGCGCCGCCGGCGGGGCGCCGGAGCCGGGGCCGGAGGTGCTCGCCCGGGCGGCGCTGACCCGGGTGCTGGAACCGGGGGACGAGCACGGCGGGCGCTGGCTGCGCGAGTTCGGCGCCGCCCGGCTGATGGGCCTGCTGACCGGCCCCGAGGCGCGGTGCGGGGCGCTGACCGGGGCCGGTCCCGAGCGGCTCGCCGGGTACCGCAGACGGGCCGCCGTCGCGCAGCCCCGGCGGGACCTGGCGCAGGCGGCCGGGGCGGGCTGCCGGTTCGTCTGCCCCGGGTCGGCGCAGTGGCCGACCCAGCTGGACGACCTCGGGGACGCCCGGCCCGTCGGGCTGTGGCTGCGGGGCGGGCCGGACCTGCGGACCTGGGCCCTGCGCTCGGTCGCCGTGGTCGGAGCCCGCGCGTGCACCCCGTACGGGTCCCACATGGCGCAGACCCTCGCCGCCGGACTCGCCGAGCGCGGCTGGGTGGTGGTCTCCGGCGCCGCCTACGGGATCGACGGCGCCGCGCACCGGGGCGCCCTCGCCGCGGGCGGCGCCACCGCCGCGGTGCTGGCCTGCGGGGTGGACGTCGGCTACCCGCGCGGCCACGCCGGGCTGCTCGGCAGGATCGCCCGTCAGGGGCTGGTGCTGGGGGAACTGCCGCCCGGCGCTCACCCCACCCCGAGCCGGTTCGTGCTGCGCAACCGGGTCATCGCAGCCCTCACCCGGGGAACCGTGGTGGTGGAGGCGGCGCTGCGCAGCGGCTCCCTGGTCACCGCCCGCCGGGCGCTGCGGCTGGGCCGCCCCACCATGGGCGTCCCCGGGCCCGCCACCAGCGGCCTCTCGGCAGGGGTCCACGAACTGCTGCGCGGCGGGGCGGAGCTCGTCACCGACGCCGACGAGATCATCGAACTCGTCGGCGACATGGGCGAGCTGGCGCCCGCGCGGCGCGGCCCCGTCCTCGCCCGGGACCTGCTGGCCCCGGCCGCCGCACGGGTGCTCGAAGCCCTCCCCGCGGGCCGGGCCGCGAAACCGGAGGAGATCTCGCTCGCCGCGGGCACCGGCACCGATGAAGTCATCGGCAGACTGTACGAACTTCACTCTCTGGGGTTCGTCGAACGGCAGGGCGACGGCTGGCGGTTGGCCCCGCGCGCGCCGGGAGAGGGGGCGCAATCCGGAGCCGACCGGCGAGGCGGTCGTTGACCTGGGGCGTTCCGGTGAAAGAGTGACGGCGATGAGAGACGCGGTCTTCCCGGTGGCAGCCGCCGGGACCGAGCGCCAGGCGCCGGTCCCGGGCCGCCCGCGCGAGTCCGGACGCCGCCCGGCCCCCGGGTCATCCCGTACTCTTCGCGCACCGCGACACTTCCGTCACGCTACGCTCCCAACGAATCCGGCTCCGGCAAAGGCGAAGCATGCCCCAGCACACCTCAGGGTCCGACCGCGCTGCGGTGCCCCCCGCTGCCCGTGGCAGCGTGCGGTCCACCGCGCCCTCGTCCCTGGAGCTGCTCTGGCGCTCATACAAGGGCTCGGGTGACGAACGCCTGCGGGAGCAGCTGATCCTGCACTACTCGCCGCTGGTGAAGTACGTGGCGGGCCGGGTCAGCGTCGGCCTGCCGCCCAACGTCGAGCAGGCCGACTTCGTCTCCTCCGGCGTGTTCGGACTCATCGACGCGATCGAGAAGTTCGACATCGAACGCTCCATCAAGTTCGAGACGTACGCGATCACCCGCATCCGCGGCGCGATGATCGACGAACTGCGGGCCCTGGACTGGATCCCGCGCTCGGTGCGGCAGAAGGCGCGGGCGGTGGAGCGCGCCTACGCCACGCTGGAGGCCCAGCTGCGTCGGACCCCCACCGAGAGCGAGGTCGCGGGCGAGATGGGGATCGGGGTGGAGGAACTCCACACGGTCTTCAGCCAGTTGTCCCTCGCCAACGTGGTCGCCCTCGAAGAGCTGCTGCACGTCGGCGGGGAGGGCGGCGACCGGCTGTCCCTGATGGACACCCTGGAGGACCACGCCGCCGACAACCCGGTGGAGGTGGCCGAGGACCGCGAGCTGCGCCGGCTGCTCGCCCGGGCCATCAACACGCTCCCCGAGCGGGAGAAGACGGTGGTCACCCTCTACTACTACGAGGGGCTCACCCTCGCCGAGATCGGCAACGTGCTGGGCGTCACGGAGAGCCGGGTCAGCCAGATCCACACCAAGTCGGTGCTCCAGCTGCGGGCCAAGCTCGCCGACGTCGGCCGCTGACCCGGCGGGCGGGGCCGCGCCCGGGGCACGGGCCTTGCGCACCCTCCGTACAGTGGTGACGTGCCCAGGATTCGAGCGGCCTCCGTGGCCGAGCACCGGTCGATGCAGCGCGGCGCCCTCTTGGACGCGGCGCGTTCCCTGCTGTCCGAAGGCGGGACCGACGCCCTGACCTTCCCCGCCCTCGCGGAGCGCACCGGGCTGGCCCGGTCGTCCGTGTACGAGTACTTCCGGTCGCGCGCGGCCGTCGTCGAAGAGCTGTGCGCGGTGGACTTCCCCGTGTGGGCCGCCGAGATCGAGGCGGCGATGGAGGCGGCCCGGACGCCGGAGGGCAAGATCGAGGCGTACGTGCGCAGCCAGCTGGGGCTGGTCGGGGACCGCCGGCACCGCGCGGTGGTGGCGATCTCGGCCAGCGAGCTGGACGCGGGGGCGCGGGAGAAGATCCGCGCCGCGCACGGCGGTCTGGTGGCCATGATCGTCGAGGCGCTGGGCGCGCTCGGCCAGGCGGAGCCGCGGCTGGCCGCGATGCTCCTGCAGGGCGTCGTGGACGCGGCCGTGCGCCGCATCGAGCTCGGCGCCGCCGAGGACCCCGAGGTGGTGACCGAGACCGCCGTCGCCATGGCCCTGCGCGGTGTGCGGGGCGAGCGCTCCGAGGGCGGCGAGTCCCAGGGGCGCCCCTAAGGCGATCCGTCCCCCGGCCGCGCCGCGGGGAGCAGCCGTGGGGTGGGCCGGGGGAGCAGCGTGAGCGGGTCGAGATAGGCGTCCTCCCCGGTCAGCAGCCCCCAGTGCAGGCACGGTCCGGGACAGTGGGAGCCGGCCGTCAGGACCGCGACCTCCTGCCCCGCCGTCACGGCCTCCCCCTGCGTGACCAGCGGCCGCACCGGCTCGTAGGTCGTGCGCAGCCCTCCGGGAAGGGTCAGCGAGAGCACCCCGCGGCCTGCGACCGGCCCCGCGTAGTGCACCCGCCCCGGTCCGACGGCCCGGATCCGCGCCCCGACCGGGGCCGCCAGGTCCACCCCGCGGTGGCCGGCGGCGTAGGGCGTCGGCGGCGGGTCCCACCAGCGGGCGACGGACAGGGGCGGGGGCAGCGGCCGGACCCCCGGTACGAGGGTCTGGGCGAGCGCCAGCATCACGGTGAGCAGCAGTGTCGTCATGCCCACCAGGCTCCCGCGCGGACGCGGGCGGACCGCCGTGCCTGTGGATGGCCGACCGGGTGTGGACAAAGGCGTCACCCGGCATACCGCCGGGTCCCGTACACTTCTTGTGGCGATCCGGGTCACCGGGTCGACTTCGCACGCCCCAGCACCAGCCCGATACGGCCTGGTGAAAGCGTCTCTCGGTCCCTTCTGCGGGGCAGGGCGCGGCGGGGCGTCAGGAACCAAACCGAGAAAACAAGGAGATGGCCATGGCCGTCGTAACGATGCGGGAGCTGCTGGAAAGCGGCGTCCACTTCGGTCACCAGACCCGCCGCTGGAACCCGAAGATGAAGCGCTTCATCTTCACGGAGCGCAACGGCATCTACATCATCGACCTGCTGCAGTCGCTGTCGTACATCGACCGCGCCTACGAGTTCGTGAAGGAGACCGTCGCGCACGGTGGCTCCATCATGTTCGTCGGTACCAAGAAGCAGGCGCAGGAGGCCATCGCCGAGCAGGCGACGCGCGTCGGCATGCCCTACGTCAACCAGCGTTGGCTCGGTGGCATGCTCACCAACTTCTCGACCGTCTACAAGCGCCTGCAGCGTCTGAAGGAGCTCGAGTCGATCGACTTCGAGGACGTCGCGGCCTCGGGTCTCACCAAGAAGGAGCTCCTGGTCCTCTCCCGCGAGAAGACCAAGCTGGAGAAGACCCTCGGTGGTATCCGCGAGATGTCGAAGGTTCCCAGCGCCGTCTGGATCGTCGACACCAAGAAGGAGCACATCGCGGTCGGTGAGGCGCGCAAGCTGCACATCCCCGTCGTCGCGATCCTCGACACCAACTGCGACCCCGACGAGGTCGACTACAAGATCCCGGGCAACGACGACGCGATCCGCTCCGTCACCCTGCTCACCCGCGTGATCGCCGACGCCGTCGCCGAGGGCCTCATCGCCCGTTCCGGTGCCGCGACCGGTGACTCGAAGCCGGGCGAGAAGGCCGCCGCCGAGCCGCTCGCCGAGTGGGAGCGCGACCTGCTCGAGGGTGAGAAGAAGGCCGACGACGCCGAGGCCCCCGCGGCCGAGGCTCCGGTCGAGGCCGCTGCCGAGACCGAGGCCCCCGCGGCCGAGGCCGAGGCCGTCGTCGAGGCTCCGGCCGCCGACGCCGAGCAGGCCTGACCCACCCACTGAGGGAGCCCGGCGTTCATCCGCCGGGCACCCGCAGCACGGACGATGACGGCGGGGGAGCCGCGCCACGAGCGCGACTCCTCCGCCGTTCACCCGTAGATCTACGACTTCGAGAGAGAATCACAGACTCATGGCGAACTACACCGCCGCTGACGTCAAGAAGCTCCGCGAGCTCACCGGCGCCGGCATGCTGGACTGCAAGAACGCGCTCGTCGAGGCCGACGGTGACGTCACCAAGGCCAACGAGATCCTGCGCGTCAAGGGCCTGAAGGGTGTCGCCAAGCGCGAGGGCCGTTCCGCCGAGAACGGTGCCGTCACCTCCCTCATCGCCGCCGACGCCACCTCCGGCGTGCTCGTCGAGCTCAAGTGCGAGACCGACTTCGTGGCCAAGAGCCCGAAGTTCCTGGCCGTCGCCGACCAGCTCGCCGCCCACGTGGCCGCCACCGCCCCCGCCGACATCGAGGCGCTGCTGGCGTCCGAGATCGAGGCCGGCAAGACCGTCCAGGCGTTCGTGGACGAGGCCAACGCCAACCTCGGCGAGAAGATCGTCCTGGACCGCTTCGCGGCGTACCAGGGTGCCTTCGTGGCCTCCTACATGCACCGCACCATGCCCGACCTGCCCCCGCAGATCGGTGTCCTGGTCGAGCTGGACAAGGCCGACGCCGAGCTGGCCAAGGGCATCGCCCAGCACATCGCCGCCTTCGCGCCGAAGTACCTCACCGCTGACGAGGTCCCGGCCGAGATCGTCGAGTCCGAGCGCCGCGTCGCCGAGGAGACCACCCGCGCCGAGGGCAAGCCCGAGGCCGCGATCGCCAAGATCGTCGAGGGTCGCGTCAACGGCTTCTTCAAGGACGCCACGCTGCTCGGCCAGCCGTACGCGCTGGACAACAAGAAGTCCGTCCAGAAGGTTCTGGACGAGGCCGGTGTCACCCTGAAGCGCTTCACCCGCATCAAGGTCGGCATCTGAGTCCGTCCGTACGCGACGGACACCGGACCCCGGTAGGGTCTGAAGCAGTCGTCCGCGCACGCGCGAGGCGACCGCAGATCTGACGAGGAGGCCATTGCCGAAGAGGGAACCGCGAGGACCCACCGGCAATGGCCTTCTTCGTATGTGCACGAGGAGATCTCCATGAATCAGGGCGTGGACCCCCACACCGCTTCCGACGACAAGAGCGACCACGAGAAGAAGGGCCGCCGCTTCATGCTGAAGCTGTCCGGCGAAGCCTTCTCCGGCGGCGGCGGGCTGGGTGTCGACCCCGACGTCGTGCACGCCATCGCCCGCGAGATCGCGGCCGTGGTCCGAGACGGCGCCGAGATCGCGATCGTCATCGGCGGCGGCAACTTCTTCCGCGGCGCCGAGCTGCAGCAGCGCGGCATGGACCGGGCCCGGTCCGACTACATGGGCATGCTCGGCACCGTCATGAACTGCCTCGCCCTCCAGGACTTCCTGGAGAAGGAGGGCATCGACAGCCGCGTCCAAACCGCCATCACCATGGGCCAGGTCGCGGAGCCGTACATCCCGCTGCGCGCCGTCCGCCACCTGGAGAAGGGCCGCGTCGTGATCTTCGGCGCCGGTATGGGCATGCCCTACTTCTCCACCGACACCACGGCCGCCCAGCGCGCCCTGGAGATCGACGCCGAAGCCCTCCTCATGGGCAAGAACGGCGTCGACGGGGTCTACGACTCCGACCCGAAGACCAATCCGGGCGCGGTGAAGTTCGACGCGCTGGAGTACAGCGAGGTGCTGTCCCGGGACCTCAAGGTCGCCGACGCCACGGCCATCACGCTGTGCCGCGACAACGCCCTGCCGATCCTGGTCTTCGAACTGCTCGCCGAGGGCAATATCGCCCGCGCCGTCAAGGGTGAGAAGATCGGCACGCTCGTGAGCGACCAGGGCACCCGGGTCTGAGCCCCACCGCGGTCCGGCTCCGGCCGGGCCCGGTCCGGGCGGCTCGCACCGCCCCCGCCCGCCTGAACCATCCATATCTGACATGCAGGAGCACGTGGTGATCGAAGAAATCCTCCTCGAGGCCGAGGAGAAGATGGAGAAGGCCGTCGTCGTCGCCAAGGAAGACTTCGCGGCGATTCGCACGGGACGTGCGCACCCGGCCATGTTCAACAAGATCGTGGCGGACTACTACGGTGCCATCACGCCCATCAACCAGCTCGCGTCGTTCGCGGTGCCCGAGCCGCGCATGGCGATCGTGACGCCGTTCGACTCGTCCGCCCTGCGCAACATCGAGCAGGCCATCCGCGACTCCGACCTCGGTGTCAACCCGAGCAACGACGGCCGCATCATCCGGGTGACCTTCCCCGAGCTGACGCAGGACCGCCGCAAGGAGTACATCAAGGTCGCGCGCACCAAGGCCGAGGACTCCAAGGTCTCCATCCGCGCCGTCCGCCGCAAGGCCAAGGACGCCCTCGACAAGCTCGTCAAGGACAAGGAAGCCGGCGAGGACGAGGTGCGCCGCGCGGAGAAGGAGCTCGACGACACCACCGCGAAGTACGTCGCGCAGGTGGACGAGCTGCTGAAGCACAAGGAATCCGAGCTGCTCGAGGTCTGATGAACGACTCTCCCTGGGCCGCGGAGCCGGTCGCGGCGGGTCCCGCATACGATGCGCTGGTGGGCCCGCACACTCGGCCCATGCCCATCGTGCCCGATGCCGCCGGCCGTGACTTCGACGACCGGGAAGCACGCGATCGGGGGGCCGCCACCTTCGGCGGCCCCCCGTTCCGCGCCGAGACGCCGCCGCAGGAGCCCATGCCCAGCCCCCCGCCTCCGCCTTCGCAGGCACCGCAGGACGCCTCCCCGCCACCGCCGAAGAAGCGCGCGGGGCGGGATCTGCGTGCCGCCATAGGGGTCGGTGTCGGCCTCGGTGCGGTGATCTTCGCTTCGCTGTTCATCGTCAAGGCGGTCTTCGTCGGCGTGATCGTCGTCGCCGTCGTGGTCGGCCTGTGGGAGCTCACCTCCCGGCTCCAGGAGAAGAAGGGCATCAAGGCCCCGCTCGTCCCGCTCGCGGTCGGCGGCGCGGCCATGGTCATCGCCGGATACGTCCGCGGCGCCGAGGGCGCCTGGGTGGCGATGGCGCTCACCGCGCTGGCGGTGCTCGTCTGGCGGATGACCGAACCGCCCGAGGACTACCTCAAGGACGTCACGGCCGGCGTCTTCGCGGCGTTCTACGTGCCGTTCCTCGCCACCTTCGTGGCGATGCTGCTCACCGCCGACGACGGCCCCCAGCGGGTGGTCACCTTCCTGGTCCTGACCGTGGTCAGCGACACGGGGGCGTACGCGGTCGGCTGGCGCTTCGGCAAGACCAAGCTGGCGCCGCGCATCAGCCCCGGCAAGACCCGCGAGGGGCTCTTCGGGGCGGTGGCCTTCGCGATGGTGGCCGGCGCGCTGTGCATGGAGTTCCTGATCGACGGCGGTGCCTGGTGGCAGGGCCTGCTGCTGGGCCTGACGGTCGCGGTCAGCGCCACCCTGGGCGACCTGGGCGAGTCGATGATCAAGCGGGACCTCGGGATCAAGGACATGGGCACGCTGCTCCCGGGCCACGGCGGCATCATGGACCGGCTCGACTCGCTGCTGCCGACCGCCCCGGTGGTCTGGCTGCTGCTGGCGGCCTTCGTCGGCACCGGCTGACCCGTCCGGGTTATCCTGGAAAGCGCGCCACCGACACGTGGCGCGCTTTCCCGCTTCTGCGGGGATGGACCCGTGAGCTCTCCGGGCACCGGGCGTGCCATCACATCGACTCCGCTCGTGCGCGGAGGTCGCCCGCGCAGGGTTCGTCAGACTTGAGGAGTACCACCCATGGCCCCCCGTCCCGTCCCGGGAGAGCTCACCTTCGTCGCCCCTCGCGGGGCCAAGAAGCCGCCCCGCCACCTCGCCGACCTGACCCCGGCCGAGCGCCGGGAGGCGGTGGCCGCGATCGGCGAGAAGCCGTTCCGGGCCAAGCAGCTCTCCCAGCACTACTTCGCGCGCTACGCGCACGACCCGGCCGAGTGGACCGACATCCCCGCGGGCTCGCGCGAGAAGCTCCAGCAGGAGCTGCTGCCCGACCTGATGTCGGTGATCCGGCACATCTCGTGCGACGAGGACACCACCCGCAAGACCCTGTGGAAGCTGCACGACGGCACGCTCGTCGAGTCCGTGCTGATGCGCTACCCCGACCGGGTCACCATGTGCATCTCCTCGCAGGCCGGCTGCGGCATGAACTGCCCGTTCTGCGCCACGGGCCAGGCCGGTCTGGACCGCAACCTCTCCACCGCCGAGATCGTGCACCAGATCGTCGACGGCATGCGCGCCCTGCGCGACGGCGAGGTCCCCGGTGGCCCGGCGCGGCTTTCCAACATCGTCTTCATGGGCATGGGCGAGCCGCTCGCCAACTACAACCGCGTGGTCGGCGCCATCCGCCGGCTCACCGACCCGGAGCCCGACGGTCTGGGCCTGTCGCAGCGCGGCATCACCGTCTCGACCGTCGGCCTGGTCCCGGCCATGCTGCGGTTCGCCGACGAGGGCTTCAAGTGCCGCCTCGCCGTCTCGCTGCACGCCCCGGACGACGAGCTGCGCGACACCCTCGTCCCGGTGAACACCCGCTGGAACGTCCGCGAGGTCCTCGGCGCGGCCTGGGAGTACGCGGAGAAGTCCGGCCGCCGCATCTCCATCGAGTACGCGCTGATCCGTGACATCAACGACCAGGCGTGGCGCGGTGACCTGCTCGGCAGGCTGCTCAAGGGCAAGCGCGTGCACGTCAACCTGATCCCGCTGAACCCGACGCCGGGCTCGAAGTGGACCGCCTCGCGTCCCGAGGACGAGAAGGCCTTCGTCGAGGCCATCGCGCGGCACGGCGTACCCGTGACCGTACGGGACACCCGTGGCCAGGAGATCGACGGCGCGTGCGGCCAGCTGGCCGCCTCCGAGCGCTAGATTCCGGCCAGGAACGCTCACAATCGGCCACGGGGTACCCTGTGGCCGGACAACTTCATCATTCCGACAGGGGAGCGCCACAGCGCTGAGAGTGCGGTAACCGTCATCCGCAGACCCTCTGAACCTCGCCCCGGTCATTCGGGGTAGGAAGTTCGGTCATCACTCAAGCTGTTGCGCCCTGCCCGGCGTCCGCTCCCACAGAGCGCCGGGCAGGGCCGCGTCTTCTCCTGGACATCCCAGGAGGAATTCACCAGTGAGCACCACCAAGAAGATCGCGGGCGCCGCGCTCGCGGCCGCACTGGGCATCACCACGCTCAGCGCCTGCGGCGGCGGCGACGCCAAGGGCAAGCCGTCGGGCCCGGTCGACGCCCCGAAGGGCAAGACGGTCACCCTCGTCTCCCACGACTCCTTCAACGTGACCGACACGGTCCTCAAGGAGTTCGAGCAGCAGAGCGGCTACACCGTCAAGGTCCTGAAGTCCGGGGACGCCGGCGCCGCGCTGAACCAGGAGATCCTCACCAAGGGCTCCCCCCGCGGCGACGTCTTCTTCGGCGTCGACAACACGCTGCTCTCGCGCGCCCTCGACAACGGGATCTTCACCCCGTACCAGGCCAAGGGCCTCGACCAGGTCAAGCCGGAGTTCGTGCTCGACCAGCAGCACCGGGTCACCCCCGTCGACTCCGGCGACATCTGCGTCAACTACGACAAGCAGTACTTCGCCGACAAGAAGATCGCCCCGCCGCAGACCCTGGACGACCTGCTCAAGCCGGAGTACAAGAACCTGCTGGTCACCGAGAACGCCGCGACCTCCTCGCCCGGCCTCGGCTTCCTGCTCGCCTCCGTCGGAAAGTACGGGGACGACGGCTGGAAGGACTACTGGAGCAAGCTGAAGGCCAACGGCGTCGAGGTCGTCGACGGCTGGGAGCAGGCCTACAACGAGCGCTTCTCCGGCTCCGCGGGCGGCAAGAAGGCCAAGGGCGACCGGCCGCTGGTCGTCTCGTACGCCTCCAGCCCGCCGGTCGAGGTCCTCTACGGCGAGCCGCAGCCCGCCGAGGCGCCCACGGGCGTGGCCACCGGCACCTGCTTCCGCCAGGTCGAGTTCGCGGGCCTGCTCAAGGGCGCGAAGAACGAGGAGGGCGGCAAGGCCCTCGTCGACTTCCTGGTGAGCAAGAAGTTCCAGGAGGACATGCCGCTCCAGATGTTCGTGAACCCGGTGGTCAAGGACGCGAAGCTGCCGGAGGTGTTCACGAAGCACGGCGCGGTCGTCGAGAAGCCGGAAACGGTCGCTCCCGACGCCATCGCCAAGAACCGTGAGCAGTGGGTCAAGGCATGGTCAGCGCTCGTCGTGAAGTAGTGCGGCAGGACTCCCCGAAGGAGGGCGGGCGCGCCACGGCCGTCCGGCTGGCCCTGATGGCCGTGCCGCTCGCCTTCTTCGGGCTGTTCTTCGCCTATCCCGTCGCCGCGATCGTCGGGCGCGGGCTCAAGACGGACGCGGGCTGGCAGTTCGGCCGCGTCGGCGAGGTCCTGGCCCGTCCGGACATCGCCGGCGTGCTGTGGTTCACCACCTGGCAGGCCCTGGCCTCCACCGCGCTGACCCTGTTGCTCGCACTGCCCGGCGCGTACGTCTTCGCGCGGTTCGAGTTCCCGGGCAAACAGCTGCTGCGCGCGCTGGTCACCGTCCCGTTCGTGCTGCCGACCGTGGTCGTCGGCACGGCCTTCCTCGCCCTGGTCGGGCGCGGCGGACTGCTGGACGAGCTGTGGGGCGTCCGGCTGGACACCACCGTCTGGGCGATCCTGCTCGCGCACGTCTTCTTCAACTACGCCGTCGTCGTGCGGACGGTCGGCGGGCTGTGGGCCCAGCTCGACCCGCGCCAGGAGGAGGCCGCCCGGGTGCTGGGCGCCGGCCGCTTCGCCGCGTGGCGGCGGGTGACCCTGCCCGCGCTCGCGCCCGCCGTCGCCGCCGCCGCGCTGATGGTGTTCCTGTTCACCTTCACCTCCTTCGGCGTCGTGCAGATCCTGGGCGGGCCCTCGTACTCCACCCTGGAGGTGGAGGTCTACCGGCAGACCGCGCAGCTGCTGGACCTGCCGACGGCCGCGGTGCTGACCATGGTGCAGTTCGCCGCGGTCGGCCTGATCCTCGCCGTGCACGCCTGGACCGTGCGCCGGCGGGAGGGCGCCCTGCGGCTCGTGGACCCGGGGCGCACCGCTCACCCGCCGCGCGGAGCGGCGCAGCGCGCGCTGCTCGGCGGGGTGCTGCTGACGGTGCTGCTGCTCATCGTGGCGCCGCTGGCGGTGCTGGTGGAGCGGTCCTTCGACGCGCCCGGCGGGTACGGGCTGGGCTTCTACCGGGCGCTCCAGGACGCGGGCGCCGGTGGCGGAACCTTCCTGGTGCCGCCGCTGGAGGCCATCTGGAACTCCCTGCAGTACGCGCTCGCCGCCACCGCCATCGCCCTGGCCGTCGGCGGGCTCGCCGCCGCCGCGCTGACCCGGCGCGGGGGGCGCTTCGTACGGGGCTTCGATGCGCTGCTCATGCTGCCGCTCGGGGTGTCCGCCGTGACGGTGGGCTTCGGTTTCCTGATCACTCTGGACGAGCCGCCGCTGGACCTGCGCACCTCCTGGATCCTGGTGCCGCTGGCGCAGGCGCTGGTCGGGGTGCCGTTCGTGGTGCGGACGATGCTGCCCGTGCTGCGGGCCGTGGACGGCCGGCTGCGGGAGGCGGCGGCGGTGCTGGGCGCGTCGCCGCTGCGGGCCTGGCGGGAGGTGGACCTGCCGCTGGTGCGGCGGGCCCTGCTGATCGCGGCGGGCTTCGCCTTCGCGGTCTCGCTGGGCGAGTTCGGGGCGACGGTGTTCATCGCCCGGCCCGACCACCCGACGCTTCCGGTGGCCGTGGCGCGGCTGCTGGGGCGGGCCGGGGAGATGAACTACGGCCAGGCCATGGCCCTGAGCACGATTTTGATGCTGGTGTGCGCGGTGTCCCTGCTGGTGCTGGAGCGGCTGCGCCCCGACAAGACCTCGGGAGAGTTCTGATGACCCTGCTCCGGCTCGAAGGGGTGTCGGTCCGCTTCGGCGACCGGGCGGTCGTGGACGCGGTGGACCTGGCGGTCGCCGAGCACGAGGTCGTCTGCGTCCTCGGGCCGAGCGGCAGCGGCAAGTCGACGCTGCTGCGGGTGGTGGCCGGTCTCCAGCCGGTGTCCGGCGGCCGGGTGCTGCTCGGCGGCGCCGACCAGGCCGCGGTGGCGGTGCACCGGCGCGGGGTGGGCCTGATGTTCCAGGACCACCAGCTGTTCCCGCACCGGGACGTCGGCGGGAACGTCGGCTTCGGCCTGCGGATGCGGGGTGCGCCGGGCGGCACCCGGCAGGCCCGGGTCGCCGAGCTGCTGGAGCTGGTCGGGCTGCCGGGCGCGCAGGGCCGGGCGGTGGCCTCGCTGTCGGGCGGCGAGCAGCAGCGGGTGGCCCTGGCCCGGGCCCTGGCGCCCTCGCCGCGGCTGCTGATGCTGGACGAGCCGCTGGGTCAGCTCGACCGGGGGCTGCGGGAGCGGCTCGTCGTGGAGCTGCGCTCGCTCTTCTCCCGGCTGGGCACCACCGTGCTCGCCGTCACCCACGACCAGGGCGAGGCCTTCGCCCTCGCCGACCGGGTGGTGGTGATGCGGGAGGGACGGATCGCGCAGGCGGGGACCCCGCTGGAGGTGTGGCAGCGTCCGGCCTCGGAGTTCGTCGCGCGCTTCCTCGGCTTCGACAACGTGGTCCCGGCGACGGTGGCGGGCGGCGCGGCCGCGACGCCCTGGGGGAAGGTCCCGGTGGCCGCGGGAGCCCCGGAAGGCGAGCGGAATCTTCTGATCCGCCCGGCCGGGGTGGTGCTCGCCGAGGACGGCCTGCGCTGCGAGGTGGTCTCCCGTACCTTCCGCGGCACCCATGTGGCCCTGCTGCTGCGGCCGGAGGCCGGCCCGGTGCTGGAGGCGGAGTGCGATCTGGCGGGGGCCCCGGCCGTGGGCGACCGGGTCTCGGTGGGCTTCAGCCCGTCCGAGGTGGTCGTCCTGCCCGGGGCCCCATGAGGCCGGCGCGGCGCGGGTCCGTCAGGGCCTGATGCCGTCGCAGGCGATCGGCAGGTGGCGCGGACCGCGGAGCACCGCGTTCTGGCGGTACGGGGGCGGGTCGGCCAGCAGCCGGGGGTTCTCCAGCCTGCGGGCCAGCTCGCTCAGCGCCAGCTGTGCCTCCTGCCGGGCCAGCGGCGCCCCGAAGCAGCTGTGGATGCCGCTGCCCAGACCCAGGTGCTGGACGTCCTTGCGGTCCGGGTCGAAGCGGTCGGGGTCCTCGAACCGCAGGGGGTCGCGGTTGCCGGCGGCCAGGACCAGCCAGAGGGAGGCACCCTTGGGGACGGTCACCCCACGGACCTCGACGTCCGCCAGCGTGGTGCGCTGCGGCACCAGCTGCACCGGGGGCTCGTAGCGCAGCAGTTCCTCCACGAGCGGGACGGAGAGCTCCGGATCGGTGCGCAGCCGCTCCAGGACCTCGGGGTGGCGCAGCAGCGTCAGCATGCCGTTGGTGATCAGGTTGACGGTGGTCTCGTGACCGGCGATGAGCAGCAGGGCCGCGGTGCTCAGCACCTCCATCGTGGTCATCGTGCCGTCCGGCCCGCCCCCCGCGGCCAGCTCCGAGAGCATGTCGCCCTTCGGGTTCTTGCGCCGCTCCTCGATCAGCCCGGACAGGTACATGCCCAGTTCCATGCGGGAGTCGTGGGTGCGCCGCTCGCGTTCCTTGGGGTCGGCGTCGGGGTCCGGGTCCAGGCTGGCCGCGAGGGTGTCCGCCCACACGTGGAACTTGGGCTCGTCCTCGCTGGGCACGCCGAGCAGCCGGCAGATCACCGTCACCGGGAAGGGATAGGAGAACTGCTCGACCAGGTCGATCTCCGCGGCATTGCCGTTCTGCGCGATCCCGTCGATCAGTCCGCCGACGATGTCGTGCAGCTCGCCGCGCATGTCGTGGACGCGGTGCGGCGAGTGCGGGGGCCCGAAGGGCCGGTTGGTCATGCGGCGCAGCCGGTCGTGCTCCGGCGGGTCGAGCTTGAGGAAGGACGGCGGCAGGACCGTTTCCTCCTCCTCGCCCGGCTCGGCCAGCGGATCGTGGGCCGACGCGGCCAGGTTGCGGGCGTCGGAACTGATCCTCGGGTCGTGGAGCAGGCCCTGGATGTCGTAGTACGTGCTGACGACGAACGGACCGGAACCGTCGTGGTAGACCGGGGTCTTGCGGAGCTCCGTGTAGAGCGGGTACGGGTCGGCCCGGTTGGAGTAGTCCAGGATCTGCCGCAGGATGTCTTGGGTCATGAGGGGTCCTCGTGCTCCTCGTGCTCCTCGGTGGAGGGCGCGGCCGGGTCAGTGGCGGGCAGGGGTGAACGTGATCCGCCGGTCGGCCGGCGAGTACCCGCTGAGCGTGATCGTCGGGCCGTGGGTGGGCACCGACGGGTCCGGGAAGTCCGCGGGGAGCGGCTTGTTGCCCTCGGGGCGCCGGTCCATCGTGGGGAACGGTGGCGGGAAGGGAGCCGTCTCCTCGATCTGCCGCTGGTAGAAGTCCAGCCAGCGGGAGTTGTCGAAGGTCACCGCCCCGATCACGCGGCCCTGGTAGCCGTAGACGCCGGTGAAGCGCCGCTCGTCGCGGGAGCCCTGGGCGATGAGGATCTCCGTGCCCATCGACGGCACGCCGACCGACTTGATGTTGATGCCGAACTGGGAGGACCAGAACGCCGGGACCCACAGGTGGGGGCGCCGGTCCACGCTCTCGCTGAGCATGTTGTGCGCGGCCGTCTCGGCCTGGGCCACCGCGTTGCCCCAGTGCTCCAGGGACAGGAACTGGTAGCCGAACAGCGCGTGCGGGGAGCGGGCCACGTCACCCGCCACGTAGATGTCGTCCGTGACGATGCCCCGGATGTCGAACGCCCGGCAGCCCGCGTCGCAGGCGATGCCGCGCGGGCCCGCCCCGAGGCCGGAGCCGGCCAGCCATTCGGTGTTGCGCATCGCGCCGAGGGAGACGATGACGACGTCGGCCTCCAGCGAGCTGCCGTCCGACAGGTGCGCCGCGCGCACCCGCCCCGAGGAATCGCCCTCCAGGCCGGTCACCATGACCCCGGTCCGCAGGTCGACGCCGTGCTCGCGGTGCAGGCCCGCCGCCACTTCGCCGATCACCCCGCCGAGCGCCCCGACCAGGGGGGCTCCGCCGCGCTCGGCGACCGTCACGGGGATGTCCCGCTCCCGGCAGGCGGAGGCGATCTCCGAGCCGGTGAACCCTGCGCCGATCACGAGCACCCGCCGGGGGCCGGCCGCCAGGGCCCGTTCCAGGCCGATGGCGTCGTCGCGGGTGCGGAGCACGAAGACCCCTTCCAGCGACCCCTGGTCCTCGTGCGGCCACGGGCGCGCCCGTACTCCGGTCGCGATCAGCAGCCGGTCGTACTCCACCGCGTCGCCGTCGGCGAGCAGCACCCTGCGGGCGGCCATGTCCAGGCCGCTCGCGGGCACCCCGAGCCGCCACTTGGCGTCGATGTCGAGGCGGCGGGGGAGCAGGGTGCGGTCCGCCGTGGCCTTGCCGAGCAGCACCTGCTTGGACAGCGGGGGCCGGTCGTAGGGTTCGTACGGTTCGTCGCCGATCATCGTCAGGGAGCCGGCGAACCCCTTCTCCCGCATGGTCTCGGCGGCCCGCAGACCGGCCAGCGAGGCGCCGACCACCACGATGCGTCCTTCGCGCTTGAGCCGTTCCAGGGCCGCGTCACCGCTCACCGCTCGCCTCCGGGGTGGACAGGGAACCGTTCATCGCGTCCACGAGAATGGCCCGCACGGGGCAGGCGTGGACGGCGCGCTCGACGTTCTCCCGCTGGTCGTCCGAGGCCTGCGGATCGTAGAGCAGTGACTCGTCGCCGTGCATGGCGAACACGTCAGGAGCGAGGAACGCGCACTGCGCGTAGCCCTGGCAGCGGTTGAGGTCGACGACAAGCCTCATGAGGCATCAGCCCTTCCGTGGCCCGAACACCCCCGTCACCCCCGAATTCCAGAATGCACGGACCGGGGGGAGGCCGCCTGCCGGGAGGGCTACAGCCTGCTCACGCGCAGGATGTAGAGGCTGATGGCCAGCGCCCAGGCCGGGAAGACCAGCTCGGACCAGGGCACGCTGGAGCCCACCAGGAGCAGCACCAGCCCCACCCCGTAGCCCAGCACGGCCAGGGCGTGCGGGAAGACGCCGAGCCGGCGGCCGATGGTCGAGGTCGCGAAGACGAACACGGCCGCCATCCGCATCCCGTACGTGGTCAGCACCGTGTACGCGAAGGAGCGGCCGAAACCGGAGGGCGCGGTGCTGGTGCTCTCCGCCAGGACGGTGCCCGCGGCGGCGGCGGCGACGAACAGGGCGGCGGCGAAGACGAAGCCGCTGCCGAGGAAGACGGTGGCGACGAACCGGTCCTCGGCCGCACCGGTGTGCGCGCGCAGCGCCCCCATGAACCAGAGGAAGAAGATCCCCGCGAAGGGCACGATCTCCAGGGCCGCGCTCACCGCCCAGCGGCGGCCGGGGTCGACCGGGGCGTGGGCGGCGTCCGACGGGAGCGCGTACCGCATCAGGACGATCGAGGCCGCCAGCAGCAGCGCGAAGAGGACGCCCGCCGCTCCCGCGGCGCGTGGCGTCTCCATCCGGGCGGTCGTGGTCTCCATGCACCCAGCAAGCGGCAGCGGCCGCGGGCCCGCCACCCCGCACACCCGTGGGGGTGAACGGCGGGGGCGGGACCGCGGCCGCTTGCCGTAGTCGGTCCGGAGTCAGGACACCGGCGCCGGAACCTGTTCCTCCGCGGGCGCCGCGGCCCCGTCGTGGTTCCCGTACCAGGCCACCGCCACCGCGCCCGCCACCGCCAGGACGAAGCCCAGCACGGCCAGCCAGGCCAGACCCGGACGGGAGGCGTCCCCGAGCCACAGCACGCCGATGGCGCCCGGCAGCACGGTCTCGCCGACGACCAGCGCCGCCGTGGCGCCGTTCACGGAGCCGATCTGCAGGGCGATGGTGTGCAGGTACATGCCGCCGGCGCCGGCGAGCACGATCGCGTACAGGGCCGGGTCCGCGAGCAGCGTGCCCAGGGAGAAGGGCTCCACGCCGTTCAGGATGCGCACGCCGACGCCCAGCGCGCCGAAGGCCAGGCCCGACAGCAGGCCCGCCAGGATCGCGGCCCGGGCGCCGAGGAACCGTACGGCGACCGTGCCGCCGACGATGATGAGCGCGGTCACGCCCAGCAGCCACCAGTGCGTGGACATCGGCGCGTGGTGGCCGCCCTCGTGCCCGGCGGCCGTGGCCAGCAGCACCAGCGCGGCGCACACCACCCCGATGGAGGTCCACTCCTTGCGGGTCAGCCGGATCCCGAGCATCTTGACGCTCAGCACCGCCGTGATGACCAGGTTGGCGCTGATCACCGTCTGCGACAGGAACAGCGGCAGCAGCCGGGCGGCCAGCGCGCCGAGCCCGAAGCCGACGAAGTCGAGGATCGTGCCGACGATGAACTCCCACGTCATCGCGGCCTTGGCGGTGGAGGCCAGGTTCGGTCCGCCGTGCGCGGTCACCCCGGCGGCGGCCGGGGAGGTCCGGGCCGCACGGCGCGAGCCCACGGCTTGCAGGACGGATCCCGTGCCGTAACAGATGGACGCCGCGACAGCGGTCAGCAGGCCTATGAGCACAGAGGGCTCCGTTCACGTCTGGCAGGTTTTGCGTACCTCTGCCAGACGTGTGAACGGCCCCGGAAGTTGCCTCCGGAGGTCAGCGCATTGCGGCGAGGGCCGCCGGGACCTCGTCCACCGAGTCCACCAGCGCGATCCGGGACTCCATCGCGCGGCCGCGCGCGAGCGCGCGGAGAAGAGGCCAGGCGGGCAGCTGCTCGGTCCAGTGGACGCGGTCCACCAGGACCATGGGGGCCGGCTCGCCGCGCGACGCGTAGTAGTTGGGCGTCGCGTTGTCGAATATCTCCTGCACCGTGCCCGCCGCACCGGGCAGGAACACCACGCCCGCCGTGGACCGGGCCAGCAGCCCGTCCTCGCGGACGGCGTTCGCGAAGTACTTGGCGATCTGGCCCGCGAAGGCGTTCGGCGGCTCGTGCCCGTAGAACCAGGTCGGGATGCCGACCGAATCGCCGCCCGCGGGCCAGCGCTCCCGTACGGCGAAGGCGGCGCGCGCCCACTCGGAGACCGACGGGGCGAAGGAGGGGGCCTTGGCCAGCAGTTCCAGGGCTTCGGCGAGGGCCCCGTCGGGGGCGGGCGCCAGGTAGGCGCCGAGGTTGGCGGCCTCCATCGCGCCGGGGCCGCCCCCGGTGGCCACCGTCAGCCCCGACCGGGACAGGGTCCGGCCGAGTTCGGCGGCGCCCCGGTAGGCGGCGCTGCCGCGGGCCATCGCGTGGCCGCCCATCACACCCACCACGGGGGTGCCCGCAAGGTGCTCGTCGAGGGCGTCGGAGACGGCGTCGTCGTGGACCGAGCGCAGCATCGAGGAGAAGACGTCGCCGTCGGCCAGGGTCTCCTGGAACCAGGCGTAGGCCTGCGCGTCGGGGGTGGCCTCGTAGCCCTCGGCGAGGCCGGCGAACAGCTCGTCCGGCGTGTAGAGCAGGCCCCGGTACGGGTCGAACGGCAGGTCCGGTACCGGGGGGAAGACGAGCGCGCCGTCCGCCCGGACCTTCGCCGAGGCGTCGGGCTCCATCGGACAGCCGAGGAAGACGGCGTCGGACGTGTCGGCGGACAGCAGGGCGAAGGTGCGCTCGAGCAGGTTGACCGACTGGATGCGGTAACCGCTCAGCGAGCCCCGGGCGGCGACCCGGTCGAATTCCGCGAGCGTCTCGATCTCGATGTCTGGGTTGACCATTCGGCCCACCCTAGGCGCTCATTTCAGCGGGTCAACGCCATGGACGTGAGCTGTGCGACACCCCAGCTGAGCGGGAGGCACACGGCGATCAGGGCGCCCGCGCGCAGCGTCACGGCCGTACGCAGCACCGTTCCCGGGGTTCCGAGGTCGAGGAGGGCCGCCCGGGCGGCGGAGCGGGACCGACGGGATTCGGCGGCGGATGTGAGAAGGGTCGCGGCCGCGCACAGCGCCACCAGCGCCCCGGCCGGAGCGGTGAGCGGACCGAGGGGGGTCAGCGGCCCGCCCTGCTCGCGCAGGGCCACGGCGGTGAGCGCGGCGGCCCCGACGGCGCAGAGCACCCCGAGGGGACGGCCGAGCCGGGGCGCCTCCTCCTGGAGGGCCCGCCCGGCCAGCAGCCGCAGCGCGCCCGGGCGGGCGGACTGCACGAGGGTGCCGCAGGCGTAGGCCAGCCCCGGTCCGGCGAGGGCCAGCCCCGTCGCGATCAGGACCCAGCCGGCCGGGAGGGCCGCCCCGCGCGGGCCGGCGTAGGCCTCGACGGTGAGTCCGCAGGCGGCGAGCGCCACCCCCCACGGCACCCCGGCCTGCGGGCTGAGCGCGGTCATCGGCGGGCGGGGGCGCAGCGCGAGGGCGGTGGCGGCGGAGGCCGTGAGCGGGATCAGGGCCAGCAGGGTGAGGGCGGCCGCCACCGGGAAGGGCTGGTCGGCGTGGAGCAGCCGGGCTCCGGCGCCGTCGAAGGGCAGGCCCGCCAGGTCGCCCCGCAGGTGCAGGAAGGCGGCCAGGGCCAGGAGGCTGCCCAGGGTGGCGGCGACGGCGGTGGAGACGGCGCCGACCAGGGTGAGCCGTACGGGTCCCAGCCCCACGGCGTCGAGCCCCTCGCGGGGCCGGGTCGCCGGGTCGGTCCGGGCCACGGCCACCGCGAGCTGGACGGTGGCGGCGAGCGGCACCAGGGCCCACAGCAGCCGGAGCAACGATCCAGCGGGCCGGTCCATCGCCTCGGTGAGGACGTACAGCAGCAGGAAGCCGGTCCCGGCCGAGGCGGCCGCGACGAGCAGTCGGCGCAGCTGTACCGCGGGGCGGGAGCCGCGGGCTAGGCGGAGAGCGAGCACGCGGCCTGGTCCTCCGTGGTCCGGGGGGTACCGGCGGCCGCGGTCGCGGTCCCGGCCGGCCGGCCGTCGAGCAGGGCCAGCGTTCGGTCGGCCGCCGCGGCGGTCTCCTCGTCGTGGGTGGCGAGCACCACGGTGATCTCGTGCGAGCGGGCGGCCGTGGTCAGCGTGCGCAGCAGCAGGGCGCGCTCCGCACGGTGCAGCGGGGCCGTCGGCTCGTCGGCGAAGAGCACGGCGGGCTCCTTGACCAGGGCCCGGGCCAGGGCCACGCGCTGGCATTCGGCCCGGGTCAGGGCGGCCGGGCGCTTGCGGGCGAAGCCGCCGATGTCGAGCCGGTCCAGCCAGGCGCAGGCGGTCTGCCGGGCGGCCCGCCCGGGGGAGCCGGTGAGCAGCAGCGGCAGGGCCACGTTCTCCCACACCTTGAGCTCGGGCAGCAGCTGCGGCTCGGGCCCGAGCCAGGCGAACCGGTCGCGGCGCAGCCGTTCGCGGATCACCGTGCCCAGGGTGTGGACGGGGATGCCGTCGAACCAGACCTCGCCCTGCTCGGGGGCCAGCTGGCCGGTCAGACAGCGCAGCAGGGTGGTCTTTCCGCTGCCGCGCGGGCCGGTCACGGCCAGGATCTCGCCCCGTCGCACTCCGGCGGTGACCCCGATGAGGCCGGGGGAACCGCTGTGGGAGTAGTGCAGGGACCGTGCCCAGAGCACGTCGTCGGCCGGTGGGGCTTCGGCTTGGTCCGGGGCATTGTCCGATGGAGCCACCATGGCGTACACCTCCGTCCGGGGAACGAAGCGGAGCCCTTTCGGTCACTGGCGCCGCACATGAGATGTAAAGAGATGAACGTCTTGGATGGTGACAGCACACGGCCCGGACCCCCGCGTTCTCACTCGAACGGGGGATCCGGGCCGTGTGGTTCGGACCAGTGGGGCCGAGGCCGGCGGGGCCGGCCGCGCCGTGCCTAGAGCTTGGTCCAGGCCTCGGTGAGCACCGAGCGCAGGATGCCCTCGATCTCGTCGAAGGTGCCCTGGTCCGCGATCAGCGGCGGCGCCAGCTGGATGACCGGGTCGCCACGGTCGTCGGCGCGGCAGTACAGGCCGTTCTCGAAGAGCGCCTTGGAGAGGAAGCCGTAGAGCACGCGCTCGGTCTCCTCGTCCGTGAAGGACTCCTTGGTGACCTTGTCCTTGACGAGCTCGATGCCGTAGAAGAAGCCGTTGCCGCGGACGTCGCCGACGATCGGAAGGTCGTGCAGCTTCTTCAGGGTGTTGAAGAAGTTGCCCTCCTGGTCCAGCACGTGCTGGTTCAGGCCTTCCTTGTCGAAGATGTCGAGGTTGGCCAGCGCCACCGCGGAGGACACCGGGTGTCCGCCGAAGGTGTAGCCGTGCAGGAAGGTGTTGTCGCCCTTGTAGAAGGGCTCCGCGAGGCGGTCCGAGATGATGCAGGCGCCGATCGGGGAGTAGCCCGAGGTCATGCCCTTGGCGCAGGTGATCATGTCCGGCACGTAGTCGAACTTGTCACAGGCGAACATCGTGCCGAGACGGCCGAAGGCGCAGATCGTCTCGTCGGAGACGAGCAGCACGTCGTACTCGTCGCAGATCTCGCGGACGCGCTGGAAGTACCCGGGCGGCGGCGGGAAGCAGCCACCAGCGTTCTGCACCGGCTCCAGGAAGACGGCGGCGACGGTGTCGGCGCCCTCGAACAGGATCTCCTGCTCGATCTGGTCGGCGCACCAGCGGCCGTAGGCCTCCGGGTCGTCGCCGAAGATCGGGGCGCGGTAGATGTTGGTGTTCGGCACCTTGTGCGCGCCGGGGACCAGCGGCTCGAAGGGGGCCTTCAGGGCCGGCAGGCCGGTGATGGACAGGGCGCCCTGCGGGGTGCCGTGATAGGCGACCGCACGCGAGATGACCTTGTACTTGGTGTGCTTGCCCTGGAGCTTGAAGTACTGCTTGGCGAGCTTCCAGGCGGTCTCGACGGCCTCGCCGCCACCGGTGGTGAAGAAGACCTTGTTCAGGTCGCCGGGGGCGTAGTGGGCGAGGCGCTCGGCGAGCTCCACGGCCTTGGGGTGCGCGTACGACCAGATGGGGAAGAACGCGAGTTCCTGCGCCTGCTTGTAGGCGACCTCGGCCAGTTCCTTGCGGCCGTGACCGGCGTTGACCACGAACAGGCCGGCGAGGCCGTCCAGGTAGCGCTTGCCCTTGTCGTCCCAGATGTAGGTGCCCTCGCCCTTGACGATGGTCGGGACGGGGGAGTTCTCGTAGGACGACATGCGGGTGAAGTGCATCCACAGGTGGTCGTACGCGGTCTTGGAGAGGTCCTGGCTCACGGTTATCTGGTTCCCCACATGTAGGTCTGCTTCTTCAGCTTCAGGTAAACGAAGCTTTCGGTTGATCGCACGCCGGGGAGCGTGCGGATCTTCTTGTTGATCGTCTCCAGCAGGTGGTCGTCGTCCTCGCAGACGATCTCCACCATGAGGTCGAACGACCCCGCGGTCATCACGACGTACTCGCACTCGGCCATGGCCGTCAGCGCGTCCGCCACCGGGTCGAGGTCACCCTCGACGTTGATGCCGACCATCGCCTGGCGTCGCAGGCCCACGGTGAGCGGGTCGGTGACGGCGACGATCTGCATGACGCCCTGGTCGAGCAGCTTCTGTACGCGCTGGCGTACGGCTGCCTCGGAGAGGCCCACGGCCTTGCCGATCGATGCATAGGGACGGCGACCGTCCTCCTGCAGTTGCTCGATGATCGCCAGGGACACAGCATCGACCGAAGGGGACGGTTGTCTGTTCCTGGAATCTGCGCTTCGACTGACCACGACCTCACTGTGCACGAGGAGTCGTCTGTTCCGCAACCCGTGAGCGATGAAATCCGTTGTTGAGGATCTCGGATTGCACGGATTTCGTAGTTCGTGGTGTCCAGCTCTGTCGAAAGCGTCTTCCAAGGGGCTACTCTTGCAGGGTCGTCTCAATCGTTGGACATGTGATCAGGAGAGTGGCTGGAGTGACCACCGAACTGCGTCGTCTGCGCAACTACATCGGCGGGGAGTTCAAGGACGCCGCCGACGGGCGGACCACCGAGGTGGTCAACCCCGCCACCGGCGAGGCGTACGCGACCGCGCCGCTGTCCGGCCAGGCCGATGTGGACGCCGCCATGGCCGCTGCCGCCGCCGCCTTCCCGGCCTGGCGCGACACCACCCCCTCCGAGCGGCAGAAGGCCCTGCTCAAGATCGCGGACGCCTTCGAGGCGCGCGCGGACGAGCTGGTGGCCGCCGAATCGGAGAACACCGGCAAGCCGCTGGGCCTGACGGCCAGCGAGGAGCTGCCGCCCATGGTGGACCAGATCCGCTTCTTCGCCGGCGCCGCGCGCCTGCTGGAGGGCCGCTCGGCCGGCGAGTACATGGACGGGATGACCTCGATCGTCCGCCGCGAGCCGGTCGGCGTCTGTGCGCAGGTCGCGCCGTGGAACTACCCGATGATGATGGCCGTGTGGAAGTTCGCCCCGGCGATCGCCGCGGGCAACACCGTGGTGCTCAAGCCCTCGGACACCACCCCCGCCTCCACCGTCCTGATGGCGGAGATCATCGACTCCGTCCTGCCCAAGGGCGTCTTCAACGTCGTCTGCGGTGACCGCGAGACCGGCAGGGCCATGGTCGAGCACTCCACCCCGGCGATGGCCTCCATCACCGGCTCGGTGCGCGCGGGCATGCAGGTGGCCGAGAGCGCCTCGAAGGACGTCAAGCGCGTCCACCTGGAGCTCGGCGGCAAGGCCCCGGTCGTGGTCTTCGAGGACGCCGACCTGGCCAAGGCCGTCGAGGACATCGCGGTCGCCGGTTACTTCAACGCCGGCCAGGACTGCACGGCCGCCACCCGCGTGCTCGTGCACGAGTCGATCCACGACGAGTTCGTGGCCGCGCTCGCCAAGGCCGCCGCCGACACCAAGACCGGTCAGCCGGACGACGAGGACGTGCTGTACGGCCCGCTGAACAACCCGAACCAGCTCAAGCAGGTCGCGGGCTTCATCGAGCGCCTGCCCGCCCACGCCAAGGTCGAGGCGGGCGGCCACCGCGTCGGCGAGAAGGGCTACTTCTACGCCCCGACCGTGGTCTCGGGCCTCAAGCAGGACGACGAGATCATCCAGAACGAGGTCTTCGGCCCCGTCATCACCGTCCAGTCCTTCACGGACGAGTCCCAGGCCCTGGAGTACGCGAACGGCGTCGAGTTCGCCCTCGCCTCCTCCGTGTGGACCAAGGACCACGGCCGCGCGATGCGGATGTCCAAGAACCTCGACTTCGGCTGCGTGTGGATCAACACCCACATCCCGCTCGTCGCCGAGATGCCCCACGGCGGCTTCAAGAAGTCCGGCTACGGCAAGGACCTCTCCGCCTACGGCTTCGAGGACTACACCCGGATCAAGCACGTGATGACCTCGCTCGACGGCTGATCCGCCGATGCCGCCGCGGTGGCGGACGCACTGATCACCGCAGGCCGCTGACGGGGCGGGCAGTAGACATCTTGTCTATTGTCCGCCCCTTCGCGTTGTCCGAGGCTGTGCCCATGCCTGAACTCGCCTTCTCCCGCCGCGCGGCGCTGCGCGGCCTCGGTGCCGCGGGCCTGCTGGCCGCCCTCACCGGCTGTGGTGTGCCCGCCGCCTACGTTCCGGAGGGCCGGCGCCAGGGCCCGGACCTCTCGGACCGCGACCAGGCCCTCGCCTTCTCGAACTGGCCGCTCTACATCGACACCGACGAGGAGGACGAGGAGAGCCGCCCGACCCTGGACGCCTTCACCGAGAAGACCGGGATCGAGGTCCGGTACACCGAGGAGATCAACGACAACGACGAGTTCTTCGGCAAGGTCAGCCCGGCCCTCATGAACCACCAGTCGACCGGCCACGACCTCGTGGTGATCAGCGACTGGATGGCCGCCCGCTTCGTCCATCTGGGGTGGGCCCAGAAGATGGACCGTTCGGCCCAGGCCAACGTGGCCCGGTACCTGGACCCCCAGCTGCGGTCCCCCGCCTTCGACGAGGGCCGGCTGCACACCGTCCCCTGGCAGTCGGGGATCACCGGCATCGCTTACAACCGCAAGGCCCTGGGCCGGGAGATCAAGTCCGTCAAGGACCTCTGGGAGCCGGACCTGGCGGGCAAGGTGACGCTCTTCTCGGGCCTGGACGAATCCTTCGCCCTCCTCATGCAAGGTGACGGCGTCGACGTCACGCGGTGGACCGAACCGGACTTCCACCGGATGTGCGACCGGGTCGAGAGCATGGTGAAGAAGAAGCACATCCGCCGCTTCACCGGCAACGACTACACCTCCGATCTGAGCAAGGGCGACGTCCTGGCCTGTCAGGCCTACTCCGGCGACGTCATCCAGCTCCAGGCCGACAACCCCGACATCGAGTTCGTGGTCCCCGAGGAGGGCGCCGAGCTCTGGGCGGAGAGCCTGCTCATCCCCAACCTCGCCCGGCACAAGGCCAACGCCGAGGCCCTCGTCGACTACTACTACGACCCCGCCGTGGCGGCGCAGCTGGCCGCCGCGGTCAACTACGTCTGCCCGGTGCCCGCCGCCCGCGAGGTGCTGGCCGCCTCCTCCGACAAGGGGACCGCCGAGCTGGCCGCGAACCCGCTGATCTTCCCCGACGGCGAGATGCGCAAGCGGCTCGTCGTGGCCCGGGACATCTCCTCGGCCGAGCGCCAGTCCTTCGCGAAGCGGTGGAACGCCATCGTCGGCCTCTGACGGCTCCGCCCGGGGCGCTCGACGGCTCCGGAATCAGCGGCCTCACTGCCTTCCCCCTGGTCACCGAGCTGCGCTGGGCCAACTCCCTGGTGGAGCACGACTGGCTGCGCCGGGTGGGTGACGGACTCGACCGGGCCGACGCCGACTACCCCTTCCTCCTCTACGGCACCGACTGGCTCGCCTTCGCCCACCTGGTGATCGCCGTCTTCTTCTACGGAGTCCACCGCGACCCCGTCCGCAACATCTGGATCGTCGAGGCGGGCATGATCGCCTGCCTCGGGATCGTCCCGCTGGCCCTGATCTGCGGCGCGGTGCGGGGCATCCCCTTCTGGTGGTCGGTGATCGACATGTCGTTCGGCGTCTTCGGGGTGATCCCCCTGCCGGCCCTGCGCCGCATGATCAAGCGACTGGAGGCCCTGCCCGCCGACTGAAGCCCCTTACCGGGCGAAGGCCGCCCCCACGATGCCCATGGCCACCTTGTTCATCTCCTCAGCCTTGGCATCCGTGGAGTTCACCGAGTACACGAGGGTGCGCGAGAGGTCGCGGGTACCGCCGATCACCGTGTTGTAGCCGAAGCGGGCTCCCGTCTTGCCGTACAGCACCGTCCCGTCCGCCAGCACGAACTCCTTCATGCCGGCCGTCTCGACCGCGTGCTCACCGGACTCGGCGTCCCTCACGTCGGGCACGGTGAACATCTCCTCCAGCTGTGCCTTCGGCACGACCTTGCCGCCGAACAGCGCCACCGTGAACCGCTCCAGATCCTCCGTGGTCGATATGAGGTCCCCCGCCGCCCAGTTGGAAGTGGAGTTCCACTCCGTCACGTCCACCAGCGTGCTGCCGCCACCGGCCTTCGCCACCGCCTGGTACCCCCGGTTCTGCGGACCCGGTATCCGGTTCTGGGCGGGAGACGGGAACGAGGTGTGCCGAAGCCCCAGCGGCTTGAAGATCCGCTCGGACACGGCCTTCTCATACGTCGTGCCCGTCACCTTCTCGATCAGCACGCCCAGCACCGTGTAGTGGATGTTGCTGTAGCGCTGCTTCTCGCCCGGCCGGAACTCGGGCCCCTTGGCCACGGCGTTGGCGATCAGGGCCCGCGGGTCCACCACGTCGAAGCGGTGGGCGTAGGCGTCCGCGAAGGTGTCGCCCGGACCGTCCGCCGACCTCAGCCCGCTCGTGTAGTTCAGCAACTGGCGTACGGAGACCGGCGCGAAGCCGCCCGGCCCCCCGGGCAGCAGCCCCGGCAGGTACTGCTGCACCGGCCGGTCCAGATCCAGCCGCCGCTCGGCGGCGAGCTGGAGCACCACGGCCGCCGTGAAGGTCTTCGTCACCGACCCGGCGCGGAACCGGGCGTCCTCGATCGCCCCGCGCCCGCTGCGGATGTCCGCGACCCCGGAGCGCCCGCGCCAGACGCCGCTCGTTCCGCCGACCCGCACCAGCGCGGCCGTCGCGTCCGGGTGGCGGGCGCCCAGTCCCGCGATGGCCCGCGCCAGGGCCGCCGCATCGGGCGGGGTCGTGAACTCGGACCCGGTCGACCCGGACCCGCCGGCCCCGGCCGCGGCGGGTGCCGGAGCCGTCGCCGGGACCGGCGCCGCCTGGGCGGCGGCCACCGGGCCGGCCGCGATCCCGAGGACCAGCGCGGTGGCGATCAGCGTGCGCCTGCGAACGTTCATGACGGGCTCCCCCTGGTGTGCTCCGCAGGGCCCACTGCCCCGCCGATGACCCCATGCTCCCGTTCGGGGCCGTAGTCGCGGATCACCGGCGAGAGGGGTCTTCAGCGGTACGACAACTCACCGGCGCGGGGGAGGGGACACGCCCGAACTCACTCCCCAGAGGGAGAACCGGCCGCGATCAGCCCCGTCTCGTACGCGCAGATCACCGCCTGGATCCGGTCCCGCAGGCCCAGTTTCGCCAGCACGTTGCCCACGTGCGACTTCACCGTGTGCTCGCTCACCGTCAGCGCCACCGCGATCTCCGCGTTCGACAACCCCCGCCCCAGGTGCAGCAGCGTCTCCCGCTCACGGGCCGTCAGCACCTCCAAACGCCGCACCGACAGCCCCCGCACGGCGGCCGGCCGCGCCGTCGCCGCCGTGTACTCCTCGATCAGCCGCCGCGCCACCGAAGGGGCCAGCAGCGACTCGCCCGCCGCCACCACCCGAACCGCGTGCACCAGATCGTCCCGCCGCACGTCCTTGAGCAGGAACCCGCTCGCCCCCGCGTGCAGCGCCTCGTACACGTACTCGTCCGAGTCGAAGGTCGTCAGCATCACCGTCCGGCACCGGCTGCCCGCCGAGATCCTCCGGCAGGCCTCGATCCCGTCCAGCACCGGCATCCGGACGTCCAGCAGGGCCACGTCCGGGGCGAGCCGGTCCACCGCCGCCACCGCCGCCGCGCCGTCGCCGACCTCCGCCACCACCTCGATGTCGTCCTGGACGTCCAGGATCATCGCGAAGCCGCTGCGCACCAGCTCCTGGTCGTCGGCCACCACCACACGGACCGTCATGTCCCCACCGCCCCCACCGCTCGCACCACTTCCATGACTTCCGGCGGTGAGAGGACCAGGCGGACCCCGACCGTGAACCCGCCGCCCGGTCCCGCTCCGAACGAGGCCGTCCCGCCGTGCGCCGCGGCCCGCTCGCGGATCCCGATGAGCCCGTGCCCCCCACCCGCAGAGCTGAGCGCCGGGCCGCCCGCCGCTCCGGCCGCCGGCCCCCGCCCGTCGTCGGCGACCGTCACCGTCAGGTCCCGCTCCCCGTACTCCAGGCGTACGTCCACCGACGTAGCCCCCGCGTGCCTGACCACATTGGTCAGCGCCTCCTGCACCACCCGGTGCACCGTCGCCTCCAGCGCCGCCGGAAGCTCGCGCACCGCGCCCGTACGCGCGTAGGTGACCGCCGTGCCCCCGGCCCGCACCCGCTCCAGCAGCGCCGGCAGGGCGCCGATCCCCGGCTGCGGGGCCCGCGGAGCCGGCTCGTCGGTGCGCAGTACCCCCAGCATGGTGCGCAGCTGCGCCATCGCGTCCCGGCCCGTCTCGGCGATGGCCTCGAAGGCCGCCTCCGCCCGCGCGGGCGCCCTGCGGACCGCCACCGGGCCCGCCTCCGCCTGCACGATCATGATGCTGACCGCGTGCGACAGGATGTCGTGCATCTCCCGTGCGATGCGGGCCCGTTCGCGCGCCGCCGCCTGCTCGGCCTCGATGCGGTTGGCCCGTTCCAGCTGCGCCGCCCGGTCCTCCACGGCCTGCGTGTACGCCTGCCGGGTCGCCTGGAGCCGCCCCAGCGCGAACGCCGCCGCGAACACGAACAGCGCGAACAGCAGCTCCCGGGCCGTCCGCGTGTTCAGCGCCACCGAGGCGAAGACCAGCACCGTCACCACCACGGCCATGACGGTCCGCACCCGCTCCGAGGAGTACAGCGCGATCGTGTGGACGGCGATCAGCCCGGCGTACGGCAGCGGCTGCCCGGGACCGTCCAAGGCCAGCCCGTACACCGAGCCCGCCGCGACCACCCCGAACAGCACCGCGACCGGGGCCCGCCGCCGCCACACCAGCGGCACGTTGCCGAGCGAGGTCAGCAGGTACGCCGTCCAGGTCGCGGGCGATTCCCGCGGATCGCGGGGCACCACGAACGGAATGGTCACCGCCGCCTGCACCAGCAGCGCCAGCCCCAGGTCCCGCCAGCGCGGATCGGCGGCCCACAGCCGCTCCCCCCAGGCCCGTATCACCGCCCGGGCTCGGCCCGTACGGAGGTCAGCGCGTCCACCCGGTTCGTGGTCACGGAGTCCACGCCCGCCCGGATCAGGGCGCGCATCGACCGCTTCGTGTCGGCCGTCCAGGCCGACACCAGCAGCCCGTCCCGGTGCAGGGCGTCGGTCAGCTCCCGGTCGACCAGGCCGAAGCGGTAGTTCAGCCAGCGCGGGGCCACCGCGTCGATCAGCACCCGGCGCGGCGGCGAGAGCGTCGTCCAGGTCAGCGCGATCTCCGCGCCCGGATCGGCGGCCCGCACCGCGAGCATGGTGTCCGGCCCGGCGCAGTAGTACGCGCGCTCGCGCGCCCCGCACTCGCGCACCAGGCCGACGACGGTCTTGACGGCCTCGAACGTGGCGCCCGGCAGGTCGATCATCACCCGGCCCGCCCCGGCGGCCATCAGGGCTTCGCGCAGGGTCGGGATCCCGCCCCCGGTGAGTTCCACCAGTTGCGGGGCCGTCACGGCGTCGAGCCGCACGTCGTGCCCCCACAGCCGTTCCAGGGTCTCGTCGTGGAGCAGGACCGGGACCCCGTCGCGGGTCAGTCGTACGTCGATCTCCACCGCGTCCGCCCCGCGCGCGAAGGCGGAGCGGACGGAGGCGAGGGTGTTCTCACGGAAGCGGTAGGGATCGCCGCGGTGGCCGACGGCCGTCAGGGTGCTCATGCACCCATTCTCGGGGGTCGGGCCGTGCGACGGGGCGTCAGCGGGCCAGCCATTCGGCGGTGTAGGCGTCGATCTCCGCGTTCAGCCGCGCCTTTCCGGCCGGGTCGAGGAAGGACGCCTCGACGGCGTTCTTGGCGAGTTGCGCGAGACCGCGCTCGTCGAGGTCGAGCAGCCGGGCGGCGACCGCGTACTCGTTGTTGAGGTCGGAGCCGAACATCGGCGGGTCGTCACTG
Organism: Streptomyces sp. NPDC048507; assembly: GCF_043199995.1. Classification (NCBI taxonomy): domain Bacteria; kingdom Bacillati; phylum Actinomycetota; class Actinomycetes; order Kitasatosporales; family Streptomycetaceae; genus Streptomyces; species Streptomyces sp. NPDC048507. Next base: position 73,227 of record NZ_JBICWZ010000005.1, on the reverse strand, counting down.
TTGATGGTGACGAGCACGCCCGCGGCGACCATCTCCTTGACCGGGTGCCGGTCGAGGTCCGTCACGGCGCGGGTGGCGATGTTGGAGGTCGGGCAGACCTCCAGCGCGATCCGGTGCTCGGCGAGGTACGCGAGCAGGTCGGGGTCGCGGGTGGCGCTGGTGCCGTGGCCGATGCGCTCGGCGCCGAGCTCGCGGACGGCGTCCCAGATGGTCTCCGGGCCCGTCGTCTCGCCGGCGTGCGGCACGCTGTGCAGCCCCGCGGCCCGCGCCCGGTCGAAGTACGGCTTGAACTGCGGGCGCGGCACGCCGATCTCCGGACCGCCCAGGCCGAAGGAGACCAGGCCCTCGGGGCGCAGGTCGACGGCGAGCCGCGCGGTCTCGGCGGCGGCCTCCAGACCGGCCTCGCCGGGGATGTCGAAGCACCAGCGCAGGATGACGCCGAGCTCGGCCTCGGCGGCCTTGCGGGCGTCCTCGATGGCCTCCATGAAGGCCTGCTCGTCGATGCCGCGGCGGGTGGAGGAGTAGGGGGTGATGGTGAGTTCGGCGTAACGGATGTTCTGCCGGGCCATGTCGCGGGCCACTTCGTACGTGAGGGTGCGCACGTCGTCGGGGGTGCGGACCAGGTCCACGACCGAGAGGTAGACCTCGATGAAGTGGGCGAAGTCGGTGAAGGTGAAGTAGTCCGCGAGCGCCTCGGGGTCCGTGGGGACCTTCGAGTCGGGGTGGCGGGCGGCGAGTTCGGCCACGATGCGCGGGGACGCCGAGCCGACGTGGTGGACGTGGAGTTCGGCCTTGGGCAGCCCCGCGATGAAGGGGTGCAGGTCGGGCATGGGGGCCTCCGGGAGGACGCGGTGCGGGCGGGTCGGCTTCATCGTAGGCAGGCCGGGGGAGTGTCGGCGGCAGCGCATAGCATGGCTGTACGAGAGGGGGGCGCCGTATGACCGACCAGAGCCCCGAGCCGAGGGACCCGTGGGCGCCGCCCGAGCGGCCGGCCGTCGACCTGGGCAAGGCGGGCGGGGGACCCGCCGACGCGCCCGCAGCCGGGCGGCCGCCGCTCGCGGAGCCGGCGGCGGCCGGACCGACGCCCGCACCGGCCGCGCCGCCGGCGGACGCCCCGCCCGCACCGGCCCCGCCGCCCGCCGGCGCCGCCCCCGCGCAGCCGTTGCCGCCGTGGGCCGAGCCGGCGCGGACGGCTCCGGGCCGGACCCCGCCCGCGGGTCAGGCTCCGCCCGGGCAGGTCCCGCCCGCCCAGGCGCCGCCCGCCCCGGCCCCCGCCCAGGCGCCGTACGCGCCACCCGCGTCGGCCGCCTACGGCTACCCGGCCCAGCCGGACCCCGGGGCGTACGCGTACCCCGGGCCGCCGCCGGCTCCGGGCCCGCCCGGCCACCCTGGATATCCGGGCTACCCCGGCTACGCCGGTTATCCCGGCTACCCCGGTTATCCCGGCTACCCCCGGCCCGCCAGCAACGGCTTCGGCATCACCGCGCTCGTGCTCGGCATCCTCGCGGTGTTCGCCTGCACCACGGTCGTCGGCGGCATCCCGCTCGGCATCGCGGCGGTCGTCTTCGGTGCGCTCGGCCGGGGCAAGGCGGGCCGCGGTGAGGCCACCAACGGCGGGATGGCCCTCGCGGGGATCATCCTCGGCGGGGTGGGCATCCTGCTGGGCATAGGCATGACCCTGCTGATGTTCTTCATGCCCGCGCTGGACGACTCCACCGGCGACACCACCCCCCACGGCCCCGCCTCGATCTCGCAGGTCGACGCCCCGCAGCGCGCACGGGCCTGATCCCGCGGCCCGGCCCGGCCGCAGGCTCCCGGCCGCACGGGCCGGGAGCCGGTCAGGAGTACGCCGGGGACAGCAGGGTGGGGACCATGTACGGCCCGTCCGGGGCGCTGCGGGCCACCGGGACCCGGACCGGCCCCACCATCCGCGGGCAGGCGCACTCCAGGTCCGCGTCCACCCCCAGGACCGGCTCCCCGGCGCCGGTCTCCACCCGGAAGCAGACGGTCCAGCCGGAGGGGTACGGCGCCTCGTGGGAGCGGCGCACCGACAGCGCCCGCAGCCCCGTCTCCTCGGCGACCTCCCGCCGCACCGCGGCCTCCAGGTCCTCCCCGGGCTCCACCCCGCCGCCCGGCAGGGTCCAGTACTCGGGCCCGTCGTGCCGGCCGGAGGGTCCCCGGCCCCGCTCCCGCACCATGAGCACGCTGCCCTCCCGCAGGATGACGGCCGCCACCCTGCGGCGGCCCGCTCCGCTCACTGCCCGGCCTGCGCCGCAGTCCGCGCCCGGAGCTCTTCCCGGGCCTCCATCAGGGCGAAGCCCAGCAGGTTCAGCCCGCGCCAGCGCGCCGGGTCGAGGGCGCGCTCGTCGTCGGCGGCCAGCCCGATGCCCCAGATCCGGTCCACGGGACTCGCCTCCACCAGCACCCGGGACCCGGTCCCCAGCAGGTAGGACCGCAGCCCCGGATCGGAGCCGAACTTGTGCACGCTGCCCGCCACGACCAGCGCGAACCGCTCGCGCTCCCACACGGCGTCCTCGAAGCCGCGCACCAGCCGCCCGGCCTTCTTCGCTGCGGCCGGGCTCGTCGCCTCCAGCGCCGCCCGCTCCGCCTGCGGGTCCCCGAACAGCCTGGCCTTGCCGGCCATCATCCAGTGCTCGGCCGTGGCGTAGCTGACGTCACCCACAGTGAAAGCGGAAGGCCACCACTGGCTCAAACAGCTCGGTCCGAGCTGCCCGTCCGGCCGGGGCCGGTGCCCCCAGAAGGGCAGGTACTTCACCCGTTCACCACGGCTGACCTGCTCGATCAACGTGTCGATCATCTCCATGCACGCGAGTCTTTCAGCCACCACTGACACTTCGTACGGGATTTCGGGCGCGCCTCGACACATGGTCGACCGATTCCGTCGCGTAATCAAAAGGCAACAACGGAATCACTTGGCGGAGGAGAAGGCCTCTGTCAGGATCGGCACTCAATTCGAGCTGTAGCTACGGAGAGCGTGAGAGCGTGATGGGTAACCGCTTCCAGGTTAAGGACCGCTTCGCAGACGGCGCGCAGTACATCGACGGCCGGCTCCGCTCCGGTACCTCGGGTCGCTCGCACACCGTGGTCGACCCGGCGACCGGAGAAGAGGTGCTGACCTACGAGCTGGCCGGCACCGCGGACGTGGACGAGGCCGTCGCCGCCGCCAAACGGGCCTTCCCGGCCTGGTCGGCCGCCACCCCCGGGGAGCGGTCGGACGCGCTGCACCGGCTGGCCGGCGTACTGGCCGAGCAGGCGGAGGACTTCGCCCTGGCCGAGTCGCTCCAGTGCGGGAAGCCGCTCAAGCTGTCCACCGAGTTCGACGTACCGGGGACCATCGACAACACCGCCTTCTTCGCGGGGGCGGCCCGTCACCTCCAGGGCCAGGCGGCCGGCGAGTACTCCGGCGACCACACCTCCTACGTGCGCCGCGAGGCCATCGGCGTGATCGGCTCGATCGCCCCCTGGAACTATCCGCTCCAGATGGCCGCCTGGAAGATCCTCCCGGCTGTCGCCGCGGGCAACACGATCGTCCTGAAGCCCGCCGAGCTCACCCCGCTGACCTCGCTGATGTTCGCACAGGCGGCCAAGGAGGCGGGGCTGCCCGACGGCGTGATCAACATCGTCACCGGCGCCGGACGGGACGCGGGCGAGCACCTGGTCGGCCACCCCGACGTGGTCATGACCTCCTTCACCGGCTCCACGGCCGTCGGCAAGCGGGTCGCCGAGATCGCGACCGCCACCGTCAAGCGGCTCCACCTGGAGCTCGGCGGCAAGGCGCCCTTCCTCGTCTTCGACGACGCCGACCTGGAGGCCGCCGCGCACGGCGCGGTCGCCGCCTCGCTGATCAACACGGGCCAGGACTGCACCGCCGCCACCCGCGCCTACGTCCAGCGTCCGCTGCACGACGCCTTCGTCGCCCGGGTCGCGGAACTGATGGAGACCGTGCGGCTCGGCGACCCCTTCGCGCCCGGCACCGATCTCGGCCCGCTGGTCTCGCACGCCCAGCGCGACCGGGTCGCCGCCTTCGTCGAGCGCGCCCGCGCGTACGCCACCGTCGTCACCGGCGGCGAGGCCCCGGGCGGCGAGCTGGCGGCGGGCGCCTACTACCGGCCGACCCTGATCTCGGACGCCGCCCAGGACAGCGAGGTCGTGCAGTCCGAGATCTTCGGACCGGTCCTGGTGGTGCTGCCCTTCGACACCGACGACGAGGGACTCGCGCTGGCCAACGACACCCCGTACGGGCTCGCCGCCTCCGCCTGGAGCCGGGACCTCTACCGGGCGAACCGCGCCACCCGCGAGCTCAAGGCGGGCTGCGTGTGGGTCAACGACCACATCCCGATCATCAGCGAGATGCCCCACGGCGGCTACAAGGCCAGCGGCTTCGGAAAGGACATGTCCGTGTACTCCTTCGAGGAGTACACGCAGGTCAAGCACGTGATGTACGACAACACCGCGGTGGCGGCCAAGGACTGGCACCGCACGATCTTCGGGGACCGATAGCAGCCCGCCGCCCGACCGGCGGCACACCTCCCGAAAGGGCACAGCCCATGGAGCAGTTCGAGCCCGACCGCCTCTCCGCGGCCCAACTCGCGGCGATGCGGCGCAGCCTCACCGGTGGACGCGGGGCCCTCACCCGCCGTTCGCTGCTGCGCGCCTCCGGCGTCGGGGCCCTCACCGTCGGCGGCCTCGCGGCCCTGACCTCCTGCGGGATCCCGCCCGCCCGGCGCGAGGGCGGAGCGGCGGCCTCGGACGACCGCTCGGAGCGGGAGAAGGAGATCAGCTTCTCCAACTGGACCGAGTACATGGACACCAGCGAGGACGAGAAGTCCCGTCCCACGCTGGAGGAGTTCACGAAACGGACCGGAATCCAGGTCAAGTACACCGAGGACATCAACGACAACGTCGAGTTCTTCGGGAAGATACGTCCGCAGCTCGCGGCCGGCCAGGACACCGGCCGCGACCTGATCGTCGTCACCGACTGGCTCGCCGCCCGCATGATCCGCCTCGGCTGGGCGCAGAAGCTGGACCCCGCCCGGCTGCCGCACGCGTACGCCAACCTCTCCCCGCAGTTCCGCAGCCCCGACTGGGACCCGGGCCGCTCCTACAGCTATCCCTGGACCGGCATCTCGACCGTCATCGCCTACAACTCCAAGGCCACCGAAGGCAGGAAGGTCGATTCCGTCACCCAGCTGCTCGACGACCCCACCCTCAAGGGCCGGGTCGGGTTCCTCACCGAGATGCGCGACAGCGTCGGCATGACCCTGCTCGACCAGGGCAAGGACCCGGCGGACTTCACCACCGCGGACTTCGACGCCGCCGTCGGCCGGCTCCAGAAGGGCGTGGACAGCAAGCAGATCCGCCGCTTCACCGGCAACGACTACACCGCCGACCTCGACAAGGGCGACATCGCGGCCTGCCTCGCCTGGGCGGGCGACGTCATCCAGCTCCAGGCCGGCAATCCCGACATCAAGTACGCGGTCCCGGCGGCCGGGTACATCACCTCCAGCGACAACCTGCTGGTGCCCGCCCAGGCCCGGCACAAGGCGAATGCCGAGCGGCTCGTCGACTACTACTACGAGCTTCCCGTGGCCGCGCGGCTGGCCGCGTTCATCAGCTACGTCTGCCCCGTCGAAGGGGTCAAGGACGAGCTCGCCAAGATCGACCCGGCGCTCGCGGAGAACACGCTGATCGTCCCGGACAAGGCGATGACCGCCAAGTCCCACGCCTTCCGCTCGCTCAGCAGCGAGGAAGAGACGGCGTACGAGGAGAAGTTCACCAAGCTCATCGGCGCCTGACCGCCCCGTCCGGCCCCGCCGCGCCCCCGTTCCCCCCCCCCGCCCCGTCCCCCCCGTTCCACCCACCCTCCGCGCTCCCGCACCCTTCCGACACCATCACCGAAGGCCGCGACCCATGACTGACAAGACCGCGAGCGGCGACGTCCGCCTCGCCGGGCTCAGCAAGCACTACGGTTCCTTCACCGCCGTGCACCCGCTGGACCTCACCATCCCCCAGGGCTCCTTCTTCGCCCTGCTCGGCGCATCGGGCTGCGGGAAGACCACCACCCTGCGCATGATCGCCGGCCTGGAGGAGCCCTCCACCGGCACCGTCAGCCTGGGCGAGCGCGAGGTGACCCACCTGCCGCCGTACAAGCGGCCGGTGAACACCGTCTTCCAGAGCTACGCGCTGTTCCCGCACCTGAACATCTTCGAGAACATCGCCTTCGGGCTGCGCCGCCGCGGCATCAAGTCCGTCAAGAAGCAGGTCGACGACATGCTGGAGCTGGTACAGCTCGGCCAGTTCGCCCAGCGCAAGCCGCACCAGCTCTCGGGCGGCCAGCAGCAGCGGGTCGCCGTCGGCCGCGCCCTGATCAACCACCCCCAGGTGCTCCTGCTCGACGAACCGCTGGGCGCCCTCGACCTCAAGCTGCGCCGCCAGATGCAGCTGGAGCTCAAGCGGATCCAGACGGAGGTCGGCATCACCTTCGTCCACGTCACGCACGACCAGGAGGAGGCCATGACGATGGCCGACACGGTCGCGGTGATGAACGGCGGGCGGGTCGAGCAGCTGGGCGCCCCCGCCGAGCTCTACGAGAACCCGCGGACCACCTTCGTCGCCAACTTCCTCGGCACCTCCAACCTCATCGAGGCCGAGGTCCTGGAGGCCGGTGCCACCGACGTCACCGTCACCTCGGCGGGCACCAGGCTCCGGCTGCCCGCCAAGCGATGTTCGACCACGCCCAGCGCGGGCGGAAAGCTGCTGGTCGGAGTGCGTCCGGAGAAGATCTCCCTGGTCCACGCGGACGACGAGGACACCGTCGCGGCCGGCCGCAACAAGATCGCGGGCCGGATCGCGGACTCCTCCTTCATCGGCGTCTCCACGCAGTTCGTCATCGACAGCCCGGTCTGCCCGGAGCTGGAGGTGTACGCGCAGAACATCGAGCGCGACGCCCGCCTCGTGCCCGGCGCCGAGGTCATACTCCACTGGAACCCCGAGCACACCTTCGGCCTCGACGCGGCCCAGGACATCGAGGCGGGCATCGAGACCGTCGAGGAGAACGCGTGACCGCCGTGGCCGCGCCGCCCGAGGCGCCCGCTCCGGCCGGCCCCCCGGTGCACAAGGCGTCGCTGCGCAAGCGCCTGATCCCGTACTGGCTGCTGCTGCCCGGCATCCTGTGGCTGCTCGTGTTCTTCGTGCTGCCGATGGTCTACCAGGCCTCCACCTCGGTGCAGACCGGCTCCCTCGAAGAGGGCTTCAAGGTCACCTGGCACTTCCAGACCTACTGGGACGCCTTCACGGGCTACTACCCCCAGTTCCTGCGCTCCCTGCTCTACGCGGGCACCGCGACCGCGCTCTGCCTGCTGCTCGGGTACCCCCTCGCCTACCTGATCGCGTTCAGGGCGGGCCGCTGGCGAAACGTTTTGCTGATCCTCGTCATCGCCCCCTTCTTCACCAGCTTCCTCATCCGCACCCTGGCCTGGAAGACGATCCTGGCCGACGGCGGCCCGGTGGTCGGCGCCCTCAACGCGGTCGGCTTCCTGGACGTCACCAGCTGGCTCGGCATGACCGAGGGGGACCGCGTGCTGGCCACGCCGCTCGCGGTCGTCTGCGGTCTCACGTACAACTTCCTGCCCTTCATGATCCTGCCGCTGTACACCTCGCTGGAGCGCATCGACACCCGCCTCCACGAAGCGGCCGGGGACCTGTACGCACGCCCCGCCACGGTGTTCCGGAAGGTGACGTTCCCGCTCTCGATGCCGGGCGTCGTCTCCGGGACGCTGCTCACCTTCATCCCGGCCAGCGGCGACTACGTCAACGCGGAACTGCTCGGCTCCACGGACACCCGGATGATCGGCAACGTCATCCAGTCGCAGTACCTGCGCATCCTCGACTACCCGACGGCGGCCGCGCTGTCCTTCATCCTCATGGCCATCGTGCTGATCATGGTGTCCATCTACATCCGCCGAGCGGGGACGGAGGACCTGGTCTGATGGACAAGCCCCTTGGCTGGCTCCGCCGCAACGCCGTCGTCATCGCGGGACTGGGCACGCTGGCGTACCTGATCCTGCCGAACGTCGTCGTCACGGTCTTCTCCTTCAACAACCCCGCCGGGCGCTTCAACTACGCCTGGCAGGAGTTCTCGCTCGACGCCTGGAAGGACCCCTGCGGGGTCGCCGACCTGTGCGGATCCCTCTCGCTCTCCCTCCAGATCGCCCTGTGGGCGACCATCGGGGCGACCGTGCTGGGCACCGCCATAGCCTTCGCGATGGTCCGCTACCGGTTCCGGGGGCGCGGCGCGGTCAACTCGCTGATCTTCCTGCCCATGGCCATGCCCGAGATCGTGATGGCGGCGTCCCTGCTCGCCCTCTTCCTGAACATGGGCATCCAGCTGGGCTTCTGGACGATCCTGATCGCCCACGTGATGTTCTGCCTGAGCTTCGTCGTCGCCGCCGTCAAGGCGCGCGTCCTGTCGATGGACCCGAGGCTGGAGGAGGCCGCGCGCGACCTCTACGCCGGACCGGTGCAGACGTTCCTGCGGGTGACCCTGCCGATCGCCGCCCCCGGCATCGCGGCCGGCGCGCTGCTGTCGTTCGCGCTCTCGTTCGACGACTTCATCATCACCAACTTCAACTCGGGCAACACCGTCACCTTCCCCATGTTCGTGTGGGGATCGGCCCAGCGCGGTACGCCCGTCCAGATCAACGTCATCGGCACGGCGATGTTCGTCATCGCGGTACTGGTGGTGCTCGCCGGCCAGTGGGTCGGCAACCGCCGCAAGAAGGCACAACCGAAGTAATCAGTTCAGTTCCGTAGGGAGTTGGAAGCCATGGCCCCAGTCGCCATGCGAAGTGTTGCGAAATCCCTTTCCGAAGCGAAGCCGGTCGCGTACTGGCTCGACGACCCCGGCAAGCCCGCCGCGCAGCCGGCCCTCACCGGGGACGAGCGCTGCGACCTGCTCGTCGTCGGCGGCGGCTACAGCGGACTGTGGACCGCGCTGATCGCCAAGGAGCGCGATCCCGGCCGGGACGTGGTCCTGATCGAGGGCAAGGAGGCGGGCTGGGCCGCCTCCGGCCGCAACGGCGGTTTCTGCGCCGCCTCGCTCACCCACGGGCTCGCCAACGGCATCGCCCGCTGGCCCGGGGAACTGGCCAAGCTGGAGGAGCTGGGCGCCCGCAACCTCGATGAGATCGAGGCGGCGGTCGCCCGCTACGGCATCGACTGCGACTTCGAGCGCACCGGCGAGATCGACGTGGCCACCGAACCCCACCAGGTCGAGGAGCTGCGCGAACTCCACGAACAGGCGCGCGAGCTCGGCCTCGCCGACGGCTCCGAATGGCTGGACCGGGACGCGCTGCGCGCCGAGGTCGACTCCCCGACCTTCCTCGCCGGCCTCTGGGACCGCGACGGCGTCGCCATGCTCAACCCGGCGAAGCTCGCCTGGGGCCTCAAGCGGGCCTGCCTGGAGCTGGGCGTACGGATCTACGAGAACACCCGCGGCCTGAAGATGTCCGCGGTCGGCGCCGGGATGGCCGTCACCACCCCGTACGGCACGATCCTGGCCCGCAGGGTCGCGCTGGGCACCAACATCTTCCCCTCCCTGGTCAAGCGGATCCGCCCCTTCACGGTGCCGGTGTACGACTACGCGCTGATGACCGAGCCGCTCAGCGAGGAGCAGCTGGCCTCCATCGGCTGGAAGCGCCGCCAGGGCCTGGGTGACAGCGCCAACCAGTTCCACTACTTCCGGATCACCAAGGACCACCGGATCCTGTGGGGCGGCTACGACGCCATCTACCCCTACCGCGGCAAGCTCGACTCCGAGTACGACCACCGGCCCGAGACCTACCTCAAGCTCGCCGAGCACTTCTTCACCGCCTTCCCGCAGCTGGAGGGGCTGCGGTTCAGCCACGCCTGGGGCGGCGCCATCGACACCTGCTCCCGCTTCTCGGCCTTCTTCGGGACGGCGCACGCGGGGAAGGTCGCCTACGCGGCCGGCTTCACCGGCCTGGGCGTGGGCGCCACCCGCTTCGGGGCCGACGTGATGCTGGACCTGCTGGACGGGGTGAGCAGCGAGCGCACCCGGCTGGAGATGGTGCGCAGCAAGCCGATGCCGTTCCCGCCGGAGCCGTTCGCGTGGACGGGGATCACCCTCACCAAGTGGTCGCTGGCCCGCTCCGACGCCCGCGGCGGCCACCGCAACCTCTGGCTGCGCACCCTTGACCGCTTCGGACTCGGCTTCGACAGCTGACGCAGGCGGCGCCCGGGGATGGCGCACGCCCCCGGCGCACACCCGTACGGACCCTGTGACCCGGTTCACTACTACGAAGTAACGGAACCCGCGTCATAACGCCGCCCGGCCCCGCTCTCTCCCGGTGAGAAGGCTTCACCGCACACGAGACGAACGGAGGCCGGGCGATGACGTTCCCGGGGGCCAAGACGGCAGTGGAATGGCTGGTATCGGTGGCGCCGGACCCCGATGCCTGCCGGTGGGAGTGGGAGCGCAACCCCCTCGGGGTCGCCCTCCTGCCCGCCGGCCGGAGCTGGGACGTGCTGATCCTGCCGGGGGAGCTGGGGCAGGGCACCCTCGACGTGCTGCACCTGCTCACCGCCCGGCCCGGCCCGGTGCTCTCCGACTTCGGGAACGCCCGGCTGGGCTTCTTCGTGCCGCCGGGCACGGCGTCCCGCTGGCTCGGCACGGGCGTACGGGGAGCCGGGCGCGGCAGCTGGATCGTGGTCCCGTACCCGGGCCGGGCGACGGGCGGGGTGCGCTGGCTGGTGGTCCCGGACGGCGAGGGGACGCTCACCGACCCGGTGGCGCTGGAGCTCGCGATGCACGAGGCGGCGGCGGGCGTACGGGCGGGGGAGGGCCGCACCCCTTGACAAGAGGATTGGTCTGGACCATCTTGGGCGCCGCCGCCGCTCCCACGCCAGGGGGCCGGCGCCATCCCCCCATGCCCCGGAGGCAGTTGTGCGCAGAGTGCTCCCCCTCCTCACGGCCGTCGCCCTGGCGGCGGCCGGACTCCTCACCGCGGGCCCGCCCGCGGCGGCCGCCGACGCCGACCTCGTCCGCAACGGCGGCTTCGAAGCCGGCCTCGACGGCTGGAGCTGCTCCGGCGGATCCGGAGCCGTCGTCACCGCCCCGGTCCACGCCGGGAGTTCCGCCCTCAGGGCCACCCCGGCCGGCCAGGACAACGCCCGCTGCTCCCAGAACGTCACCGTCAAACCCGACTCGGCGTACACCCTCACCGCCTGGGTGCAGGGCCCCTACGTCTACCTCGGCGCGAGCGGCACCGGCACCACCGACACCTCCACCTGGACCCAGACCCCGGGTGCCTGGAAGCAGCTCACCACCACCTTCCGCACCGGCCCCGCCACCACCTCCGTGACGGTCTACACCCACGGCTGGTACGGCCAGGGCGCCCACCTCACCGACGACGTCACCCTGATCGGCCCCGATCCCGGCGGCACCGGCCCCGGCCAGCCCCAGCCCCCGGCCGCCCCCACCGGCCTGACGGGCACCGCGGGCTCCGCCTCCACCGTCGCCCTGTCCTGGGCGGCGGCCACCGGGGCGACCTCGTACAAGGTCTACCGCGACGGCGCCGACCCCGTGACCGCCGCCACCACCTCGGCCACCGTCACCGGCCTCGCCGCCGCCACCCCGTACACCTTCCGGGTCGCCGCGGTGAACGCGGCGGGCGAATCCCCGAAGAGCACGCCGGTCACCGTCACCACCGGCCCCGGCGGCGGCAACCCGGGCAACCCCGGCCTGCCCGCGCACGCCCTCGTCGGCTACCTGCACAGCAGCTTCGCCAACGGTTCGGGTTACGTCCGCATGGCCGACGTGCCCGCCTCCTGGGACGTCATCAACCTCGCCTTCGGCGAACCCACATCGGTCACCTCCGGCGACATCCGCTTCCAGCTCTGCCCGGTCACCGAATGCCCGAACGTCGAGACCCAGGCCGAGTTCAAGGCCGCCATCAAGGCGAAGCAGGCCGCGGGCAAGAAGGTCCTGATCTCCATCGGCGGCCAGAACGGCCAGGTCCAGCTCGCCACCACGGCCGCGCGCGACGCCTTCGTCTCCTCCGTCGGCAAGATCATCGACGAGTACGGGCTCAACGGCCTCGACATCGACTTCGAGGGCCACTCCCTCTCCCTCGCGACGGGCGACACCGACTTCCGCGCCCCGACCACCCCCGTGATCGTCAACCTGATCTCCGCCGTGAAGACCCTCAAGGCCAAGTACGGCCCGGACTTCGTCCTGACCATGGCCCCCGAGACCTTCTTCGTCCAGCTCGGCTACCAGTACTACGGCTCAGGCCCCTGGGGCGGCCAGGACCCGCGCGCCGGCGCCTACCTGCCGGTCATCCACGCCCTGCGCGACGACCTCACCCTGCTGCACGTCCAGGACTACAACTCGGGCTCCATCATGGGCCTGGACAACCAGTACCACTCCATGGGCGGCGCCGACTTCCACATCGCCATGACCGACATGCTGCTCACCGGCTTCCCCGTCGCGGGCAACACGGCCCGGGTCTTCCCGCCGCTGCGCCCCGACCAGGTCGCGATCGGCCTCCCGGCCACCCCGAACGCGGGCAACGGCCACACCCCGCCCGCCGAGGTGAACAAGGCCCTGGACTGCCTGACGAAGAAGACCAACTGCGGCAGCTACCAGACCCACGGCACCTGGCCCGCGCTGCGCGGCCTGATGACCTGGTCGATCAACTGGGACCGCTTCGGCGGCGCCGAGTTCAGCCGCAACTTCGACACCTACTTCGGCGGCTGACCGCTCACCCGGCCGCCCGGTGGTCGGGCCTGAGCGGCGCCCCCGCTCCGGCCCGGCCGCTTCGAGGCGGCCGCGCGGACGCCCAGCAGCGAGGGGGTGCACAGGAGGAGGCTGGCCAGGACGTCCAGGGGCCAGTGGAAGCCGCGCAGGATCAGGCCCGTCGCGGTGAGGGCCGTCAGGAGGGCGGCCAGGGCCTGGGGCCAGGGGCGGCGGGTGTCCGGGGCGATGAGGAGGGCGGCGCAGGTGTAGGCCGTCAGGGCCGTGGCGGTGTGCCCCGAGGGGAAGTAGCCGGCGGCCCAGGGTTCCAGGGGGCCCGGACGGGCGGTCCAGTCCTTGAGGGGGACGATCAGCGCCGGTACCAGGGCCATCGCCAGGCCCGCCGCCAGGGCCGCCCGGCCCCGGCCGCGCCGGGCGGCGTACGCCATGGCGAGGGCCAGGACGGGTACGGCGACCGGGATGTTGCCGAGGTCGGCGAGGCGTTCGGTGACGGAGTCCGGGACGGTGCGCACCAGGGCGCGGCTCAGCGCGCGATCCGGGGTCAGCAGCGGTCCCGACACCAGGACCTGCCAGGTGATCAGGGCGAAGAGGGCCGCGCACGAGGCGGCGCAGAGGGCCGCGAGCGCGGCGGGAGATGTGGCCGGCCGTCCCGGAACAGGGGGGGTGGTTCCGGGACGGCCGCCCGGATCGGGTTGCCGTGCGCCCCGGGGGGTTTGGGGCGGACGGCCGTCCGATCTGAGAGGAGTGTGCGCGAACGCATGCCCAGTACGGCGCTGGGGAAGCCCGGTACCGGTATCGCTTCCGGTTTCCCGGGAGCGGTCTGTCTCACTCATCTGCAGAAACCGTACGCCAGCGAAAGGGGGACCGACAGCGGGAAAGCGCTCCCGCCATCGGCCCCCCACACGTTCTTCACAGCGCCCGACCGTTACCACCGGTAGGGAAGGGCCCGTCTGTTCGGACGCTCGATCAGATGGCCGCGAAGGCGGCCTCGATGACGTCCAGGCCCTCGTTCAGGAGGTCCTCGCCGATGACGATCGGGGGGAGGAAGCGGAGCACGTTGCCGTAGGTGCCACAGGTGAGGACGAGGACGCCCTCGGCGTGGCAGGCCTTGGCGAGCGCGCCGGCCGCCTCCGGGAACGGGGTCTTGGAGACCGGGTCCTTGACGAGCTCGATCGCGATCATGGCGCCGCGGCCGCGGATGTCGCCGATGATGTCGTACTTCTCCTGCATGGCCGTCAGGCGGGTCTTCATGACGGACTCGATCTTCTTCGCCGCGGCGTTGAGGTCGAGCTCCTTCATGGTCTCGATGGAGCCGAGCGCACCGGCGCAGGCGACCGGGTTGCCGCCGTAGGTGCCGCCGAGGCCGCCGCCGTGGACCGCGTCCATCATCTCGGCGCGGCCGGTCACCGCGGCGAGCGGCAGGCCGCCCGCGATGCCCTTGGCGGTGGTGATCAGGTCGGGGACGATGCCCTCGTCCTCGCACGCGAACCACTGGCCGGTGCGGCAGAAGCCGGACTGGATCTCGTCGGCGACGAAGACGATGCCGTTGTCGTTGGCGAACTTCACGAGCGCCGGGAGGAAGCCCTTGGCCGGCTCGATGAAGCCGCCCTCGCCGAGGACCGGCTCGATGATGATCGCGGCGACGTTCTCGGCGCCGATCTGCTTGCTGATCTGGTCGATCGCCTGGGCGGCGGCCTCGGGGCCGCAGTTCTCGGCGCCGGTGGGCCAGCGGTAGCCGTAGGCGACCGGGACGCGGTAGACCTCGGGGGCGAACGGACCGAAGCCCTGCTTGTACGGCATGTTCTTCGAGGTCAGCGCCATCGTCAGGTTCGTACGGCCGTGGTAGCCGTGGTCGAAGACGACGACGGCCTGGCGCTTGGTGTACGAACGGGCGATCTTGACGGCGTTCTCGACGGCCTCGGCGCCCGAGTTGAACAGGGCCGACTTCTTGGCGTGGTCGCCCGGGGTCAGCTCGGCGAGGGCCTCGCAGACCTCGACGTAGCCCTCGTAGGGGGTGACCATGAAGCAGGTGTGGGTGAAGTCGGCGAGCTGTGCGGAGGCGCGGCGCACGACGGCCTCGGCGGAGGCGCCGACGGAGGTCACGGCGATGCCGGAGCCGAAGTCGATGAGGCGGTTGCCGTCGATGTCCTCGATGATGCCGCCGCCCGCGCGGGCCGTGAAGACGGGCAGTACGGAGCCCACGCCGCCGGCGACCGTCGCGAGACGGCGGGCCTGCAGCTCCTGCGACTTGGGGCCGGGGATCGCGGTGACGATGCGGCGCTCCTGCGGGACAGCGGTCATAGGGGGCTCCTGGGGGTGTTTTCGGACGCACTTGTGTCTTTGTCCGCAGGCTAGGCCCGGGGGAGGGGGTACGGCATGCGCCGATCGGGAGTGGTGTCCGCGTGTCCTTGTCCGCGGCGGCCATAGGAGGGGGGCGGGACGCGTCGTGTGGATCACGGCGGGGTACGGGGCCAAGGCGGGGGCCGGGCACTAGATTGAGCGCCGCGGTGCGCGCGCATGGCACGGGTAGGGGGCAGGGGTTCATGGACACCGAAGGCACGTACGACGGACGCACGGCCCGGGAGGGCCGCATCCCCCGGCCGGCGGCCCCGCCGATGCCCGCTTCGGTCCCTCCCCGGCCGGACTACGCCCCCGGCCGGCCCGCGGGCGACCAGGATTCCGGTCTCCTGCGCTGGCTGCGCACCGCCCGCCCGGCGGCCGAACCCGGTATCTGGCGGTACGGGTACACCCCCCGCGCGACGGTCCAGTCCTCGAAGGCTTCCGACCGCGCCCTGATCAACGGAGCCGTCCTCTCCTTCCTGGGCTGTGTGCTCGTCTGGTCCCTCATGCGCAAGGGTTACATCCCCCTCTGGGACGTCCCCCTGAAGCTCGTCACGCCCGAAGGGTGGTGGGCGCCCGGCGCCGGAAGGTGGTGGATGCCCAGCTCCGGCGAACCCGTCGCCGGGACCGGTGGCGTGAGGGCCAAGCCGATCTACGAACTCCTCTTCGACGCGGCGCTGCTCTACGGGTTCGGCCGCCTCGGGAGCTGGCGCACCGCCTGGAACCGGCTCGTCGTTGCACGGGGCGCCGGCGTGCAACTGCTCGCGGCCGCGCTCCTCGCCGCGTTGACCCTGCTCCTCGTCCATTCGTTCGAACTTCCGCTGCGGAACCTCACTGAATCGTTCCTGATCTTCGACGGGACGACGGAGCAGAACCGAGAGCTGCAGGACAATTCCAGAACGATCGTCGACGCCGTGGTGATCCTCGCCTTCGTCTGGCTCGGCTGTGGGTCACGTCTGCTGCGCCGTTTCTCCGCCTCCTCCCACAGGTCCGGACCGTCGGCCGACGGTCCGGCGGGCGGGGGCCGCCGGAGCGCGCCGGCTGCCGAGGATCCGTCGGATGACGTCGTTCTGTACGGAGAAGTGAGGTCCGCCGGACTGGTGGTGGTGACCGACCGGCTGGAGTCCGAGGTGGCTGCCGGGCGGATGAACGATGTCGACTTCGTGCGGATCCGGCGGGCGTGGAGCGGGGTGCGGGCCGATCCGGCGCGGTTGCGGGCCTTCGGGGCGGCCGTCATGGCCGACGGCGGGGGTGCCT
The DNA here is from genome assembly GCF_043199995.1 of Streptomyces sp. NPDC048507. NCBI lineage: Bacteria > Bacillati > Actinomycetota > Actinomycetes > Kitasatosporales > Streptomycetaceae > Streptomyces > Streptomyces sp. NPDC048507. Next base: position 56,834 of record NZ_JBICWZ010000005.1, on the reverse strand, counting down.
GTGCGCACCCCTCCGGGGACCGGGACCTGCCCGCGCGGGCAGCCCGGCACGATCTGCTCGCCCGGCAGGTGCTCCTCGGCACCGTCGAGGACCAGGAGCGCAACCCCTACGCCCGGCGCGGCACCTCCCTCGCCCTCGACCCCGATGTGCTCGGCACCTCCCTGCTGGCCGTCGGGCCCTCCGGGACCGGCAAGAGCGCCCGGCTGGTGCGGCCCGTCGTGGAGTCCCTGGCGCTGCAGGCGCTGGCCGGGCAGGCCGCCGTCGTCGCCGTCGGCGCGGCGGGGGCGCCGCTCGGCCCCGACGCCGCCTACGACGTCGTCGTCCGCATCGGCGACCCCGCCTCCGTGCACGACCTCGACCTCTACGGCGGCGCCGCCGACCCCGACGAGGCCGCCACCCTCCTCGCCGAGGCCTTCGTCGGAGACGTCCCCGGACTCGACGTGCGCCGCGCCGCGACCGCCCTCGCCCAGCTCCTCGGCCCCTTCCGGGCCGCCCACGGCCGCTTCCCCGGCGTGCCCGAGCTGCGCGAGCTGCTCGACGGGCTGCCGGCCGCCCTCGACGCGCTGCGCCACGCGCTCGACGGCACCGGGCAGCAGGCCATGCTCCGCGAGCTCGACGCGCGGGTCCGCCAGTACGGGGCCCCCGGCGACCCCGGCCCGGCCCTCGCCGACCGGCTCGCCCTGCTGGACCGGCCCGCCTTCGCCGGGTTCTTCGACCCCACCGGGCAGGGCCGGCCCTTCTCCATGCGCGCCCTGGAGCACCCGGTCCGGGTCCGCATCGACCTCCCCGAACGCGGTCACGCCGACGCCTCCCGGATGCTGGCCCGGCTGCTCCTCGCGCAGTTCAACGCCTGCGCCGCCGCCCGCGGCGACCGTTCGCTGTTCGCCTTCCTCGCCCTGGACGACGCCTCGCACACCCTGACCCCGGAGACCGTCCGGGGCGTGCAGCGGCTGCGCTCGGCGAACGCCGGGGTCCTGCTGACCCTGCGCGCGCTGGACGACGTACCGGAGGCCCTGCGCACGCCGCTGCTCGGCGCGGTCGGCTGCCGGATGGCCTTCTCCGGGGTCACCACCTGGGACGGGAAGCGGTTCGCCGAGGCCTGGGGCACCGAGTGGGTCGAGACCCGGGACGTCACCCACCGCACCGTCTTCGCCGACCAGCCGCTGACCCGTGCCATCCACGCCTTCCGCAAGCTGGTCACCGGCAAGGCCGTCACCACCGACGCGGTGACCGTGCGCCAGGTGGAGCGCGAGCGCTGGTCGGCCTCCGAGCTGGCGCACGCCGTACCGCCCGGGTGTGCGGTGCTGTCGCTGACCTCCGTCACGGGGGAGCGGGCGGCCCCGCTGCTGGTCCGGCTGGCCGGATCGGGCTGAGCGGACCCGTACGGGGTGGCAGAATCGAGAGGGGCCGTTCGTACGACACGGCGAAATCCCGATCGACCGAAGGCACCTGGTACCCGATGCCGCTCACCCTCGCCTCCCTCCTCCAGCACTCGGCGCTCAAGCTCAGCGTCCGGGCCGGGGAGGGCCGCCTCGACACCCCCGTGCGCTGGGCCCACGTCAGCGAGCTCGCCGACCCGGTCCCCTACATGGAGGGCGGCGAGCTGCTGCTCGTCACCGCCATGAAGCTGGACGCCGAGGACCCCGAGGAGATGCGCCGCTACGTGCGCCGCCTCGCGGCCGCCGGGGTGGTGGGTATCGGCTTCGCCGTCGGGGTGAACTACGAGGAGGTCCCGCAGGCGCTGGTCGACGCCGCCCGCGAGGAGGACCTGCCGCTGCTGGAGGTGCCCCGGCGCACTCCGTTCCTCGCGATCAGCAAGGCCGTCTCGGCGGCGCTGGCCGCCGACCAGTACCGGGCCGTCACCGCCGGCTTCGAGGCGCAGCGGGAGCTGACCCGGGCCGCGCTCTCCGCCGACGGCCCCGCCGACCTGCTGGCGAAGCTGGCGGCGCACGTGCACGGCTGGGCCGCGCTGTACGACACCTCGGGCGCGGTCGTCGCCGCCGCCCCCGACTGGGCCGCGCGCCGGGCCGCCCGGCTGACCCCCGACGTGGAGCGGCTGCGGGAGCGGCCCGCGCCCGCGAGCGCGGTGGTCGGCGGCTCCGAGGACCGGGTCGAGCTGCAGTCGCTGGGCACCGGACGCCGCGCCCGGGGCGCGCTGGCCGTCGGTACGGGGGCCCCGCTGGGCACCGCCGAGCGGTACGCGGTGCACTCCGCCGTGGCCCTGCTCACCCTCACCACCGAGCGCTCCCGGTCGCTGCACGAGGCGGAGTCCCGGCTCGGCGCGGCCGTGCTGCGGATGCTGCTGGAGGGGCAGGCCGAGCACGCCCGGGCGGTGGCCGGGGACCTGTACGGGGCCCTGCTGGAGGCGCCGTTCCGGATCATCGCCGCCGAGCCGGCGCTGCCGGGGACGGCCCAGCCGGAGGGGCTGGCGCTGCTGGCCGACGCGGTGGAGTCGGCGGCCGCCCGGACCGGGGAGACGCTGCTGGTGGTGCCGGAGGAGGGCCGGCTGGTGGTGCTCGCCGCCGACGGGGGCTCGGCGGTGCAGGCCTGCGCCGACCACGCGGAGGCGCTGGAGTCGCGGCGCGGCCGGGACGCGAGCGGCCCCGAGCCGGACGAACTGGTGGTCGGCCTGTCGGCGGCGGCCGGACCGGCGGGGGTGGCGGCCGCCCTCAAGCAGGCCGACCAGGCCCTCGCGGTGGCCCGGCGCAGGGGGCGGCCGCTGGTCGAGCACGAGGACCTCGCGGCGGGTTCCGTACTGCCGCTGCTGGCCGACGACGCGGTACGGGCCTTCGCGGACGGCACCCTGCGGGCGCTGCGCGAGCACGACGCGACCGGCCGGGGCGACCTGGTGGCCTCCCTCCAGGCCTGGCTCTCCCGCCACGGCCAGTGGGACGCGGCGGCGGCCGACCTGGGCGTGCACCGGCACACCCTGCGCTACCGGATGAAGCGGGTCGAGGAGATCCTCGGCCGCTCCCTGGACGACCCGGACGTGCGCATGGAACTGTGGCTGGCCCTGAAGGCGGCCTCCGCGACCCCGTAGCCCCCGCCTCCGCCCCGTGACGCACCGCGGCCGCACCCCGCGCACGGCCGGTCCCGGCCGCGACAGTGACAAAGCGGCGCAGGGCGGCCGGGCGGTGCTCCACCCCGGCTAAACACCGAAACCCCGGTCGAGTCCTACGGTGGTGGGGACAAGGACCCACCGCACACACTCGAAGGGCCGGGATTCGCATGACTTCCACCCACGCCTTCTGGCTCGCCGGCCGCCTGGCCACCGGCGAGGACAGCTTCGACGTCCACAACCCGTGGGACGGCCGCCTGGTCGGCACGGTCAGCGTGCCGACCGACGCGCAGGTCGAAGAGGCCGTGGCCGCGGCGCACGCCGTGACGGCGGAGTTCTCCGCGACGCCCGCCCACGTACGGGCCGCCGCCCTGGACCACGTGTCCAAGCGGCTCGCCGAGCGCACCGAGGAGATCGCCCAGCTGATCTCCGCCGAGAACGGCAAGCCCGTCAAGTGGGCCCGTGGTGAGGTCGGCCGTGCGGTGTCCGTGTTCCGCTTCGCCGCCGAAGAGGCCCGCCGGTTCAACGGCGGAGAGGCCCAGCGCCTGGACACCGACGCCGGCGGCGTCGGCCGCCTGGCCCTGACCCGCCGCTTCGTCAAGGGTCCCGTGCTCGGCATCGCGCCGTTCAACTTCCCGCTGAACCTGTGCGCCCACAAGGTGGCCCCGGCCATCGCCGTCGGCGCGCCGATCATCCTGAAGCCGGCCCCGGCCACCCCGCTCTCCGGTCTGATCCTGGGCGAGATCCTCGCCGAGACCGACCTGCCGGCCGGTTCCTGGTCGGTCCTGCCGGTCGCCAACGAGAAGATGCCGGCCCTGGTCAAGGACGAGCGCCTGCCCGTCATCTCCTTCACCGGCTCCGACACCGTCGGCTACGCCATCCAGCAGTCGGTGCCCCACAAGCACTGCACGCTGGAGCTCGGCGGCAACGCCGCGGCCGTGGTCCTCGCCGACTGGTCCTCCGAGGCCGACCTCGACTGGGCCGCGACCCGCATCGCGACCTTCTCGAACTACCAGGCCGGCCAGTCCTGCATCTCCGTGCAGCGCGTGATCGCCGACGCCTCCGTCTACGACCGCCTCGCCGAGAAGGTCGTCGCGAAGGTGCGGGCCCAGGTCACCGGCGACCCGTCCGACGACGCCACCGACGTCGGCCCGCTCGTCTCCGAGGACGCCGCCAAGCGCGTCGAGGCCTGGGTCGAGGAGGCCGTCGCGGCCGGCGCGAAGCTGCTCACGGGCGGTGGACGCGAAGGCGCCACCGTCGAGCCGACCGTCCTCGCGGAGGTCCCGGCCGGCGTGAAGCTCGCCACCGAAGAGGTCTTCGGCCCGGTCCTGACCCTGCTGCGCGTCGAGGACACCGACGAGGCCTTCGCCGCCGTCAACGCGTCGAAGTTCGGCCTGCAGACCGGCGTCTTCACCCGCGACGTCCAGGTGGCCTTCCGCGCCCACCGCGAGCTGGAGGTGGGCGGCGTGATCATCGGCGACGCCCCGTCCTACCGCGCCGACCAGATGCCGTACGGCGGCGTCAAGCAGTCCGGCGTGGGCCGCGAGGGCGTCCGCTACGCGATGGACGACTACACCTACGAGCGCGTCCTGGTCCTCACGGGCCTCGACATCTGACCTGCTCGTACGGTCCAGAGACCGACGGCCGGAGCCTACTGTGCGGGGGCTCCGGCCGTCTCCGTTTCCCGGGCTCGGCCGGGGCCTTCGCGGGGCGGCCGCGAAGGCACCCGACCGGACCTTTTCCCGCGGGCCCGAAACGGGTACGACTCCGGGGTAGCACCGACCGGCAGTCCCCCGATGCGGTGAGGTGAGCCCCGGATGTCAGCGACGCAGCCCGCACAGCCCGTACAGCCCAAGGTGACCGAGCGCGAGGCACGGCAGGTCGCCGAAGCGGCCCGGGAACAGGACTGGCGCAAGCCCAGCTTCGCCAAGGAGCTCTTCCTCGGGCGTTTCCGGCTCGACCTGATCCACCCCCACCCGCTCCCCGCCGACGAGGACGTCCGGCGCGGGGAGGCCTTCCTGGCCCGGCTGCGGGTGTTCTGCGAGAACGAGCTCGCCGGCGGCCTCGCCGCCCGCATCGAACGCGAAGCGCGGATCCCCGACGAGACGGTCCGCGGGCTGAAGGAGCTCGGCGCCCTCGGCATGAAGATCGGCACCGAGTACGGGGGCCTGGGCCTGACCCAGGTCTACTACAACAAGGCCCTCGCCCTCGTCGGCTCGGTCAGCCCCGCCATCGGCGCGCTGCTCTCCGCCCACCAGTCCATCGGCGTCCCGCAGCCCCTGAAGATGTTCGGCACGCAGGAACAGAAGGACACCTACCTGCCGCGCTGCGCCACCACCGCGATCAGCGCCTTCCTGCTCACCGAGCCCGACGTCGGCTCCGACCCGGCCCGACTCGCCACCACCGCCGTACCCGACGGCGAGGACGCGTACGTACTCGACGGCGTCAAGCTGTGGACCACCAACGGGGTCGTCGCCGACCTCCTCGTGGTCATGGCGCGGGTGCCCCGCAGCGAGGGCCACCGCGGCGGGATCACCGCCTTCGTGGTCGAGGCCGACTCACCGGGCATCACCGTCGAGCACCGCAACGCCTTCATGGGCCTGCGCGGTCTGGAGAACGGCGTCACCCGCCTGCACCGGGTCCGGGTGCCCGCCGCGCAGCGCATCGGCGCCGAGGGGGCAGGCCTCAAGATCGCGCTGACCACCCTCAACACCGGACGGCTGTCGCTGCCCGCCATGTGCGTCGGGGCCGGCAAGTGGTGCCTGAAGATCGCCCGCGAGTGGAGCGGCGTACGCGAGCAGTGGGGCCGGCCGGTCGCCCGGCACGAGGCCGTCGGCGCCAAGATCTCCTTCATCGCGGCCACCACCTTCGCCCTCGAAGCGGTCGTCGACCTCGCCTCCCAGATGGCCGACGAGGACCGCAACGACATCCGCATCGAGGCCGCCCTCGCCAAGCTCTACGGTTCCGAGATGGCCTGGCTGATGGCCGACGAACTGGTCCAGATCCGCGGCGGCCGCGGCTTCGAGACCGCCGAGTCGCTCGCCGCGCGCGGCGAGCGCGCCGTGCCCGCCGAGCAGATGCTCCGCGACCTGCGCATCAACCGGATCTTCGAAGGCTCGACGGAGATCATGCACCTGCTGATCGCCCGCGAGGCCGTCGACGCCCACCTCTCCGTCGCCGGGGACCTCATCGACCCCGACAAGGCCCTCGCCGACAAGGCGAAGGCGGGCGCCCGCGCGACCGGCTTCTACGCCCGCTGGCTGCCCAAGCTGGCCACCGGCCCGGGCCAGGTGCCCGGCACCTACCGCGAGTTCCACCCCGCCGGCCACCCCGACCTCGCCACCCACCTGCGCTACGTCGAGCGCGGCGCCCGCAAACTCGCCCGCTCCACCTTCCTCGCGATGGCCCGCTGGCAGGGCCGCATGGAGACCAAGCAGGGCTTCCTCGGGCGGATCGTCGACATCGGCGCCGAACTCTTCGCCATGAGCGCGGCCTGCGTCCGCGCCGAGCACCTGCGCGCCACCGGTGAGCACGGCCGCGAGGCCTACCAGCTCGCCGACGCCTTCTGCCGCCAGTCCCGGCTGCGCGTCGAGGAGCTCTTCGGCCGGCTGTGGGCCAACACCGACGACCTCGACCGCAAGGTCGTCGAAGGCGTCCTCGGCGGCACCTACACCTGGCTGGAGGAGGGCGTCCTCGACCCCTCGGGCGACGGCCCATGGATCGCGGACGCCGCCCCCGGCCCCTCCCCGCACGAAAACGTGCACCGCCCGCTGCGCTGACCTGCGATCATCGCCGCACCAGGGGAAAGCGGACGGACGTACGAGCGGTACGGAGCACGGCATGGACGAACAGCGGGACAGCAGACGGCGGGCCTGGTGCGTGGCGCTGGTGCTGCGCCACGCACCCCAGCACATCGCCGCGGACCTGCTCCGGCGGCTCGATCCGGCCACCCGCGACTACCTCTGCCGCGACGAACGCCTGCCCGCGTCCGCGGTGACCCTCCTCGTGCGCGACGGGACCGCCCGCGACCGCCACTTCGTCGCCCGCAACCCCTACGTGCGCGGCCGCCCGCTGCCCGGACTGCCCGGCTCCGCCCGCTACGCGGCCCGCCGCACCCCGCACGCGCTCCTGCCGCTGCTGCGCGCCCGGCTCGGCCGGGACCCGGCGGACGCCCCGCCGGACGCGGGGGAACTCATCGGCCTGCTCCGGGCCCACGGCACGCACCGCCCCAGGGTGCCGCTCGACATCCTCGCGCTCGGCCCCGCCCCCGACCCGGAGCCGCTGGCCGCCGCCCATCTGCGCCGCCCGCTGCCGCCCGGGGCGGTGGAGGCCCTGCTGCTGCGCGGGGAACTGCCCCGCGAGACCGTGCGCACCCTGCTGGGAACCGCCGGCGCCGCCGCGTACGGGAGGAACTGGCACCGGCCGGCCGTCCGCGCCGTCCGGATGGGCCTGCTCACCCCGGCCGAGCTGGCCGGCTGCCTCGCCCCCGCCCACCGGACCCTGCTGCTCTGCCGGCTCACCGGGGTCCGCGGCCTGCGCTGGAACCTGTCCGAACAGGCCGAGCTGCGCGCCGCGGCCGCCCGGGAGCTGGCCCCGCTGGGGGACGACCCGCGGCTGTGGGCCGAACTGCTGCGACAGGCCCCGGCCTTCCCCGGAACGCTGGGCGCCCTCGCGCACGGCGTCGCGCACGGCGCCCTGCCCGGGCCGCCGCCGGGACCGCCGCCGCCCGGCCTCGCCGAGGCGGTCCGCGCGCTGGCCCCCGCACCGGTGGAGGCGGTCGGGGAGGTGGAGCGCGAGCTGGCCCTGGCCAGCCTCGCCGTGCCCATGGAGACCGTCGAGGAGGACATCCGCTGGGTGCGCGACTGCCTGGACCGCGGGCTCCTCACCGGCGCCGACGTCATCCGGCACAAGCTGCCCGCCTGCTGGGCCCTGGACGAGGACCACTGGCTCGGCGACGTCGACCACCCCGACCGCTACGACCGCCCCGAGGCCGTGCTGGCCGCGCGCGCCGAGGCCGGCCGGCTGTTCGCGCTGGCCCTCGGGCAGGACGCGGACGCCTGGTGGCGGGTGGCCCGGACCCTGCCGGACTTCGCCGGAACGCTCCCGCACCTGCTGCTGCGCGTCACGGACGGGGACTCCGTGTCCAAGCGCCCCTGAGTTGCGGCAACAATGGGGGGCATGAGCGACAGTCCAGCCCCCCTCGCCGACCCGCACCTCATCTTCGACGCCGCGGCCGGCCGCCGGGACATCGTCATCCTCGGGTCGACCGGGTCCATCGGCACCCAGGCGATCGACCTCGCCCTGCGCAACCCCGACCGCTTCCGGGTCACCGCGCTGTCCGCCGCCGGCGGCCGCGTGGCGCTGCTGGCCGAGCAGGCCCGGCTGCTGCGCGTCAAGACGGTGGCGGTCGCCCGCGAGGACGTCGTACCGGCCCTCAAGGAGGCGCTCGGCGCCGAGTACGGGCCCGGCGAGCCGCTGCCCGAGATCCTGGCCGGACCCGACGCAGCGGCGGAACTCGCCGCATCCGAGTGCCACACCGTCCTCAACGGCATCACCGGCTCCATCGGCCTCGCGCCCACCCTCGCCGCGCTGCGCGCCGGCCGGACCCTGGCCCTGGCCAACAAGGAGTCGCTGATCGTCGGCGGCCCGCTGGTCAAGGCCCTCGCGAAGCCCGGGCAGATCGTCCCCGTGGACTCCGAGCACGCGGCGCTCTTCCAGGCCCTCGCCGCGGGCACCCGGGCCGACGTGCGCAAGCTCGTCGTGACCGCCTCCGGCGGGCCCTTCCGCGGCCGCACCCGCGCGGAGCTGGCCTCCGTAACGGTCCAGGACGCCCTCGCGCACCCGACCTGGGCCATGGGCCCGGTGATCACGGTGAACTCGTCGACGCTGGTGAACAAGGGCCTGGAGGTCATCGAGGCGCACCTGCTCTACGACATCCCCTTCGACCGGATCGAGGTCGTCGTCCACCCGCAGTCCTACGTGCACTCCATGGTCGAGTTCACGGACGGCTCCACCCTCGCCCAGGCCACCCCGCCGGACATGGGCGGGCCCATCGCGATCGGTCTGGGCTGGCCCCAGCGGGTCCCGGACGCGGCCCCCTCCTTCGACTGGAGCAAGGCCTCGACCTGGGAGTTCTTCCCGCTGGACACGGAGGCCTTCCCCTCGGTCGGGCTGGCCCGCCACGTCGGCGCCCTGGGCGGCACGGCGCCCGCCGTCTTCAATGCGGCGAACGAGGAGTGCGTGGAGGCCTTCCTGGCCGGTCGGCTGCCGTTCACAGCAATCATGGATACCGTCTCTGCCGTGGTCGACGAGCACGGGACGCCGGAATCGGGAACTTCCCTGACGGTGGCGGACGTCCTCGAAGCGGAGACCTGGGCCAGGGCCCGGGCACGGGAGATGGCGGCGCGGGCCGCCGTGGAGGCGGGCGCATGACGCTGGTGCTGAACCTGATCGGGGTGCTCGTCTTCGTCGGCGGGCTGCTCTTCTCCATCGCCTGGCACGAGCTCGGCCACCTCTCCACGGCCAAGCTCTTCGGCATCCGCGTGCCCCAGTACATGGTCGGCTTCGGCAAGACCATCTGGTCGCGCAAGAAGGGCGACACGGAGTACGGGCTCAAGGCCATCCCGATGGGCGGCTACATCCGCATGATCGGGATGTTCCCGCCCGGCGAGGACGGCAAGGTCACCGCGCGATCGACCTCGCCGTTCCGCTCCATGATCGAGGACGCCCGCTCGGCGGCGTACGAGGAGCTCCAGCCGGGGGACGAGACCCGGCTGTTCTACACGCGCAAGCCGTGGAAGCGCGTGATCGTGATGTTCGCGGGCCCCTTCATGAACCTGGTGCTCGCCCTGGCGCTCTTCTTCGGCGTCTGGATGACCTTCGGGATCAACCGCACGACGACCCAGATCTCCGGCGTCTCGCCCTGCGTCATCCAGCAGAGCGAGAACCGCGAGGTCTGCAAGAGCACCGACCCGGTGGCCCCGGCCAAGCAGGCCGGCCTGCGGGCGGACGACCGGATCGTCGCCTTCGACGGGCGCCCCGTCACCGACTGGGCCACCCTCCAGAAGAAGATCCGCGACACCATCGGAGCGGCCACCCTCACCGTCGTGCGCGACGGGCAGCGGGTCACCGTCCCCGTGAATCTGATCGAGAACCGGGTCGCCAAGACCGACGGGCACGGCGGCTACGTCAAGGGCGAGTACGTGACGGCGGGCTGGCTCGGCTTCAGCCCGAAGACCGAGATCGCGGCCCTGTCCTTCGGCGAGTCCGTCGACCACATGGGCGAGATCGTCGACGGCAGCATCCAGGGCCTGGTCAAGCTCCCCGCCAAGATCCCCGCCCTGTGGAACGCGGCCTTCGACGGCGCCGAGCGCGAGCCCGACTCCCCGATGGGCATCGTCGGAGCCGCCCGCATGAGCGGCGACATCGCCGCCCTCGACCTGCCGGGCGAGCAGAAGTTCTCGATCCTGCTCAACGTCCTCGGCATGTTCAACCTGTCCCTGTTCCTGTTCAACATGCTGCCCCTGCTGCCGCTGGACGGCGGACACGTCGCCGGCGCCCTGTGGGAGTCGCTGCGCCGCGGCGTCGCCAAGCTCTTCCGGCGCGCCGACCCCGGCCCCTTCGACGTGGCCAGGCTGATGCCCGCCGCCTACGTGGTGGCCGGAGTCTTCGTCTGCTTCACGCTGCTGGTCCTCGTGGCGGACGTGGTGAACCCGATCAAGATCACTTAGCCCCCGCGCCGGGTACACGACGCACACGGGAGCCGGGCACGCATCGTGCCCGGCTCCCTACGTTCGAGTGGCGCACCCCCTCGGATGCGGGGGGAGCGCGCTGATTGGCGTAATCTCGAAGACTGGAGCCCGCCGATCTCGGGACCTCGATCCACACCTTGGGGTAGCACAGCAGATGACTGCCATCTCTCTCGGAATTCCGTCCGTACCCACGAAGCTTGCCGACCGCAGGGTCAGCCGCAAGATCCAGGTCGGTTCCGTGGCCGTCGGTGGAGACGCACAGATCTCGGTGCAGTCGATGACCACCACCCGCACCTCCGACATCGGCGCCACGCTCCAGCAGATCGCCGAGCTGACCGCCGCCGGCTGCAACATCGTCCGTGTCGCATGCCCGACCCAGGACGACGCCGACGCACTGGCCGTCATCGCGAAGAAGTCGCAGATCCCGGTCATCGCCGACATCCACTTCCAGCCGAAGTACGTGTTCGCCGCGATCGAGGCCGGCTGCGCCGCCGTCCGCGTGAACCCCGGCAACATCAAGCAGTTCGACGACAAGGTCAAGGAGATCGCGCGGGCCGCCAAGGACACCGGCACCCCGATCCGCATCGGCGTCAACGCCGGCTCCCTCGACGCGCGCCTGCTCAAGAAGTACGGCAAGGCCACCCCCGAGGCGCTGGTCGAGTCCGCGCTGTGGGAGGCCTCCCTCTTCGAGGAGCACGGCTTCGGAGACATCAAGATCTCCGTCAAGCACAACGACCCCGTCGTCATGGTCAACGCCTACCGCCAGCTCGCCGCGGCCTGCGACTACCCCCTGCACCTGGGCGTGACCGAGGCCGGCCCCGCCTTCCAGGGCACCATCAAGTCCGCCGTGGCCTTCGGCGCGCTGCTCTCCGAGGGCATCGGCGACACCATCCGCGTCTCCCTGTCCGCGCCGCCGGTCGAGGAGGTCAAGGTCGGCAACCAGATCCTGGAGTCGCTGAACCTCAAGCCCCGCCGCCTGGAGATCGTCTCCTGCCCCTCCTGCGGCCGCGCCCAGGTCGACGTCTACAAGCTGGCCGAGGAGGTCACGGCGGGCCTGGAGGGCATGGAGGTCCCGCTGCGCGTCGCGGTCATGGGCTGCGTCGTCAACGGCCCCGGCGAAGCCCGTGAGGCCGACCTCGGCGTCGCCTCCGGCAACGGCAAGGGCCAGATCTTCGTGAAGGGCGAGGTCATCAAGACCGTCCCCGAGTCGAAGATCGTCGAGACCCTCATCGAAGAGGCGCTGAAGATCGCCGAGCAGATGGAGCGGGACGGGGTCGCCTCCGGCGAGCCCACCGTCGCCATCGGGGTCTGAGCGACCCGGATCCGGACAGCACGGCCCCGGCCCCGTTCCCGCAGTTCGGGGGCGGGGCCGGAGCCTTTTCGTGACCCGTGGGGCAGGGCATCCGCAGGCGACGCCGGGTACAGTGCGGAGATCAGCAGACTTGCATGGTGAGGCCCCAGTGTTGACGCAGACCACCACCCGGGTCCTTGAGCCCAGTGATCTCGACGCCGCGCTCGACATCCTCGGACGCGAGCCGGTCGAGAACGCCTTCGTCACCTCCCGGGTCCAGGTCGCCGGGCTCGACCCGTGGCGCCTGGGCGGGGAGATGTGGGGCTGGTACGCCGACGGCGAGCTCCGTTCCCTGTGCTACGCGGGCGCCAACCTGGTCCCCGTGTGCGCCGGACCCGACGCCGTCCGCGCCTTCGCCGACCGGGCCCGGCGCACCGGCCGCCGCTGCTCCTCCATCGTCGGCCCCGCCGAGGCCACCCGGCTGCTGTGGAAGCTCCTGGAACCCAGCTGGGGCCCGGCCCGCGACGTCCGCGCCCACCAGCCGCTCATGGTCACCGAGCAGCCCTCCGCCGCCATCGGCGCCGATCCGCTGGTCCGCCGCGTCCGCAAGGACGAGATGGACCAGATCATGCCCGCCTGCGTGGCCATGTTCACCGAAGAGGTCGGCATCTCCCCGCTCGCCGCCGACGGCGGCCTGCTCTACCAGGCCCGCGTCGCCGAGCTCGTCGGCACCGGCCGCTCCTTCGCCCGCATCGAGAACGGCAAGGTCGTCTTCAAGGCCGAGATCGGCGCCGCCACCCCGCGCGCCTGCCAGATCCAGGGCGTCTGGGTGGACCCCGAGTTCCGCGGCCGCGGGTACTCCGAGAGCGGCATGGCCGCCGTCGTCGCGTACGCCCTGCGCGACGTGGCGCCGATCGTCAGCCTCTACGTCAACGACTTCAACACCGCCGCCCGCGCCGCCTACCGGCGGGTCGGCTTCCGTGAGGTCGGCGCCTTCATGAGCGTGCTGTTCTGACGATCCCTCCCGCCCCCCGCCCCGCCGCCCGCGCCGCGGCCCGGCTTTCCCCGCCCGGGCCGTACCGGAGCGGCACTACCCCGCAGTAAGGTCGCCGCATGCTGCCTACCCCCGGGGGCGACGACCCCGTACGGCCCGCCGGACTCCGCATCGGGCGCCTCGACCTCGTCGGCCGCGTGGACGAGGCCCTGCGCGTCCAGGCCGTGGCCTTCGGGCTCAGCGAGGAGGAGGTCGGCATCCGGCGCTACATCGTCCAGCGCCACATGACCTGCCCCGGCGCCCGCGCGCTCGGCGCCTACACCGACGACGGGGCCCTCGCCGGCTTCGTCTACGGCATGCCCAACGACCGCGCCCACTGGTGGTCCACCATCGTCGAGCCCCACCTGCGCGCCGACGGCGCCGACCACTGGCTCGACGGCTCCTTCGTGATCACCGAACTGCACGTCCACCCCGGCTTCCAGGGCCGCGGCGTCGGCCGCGCCCTCATCACCCGGATCACCGACACCGCCGCGGAACCCCGCTCGATCCTCTCCGCCATCGACACCGACAGCCCGGCCCGCGGCCTGTACGCGGCCCTCGGCTACCGGGATCTGGCCCGCCGCGTCCACTTCCCGAGCGCGAGCCTGCCGTACGCCGTCATGGGCGCCCCGCTGCCGCTCCTGCGGCCCTGAATCCGGTTCCGGGCGCCGCACGGCCCCGGCTAGGCTCCCGGCATGTCAACGCAACACGTGCAGCGCATGTCCCGCCTCATGGCCAAGACCCTCCGCGAGGACCCGGCCGACGCCGAGACCCTCAGCCACCGCCTGCTGGTGCGGGCCGGCTACGTCCGCCGCAGCTCCGCCGGGGTGTGGACCTGGCTGCCGCTCGGCAAGCGGGTCCTGGACAACGTCTCGCGCATCGTCCGCGAGGAGATGGACGCCATCGGGGCGCAGGAGGTGCTGCTCCCGGCGCTGCTGCCGAAGGAGCCGTACGAGGTCAGCGGCCGCTGGTCCGAGTACGGCGACCTGCTGTTCCGGCTGAAGGACCGCAAGGGCGCCGACTACCTGCTCGGCCCCACCCACGAGGAGATCTTCACCCTCGTCGTGAAGGACCAGTGCACGTCCTACAAGGACCTGCCGGTCATGCTCTACCAGATCCAGACCAAGTACCGCGACGAGGCCCGGCCCCGTTCCGGAGTACTGCGCGGGCGCGAGTTCCAGATGAAGGACTCCTACTCCTTCGACGTCTCCGACGAGGGGCTGGCGGAGTCCTACCGCCTCCACCGCGAGGCCTACGTCCGCATCTTCGAGCGCCTCGGCCTGGACCACCGGATCGTCTCCGCGGTGTCCGGGGCGATGGGCGGCTCGGCGTCCGAGGAGTTCCTCGCCCCGGCCGCGGCGGGCGAGGACACCTTCGTGGACTGCCCTTCCTGCGACTACGCCGCCAACACCGAGGCCGTCACCTTCGCGGCGGCCCCCGTCACCGCCGGACACCCGGCGATCGAGGAGGTGGACACCCCCGACACCCCCACCATCGAAACGCTGGCGGCGTACCTGGGCGTCCCCGCCTCCGCGACCCTGAAGAACCTCCTCGTCAAGGTCGACGGCGAGATCACCGCCGTCGGCGTGCCCGGCGACCGGGAGGTGGACCTCGGCAAGCTCGGCGAGCACCTGGCCCCCGCCGTGGTCGAGCTGGTCACCGCCGAAGACTTCGCCGACCGCCCCGACCTGGTACGCGGCTACGTGGGCCCGCAGGGACTCGACAAGGTGCCGTACATCGCCGACCCCCGCATCGCGCCGGGCACGTCCTGGGTGACCGGGGCCAACAAGCCCGGCACGCACGCCCGCAACGTGGTCTGCGGCCGGGACTTCGAGGTCGACCGCCACCTGGACGTGGTCGTCGTCGAGCCGGGCGACCCCTGCCCCGCCTGCGGGAGCGGTCTGCGCCTGGACCGGGCCATCGAGATCGGCCACATCTTCCAGCTCGGCCGCAAGTACGCCGACGCCTTCGGGCTGGACGTGCTCGGCAAGGAGGGCAAGCCCGTCCGGGTCACCATGGGCTCCTACGGCATCGGCGTCTCCCGCGCCGTGGCCGCTCTCGCCGAACAGAGCGCCGACGAGCGGGGCCTGTGCTGGCCCGCCGCCGTGGCCCCGGCCGACGTGCACGTGGTGGCGGCGGGCAAGGCCGTCCCGCTGGCCCTCGCCGAGGAGGCCGCGCAGGCCCTGGCGGACGCCGGGCAGCGGGTCCTGCTCGACGACCGGCCCGGGCTCTCCCCGGGCGTGAAGCTCACCGACGCGGAACTGATCGGGGTGCCCTGGATCCTGGTCGCGGGCCGCCGCTCCGCCGACGGCGTGGTCGAACTCCAGGACCGCGCCGCCGGCACCCGCGAGGAACTCCCCCTGGCCGAGGCCCTGTCCCGGCTGACCGCCCGGGCCTGACCCGTACGCCGCTACGCCGCCCGCCCCTCCGGCTCCACCGGGGGCGGCGGGGGCGGCGGGGGCAACGCCGGGCCGCCCGGGGCGAGTTCCGGCGGGCCCGGCTCCGCGGCCGGCTGCGCCGGAGCGGCCGCCCCGGGCACTGCCGGTGCGGGGGCGGCGCGCTCCAGGAAGCGCAGCAGCTCCACCGGGAACGGCAGCACCAGCGTGGAGTTCTTCTCCGCCGCCACCGCCACCACCGTCTGGAGCAGCCGCAGTTGCAGGGCGGCCGGCTGCTCCGACATCACCGCCGCCGCCTCCGCCAGCTTCTTCGAGGCCTGCAGCTCCGCGTCCGCGTTGATCACGCGGGCCCGCCGCTCGCGGTCCGCCTCCGCCTGCCGGGCCATCGACCGCTTCATCGTCTCCGGCAGCGACACGTCCTTGATCTCCACCCGGTCGATCTGCACGCCCCAGCCCACTGCCGGACTGTCGATCATCAGCTCCAGCCCCTGGTTGAGCTGCTCCCGGTTGGACAGCAGATCGTCCAGGTCGCTCTTGCCGATGATCGAGCGCAGCGAGGTCTGCGCCATCTGGGAAACCGCGAACCGGTAGTCCTCGACCTCGATGACCGCGCTCGCCGCGTCCACGACCTTGAAGTACACGACCGCGTCCACCCGCACCGTGACGTTGTCCCGGGTGATGCCCTCCTGGGCCGGCACCGGCATCGTCACGATCTGCATGTTCACCTTGCGCAGCCGGTCCGCGAACGGCACCACCATCGTGAACCCGGGGCCGCGCACGCCCTCGCGCAGCCGCCCGAAGCGCAGCACCACGCCCCGTTCGTACTGCTTCACCACCCGGGCCGCGGCCCCCAGGTACACCGCCGCGCCCGCGGCAGCCGCGATTCCCGCTGTCAGCAGCTCTTCGACCATGACGGCCCCCTGCCGGACATACACCTCTTACCTACGGTATGCCCTACAACCAGGCCGCGAACTCCAGCAGCAGCTCCGCGTCCCGGCGCCGCCCGGCGGCCAGCGCCCGCACCCCGGACTCCACCGCCCGGAACACCGTCCAGCCCCGCAGCCGGTCGCGGTCCACCTCCAGCGAGTCCGCGAGCCGGTTCACCCGCCGCCGGGCCCCCGCTGCCCCCGCCGAGGTCGCCACCTGGTCCTCCAGCCGGTCCCTGACCAGCCGGGCCAGGTCGTAGGCCCGCTCGCCGACCAGCGGCTCCGGGCCCACCGTCAGCCACGGCGCCCGCTCGCCGGCCAGCACCTTGCCCTGCCGGAAGTTCCCGTGCAGCAGCAGCTCCTCGCCCGGCAGCGCCGTCAGCTCCGCGCGCAGGGCCAGCGCCGTGTCCGCGAGCGCGCGCACCTCGGGGGGCGCCGCGCGCAGCGCCCCGCCCTGGCGCTCCGTGTGCGCGGCCACCGTCTCGAAGGGGTGCTCCGCCGGCGGCTCCACCCACAGCCGCCGCAGCGTGCCGCAGGCCTCCAGCAGGGCCTTGGCGTCCGGCAGCGAGCGCAGCGACACCTCCGGGTGCAGGCGCTCCAGCAGCACCCCGCCGTCGGCCTCGTGGTGGCGCGAGTCGAGGACCCGTACGGATCCGAAACCGCCCCAGTGGGCGAGCGCGGCCAGCTCCCGGTCCGGCCGGGCCCCCGGCGGCGCCAGCTTCAGGGCGGCCGGGGTGCCGTCGGCGTACCGGACGAGGAGCACCAGGCTGCTGCGGCCGCCCGGGGCCTGGACCCGCTGGGCCACGACCTCGCGCCGCTCCAGCGCCTCCTCGGCGAGCCCGGGCAACCGCCCCAGCCAGTCGGTGTCCTGCGCCGTCGCCGGCAGCTCCCCGAGCGCCCGTACGAGCCGCTGAGGCGGTTCGAAAGCCATGCGTGCGTGGTCCCTTTCAGCTGGTCGGGGCTCGGTCGGAGCGTTCAGCGAGCCCAGGGAAGGCTACGCCGACACCCCGCCAGCGTGCCGCGCGCACGGCCGCGGCGCTGAGTGCGTCGGCCGCCTCGCGGCGCAACTGGCCGTCCGCCGCCCGGACCAGATCGGAATAGGCCCCCGCCACCCGGTCCTCGATCACCGCGGCCAGCCGCTCCGTGTCGTCGGGGGTGCGCAGCTCGAACGGCAGGGCGTACGCGGCCTCGGCGGCCACGGGCGCGCCGCCGAGCTCGCGCACCTTGCGGGTGAGCGCGTCGCGCCGCGCCAGGTGGCTGCCGTACGCCTCGCGGGCCTCGGTCGCGCGCTCCGCCGCCACCCGGGCGCCGATCACGCCGTACCCGTACGCGGCCGCGTGCTCGGCGGCCAGGGCGGCCTGGGCGGCCTGCAGCGAGCGGCCGGCGGGGGAGGGTTCGGGCTTCACGAGGCGGCTCCGGGGTTCGTGGTCAGCAGGTACGCGTGGACGGCGCCGCAGGCCGCGACGGAGGCCAGCATCCGGGCCAGCTCCCCGGGCGCCCCGGCCAGCGCGATGGTCCGGGCCTGCGACAGGCTCCGCTCGGCGTCGGCGAGCGCGCTCAGCGCCTCGGCGGGCTGCGGCGGGACGGCGTCCCGGGCGGCCGCCGACGCCCCGGACGGCGCGGGGGCCGGAGCCGACGCCGACGCCGAGGGGGAGGGGGAGCTCCCGCCGCCGGCGGGCTCCGCGAGGGCCAGGGCCGGCGAGTGCGCCGCGACGGCCGCGCGCAGCGGCGCGAGGCGCTCCGCCAGGGCGGGGTGCGCGGCGGCGGTGGCGTCGTAACGTTCCAGCAGCCGTGCGGTGTCACGAACGGCGTCCTCCCGCATCCGCCGTTCGAGTGGTACGCCGCTGCCGGCGCCGGCGGAGTCACCGCCACCGGTGCACCCGGTGAGCAGGGCGGCCCCGGCCGCTCCGGCGGCTCCGGCGAGCAGGCTCCTTCGCGAGGGCCTCACGGGCAGGGTCCAGGGCACGGCGCCGTCCTCGGGGTGGTGTCGGGGCAGGGTGTGATCACGGTACCCGGGGGCCCCGTCCACGGCGCGGACGGCAACACCCTCCGCGACCGGATACCCTTTGACCTGACACGCGACGAAAACCACAACAGCACACGCGGCCGAGGAGTCACCCGGATGAGCACCAACCAGAGCGACAGGCTGCGCGGATTGCTGGAGCCGCTCGTCGCTGCCAAGGGCCTGGACCTCGAGGAGATCGAGCAGTCCAAGGCGGGCAAGCGCCGCATGCTGCGGATCGTCGTGGATTCCGATGAGGGCGTGGAGCTGGACGTCTGTGCCGAGCTGAGCCGTGAGGTCTCCGACCTGCTCGACGAATCGGACGTGATGGGCGAGGACGAGTACGTCCTCGAAGTCAGTTCCCCGGGTGCGGACCGCCCGCTCGGCGAGCACCGTCACTACGTTCGGGCGACGGGCCGCCTGGTGAAGTTCCAGCTGGCCGAGGGCGGGGAACTGATCGCCCGCATCCTCGACGTCGACGACGAGGGCATGGACCTGGAAGTACCGGGCGTGAAGGGCCGCAAGGCGACCGCCCGCCGCATCGCGTTCACCGACATCGCCAAGGCGCGTGTCGAGATCGAGTTCAACCGCAAGGACAAGAAGGAAGAGGAGGCGTAGTCGTGGACATCGACATGAGTGCCCTGCGGGGTCTGGTCCGGGAGAAGGAGATCTCCTTCGACCTGCTCGTCGAGGCGATCGAGTCGGCCCTCCTCATCGCGTACCACCGCACCGAGGGCAGCTTCCGGCGTGCCCGTGTCGTGCTCGACCGCACCAACGGTCACGTGGTCGTGTGGGCGACGGAAGACCCGAGGGACCTCGAAGAGGGCCAGGAGCCCAAGGAGTTCGACGACACTCCGTCGGACTTCGGGCGGATCGCCGCGACGACCGCCAAGCAGGTGATCCTGCAGCGTCTGCGCGACGCCGAGGACGATCTGACCTTCGGCGAGTTCGCCGGCCGCGAGGGCGACGTCATCACCGGCGTCGTCCAGCAGGGCAAGGACCCCAAGAACGTCCTGGTCGACATCGGCAAGCTGGAAGCCATCCTGCCGGTGCAGGAGCAGGTCCCGGGTGAGGAGTACACGCACGGCCTCCGCCTGAAGGCGTACGTCGTGCGGGTGGCGAAGGGCGTGCGCGGTCCGTCCGTGACCCTGTCGCGCACCCACCCCAACCTGGTGAAGAAGCTGTTCTCGCTGGAGGTCCCCGAGATCGCCGACGGCAGCGTCGAGATCTCGGCGATCGCCCGTGAGGCCGGTCACCGCACCAAGATCGCCGTCCGGTCGACCCGCTCGGGCCTCAACCCGAAGGGCGCCTGCATCGGCCCGATGGGCAGCCGCGTGCGCAACGTCATGGCCGAGCTGCACGGCGAGAAGATCGACATCGTCGACTGGTCGGACGACCCGGCGGAGATGGTCGCCAACGCCCTGTCACCCGCCCGGGTGAGCAAGGTCGAGGTCGTCGACTGGGACTCGCGCTCCGCGCGGGTGACCGTGCCCGACTACCAGCTGTCGCTGGCCATCGGCAAGGAGGGCCAGAACGCCCGCCTCGCCGCGCGGCTCACCGGCTGGCGCATCGACATCCGCCCCGACACCGAGGAGACCTCGGACCGGGACGGGGAGGGCTCCGGCGGCCGCGATGGCGACCGCGGTCAGGACCGGGACCGCGGCCAGGACCGCGGCCAGGACCGCGATCGTGGTCACGACCGCGGCCAGGGCCGGGGACGGGAATAAATCGGTACCGGCCGGAGGTTTCCGGCCGGTAGACAGGGACCTGAAACACGGGAAGGTCCCTGTGGATCACAACGACATCCGTTCGATTTTTCACCTGAAGGGGTGAGGTCGCTACGGGGAGGTAGACTTAAGCGTGTCTGGCCGGACGCAAGCCCGCGCATGCCCCGAACGCACCTGTGTGGGGTGTCGGGAGCGAGCGGCCAAGAGCGATCTGCTGCGCATCGTGGCGGTCGGAGACGAATGCGTCCCCGATCCGCGCGGTACGCTGCCCGGCCGGGGTGCCTACGTGCACCCCGCCGTGGTCTGCCTCGACCAGGCGGTCCGCCGCAGAGCGTTCCCCCGGGCCCTCAGGTCCGCAGGACCGCTCGACACGGCGACACTGCACACGGCCCTGGCCGCACAGGCCGAGGCCACACCGTAAGTAGTAGTACGGCACGGATACCCCGTGCGGTCAGGTACCTCGCGAGTTGGAAGTAGGTCGAGATTGCGATGAGCACTCGATGAGTACGCGATGAGTACGCCCATGAAGTAGCGACGGTCCGGCGTAACCCGGACCTAAAAGGAGCGAAGTGGCTAAGGTCCGGGTATACGAACTCGCCAAGGAGTTCGGGGTCGAGAGCAAGGTCGTCATGGCCAAGCTCCAAGAACTCGGTGAATTCGTCCGTTCGGCGTCCTCGACGATCGAGGCGCCGGTTGTACGCAAGTTGACTGACGCACTGCAGGGGCCCGGCGGCAACGCCGGCAAGTCCGCTGCCAAGCCCGGCGCGCCCCGCAAGGCCGCGCCCGCCAAGCCCGCGGCGCCCTCCCCGGCCGCCGCGGCACGTCCCGCTGCCCCGAAGCCCGGTGCGCCGGTGGCCCCCAAGCCGCCCGTCGCCGAGGCTCCGGCCGTCAGCGCCCCGGTGACTCCGGCCGCCTCCGGCCCGCGTCCCGGTCCCAAGGCTCCGGCCGCCCCGAAGCCCGCTCCGGCGGCTCCCGTGGCGACCGAGTTCTCCGCGCCCCCGGCGGCTCCGGCCGCCCCGGCCCGCGCCGAGCGCACCGAGCGTCCCGCCGCGGCCCCCGGTCCCCGTCCGGCGCAGCAGCGTCCGGCGGCCCAGGGCGGTCAGCCCGGCGCCCGTCCCGGCGCCCCGCGTCCGGCCGGTGCCCCCGGTGCCCAGGCCCCGCGTCCCGGTGGCCAGGCCCCGCGTCCGCAGGGCGGCCGTCCGGCGGGTCCCCGTCCGGGCAACAACCCCTTCACCTCTGGTGGCTCCACCGGCATGGCGCGCCCGCAGGCGCCCCGTCCGGCCGGCGCTCCCCGTCCCGGTGCCCCCGGCGCCGGCGGCGGCCAGGGTGCTCCGCGTCCGCAGGGCGGTCCCGGTGGCGCTCCGCGTCCCCAGGGTCCCGGCGGCGCCCGTCCCACCCCGGGCGGCATGCCCCGTCCGCAGGGCGGCGCCCCGCGTCCGGGCGGTGCTCCCGGTGGTAACCGTCCCAACCCGGGCATGATGCCGCAGCGTCCCGCTGCCGGTGGTCCCGGTCCCCGTCCCGGCGGCGGCCCCGGTGGCCGTGGTCCCGGTGCGGGCGGTGCCCGTCCCGGTGGTGCCGGTCGTCCCGCGGGCGGCGGCTTCGCCGGCCGTCCGGCCGGTCCGGGCTCGCGTCCGGGCGGCGGCGGCTTCGGCGGCCCGCGTCCGGGTGGCGGCGGCTTCGGCGGCGGTCCGGCCGGTGCCGGTGGCGGCGGTCGTCCCGGCTTCGGCGGGCGTCCCGGTGGTCCCGGTGCCCGTGGTGGCACGCAGGGTGCCTTCGGCCGTCCCGGCGGTCCGGCCCGTCGTGGCCGCAAGTCCAAGCGTCAGAGGCGCCAGGAGTACGAGGCCATGCAGGCCCCGTCCGTCGGCGGCGTGATGCTGCCGCGCGGTGGCGGCGAGACCGTGCGCCTGTCGCGCGGTGCCTCCCTCACCGACTTCGCGGAGAAGATCAACGCCAACCCGGCGTCGCTCGTCGCCGTGATGATGAACCTCGGCGAGATGGTCACTGCCACGCAGTCCGTCTCCGACGAGACGCTCGAAATGCTGGCCGGCGAGATGAACTACGTCGTCCAGATCGTCAGCCCGGAGGAAGAGGACCGCGAGCTCCTCGAGGGCTTCGACATCGAGTTCGGCGAGGACGAGGGCGGCGAGGAATACCTCATGCCGCGTCCGCCGGTCGTCACCGTCATGGGTCACGTCGACCACGGTAAGACCCGTCTGCTCGACGCCATCCGCAAGACGAACGTCGTCGCGGGCGAGGCCGGTGGCATCACCCAGGGCATCGGCGCCTACCAGGTGGGCACCGAGGTCAACGGCGAAGACCGCAAGATCACCTTCATCGACACCCCCGGTCACGAGGCGTTCACCGCCATGCGTGCCCGTGGTGCCAAGTCGACCGACATCGCGATCCTCGTGGTCGCGGCCAACGACGGCGTCATGCCGCAGACGATCGAGGCGCTGAACCACGCCAAGGCCGCCGGCGTCCCGATCGTCGTCGCGGTCAACAAGATCGACGTCGAGGGTGCCGACCCGGTCAAGGTGCGCGGTCAGCTCACCGAGTTCGGTCTGGTCGCCGAGGAGTACGGCGGCGACACGATGTTCGTCGACATCTCCGCCAAGCAGGGTCTGCACATCGACTCCCTGCTGGAGGCCGTCGTCCTCACCGCCGACGCCTCGCTCGACCTGCGCGCCAACCCCGAGCAGGACGCTCAGGGTATTGCGATCGAGTCCCACCTCGACCGTGGCCGCGGTGCCGTCGCCACCGTCCTCGTCCAGCGCGGTACCCTCCGCGTCGGCGACACGATGGTCGTGGGCGATGCCTACGGCCGCGTGCGCGCCATGCTCGACGACAAGGGCAACAACATCGAGGAAGCGGGTCCCTCGACCCCCGTCCTGGTCCTGGGTCTCACCAACGTCCCCGGCGCCGGCGACAACTTCCTCGTCGTCGACGAGGACCGCACCGCCCGTCAGATCGCCGAGAAGCGTGCTGCGCGTGAGCGCAACGCCAACTTCGCCAAGCGCGTCCGCCGGGTGTCCCTGGAAGACCTCGACTCGGTCCTCAAGGCCGGTCTGGTCCAGGAACTCAACCTCATCATCAAGGGCGACTCGTCCGGTGCGGTCGAGGCCCTGGAGTCCTCGCTGCTCCAGCTCGACGTCGGCGAAGAGGTCGACATCCGCGTCCTGCACCGCGGTGTGGGTGCGGTCACCGAGTCCGACATCTCGCTGGCGATGGGCTCCGACGCCATCGTCATCGGCTACAACGTCCGCGCTGTCGGCCGTGCCGCGCAGATGGCGGACCGCGAGGGCGTCGACGTCCGCTACTACTCGGTGATCTACCAGGCCATCGAGGAGATCGAGGCGGCCCTGAAGGGTCTCCTCAAGCCGGAGTACGAAGAGGTCGAGCTCGGTACGGCGGAGGTCCGCGAGGTCTTCCGCTCGTCCAAGCTGGGCAACATCGCCGGTGTTCTCATCCGCTCCGGCGAGGTCAAGCGCAACACCAAGGCGCGGCTCCTGCGCGATGGCAAGGTCATCGCCGAGAGCCTCACCATCTCCGGTCTGCGCCGCTTCAAGGACGACGTCACCGAGATCCGCGAAGGCTTCGAGGGCGGTATCAACCTCGGTTCCTACAACGACATCAAGATCGACGACGTCATCGCGACGTACGAGATGCGCGAGAAGCCCCGCGCGTAAGCGCGAGGCGCACCGCGGTGTGTCGTAGGCAGCTGTGACACCGGGGCCGGTCGGCGGAATATCCGTCGATCGGCCCCGGCCGTTGCGTGTACGGTTCTGATGACCCGGGCGCGCGGCGGCCGGGAGAACCCTCCGGGTGACGGCCCGGCGGGCCACCTAACCCGAACCGGCGGGACATCCGGAACTGCATGTACGTGGGGACCTTGTCCTTCGACCTGCTCCTCGGCGACGTCCACTCGCTGAAGGAGAAACGCTCCGTCGTCCGGCCCATCGTCGCCGAGCTCCAGCGCAAGTTCTCCGTGAGCGCGGCCGAGGTGGGAGACCAGGACCTGCATCGCAGGGCCCGCCTAGGGGTGGCCCTGGTGAGCGGGGACGCGGGGTTCGTATCGGACGTGCTCGACCGCTGTGAACGGCTGGTCGCGGCGCGTCCGGAAGTGGAACTGCTGTCCGTGAGACGGCGGTACCACGGTGATGAAGACTGACTTAGAGCTTGTCTGCAAGACAGAAGAAGGAGACGGACCAGTGGCCGACAATGCGCGGGCGAAGAAGCTGGCGGACCTCATCCGGGAGGTGGTGGCCGAGAAGCTGCTGCGCGGCGTCAAGGACCCCCGCCTCGGTACGCACGTGACCATCACGGACACCCGGGTCACCGGCGACCTGCGGGAGGCCACGGTCTTCTACACGGTCTACGGCGACGACGAGGACCGGGCCAGCGCGGCAGCGGGCCTGGAGAGCGCCAAGGGCGTGCTCCGTTCCGCGGTGGGCCGGGCGGCGGGAACCAAGTTCACGCCCACCCTGACCTTCGTCGCGGACGCCCTGCCGGAGAACGCCAAGACGATCGAGGACCTCCTCGACAAGGCGCGTTCCTCCGACGCCCAGGTGCGGGAGGTCTCCTCCGGCGCCCAGTACGCCGGCGAGGCCGACCCGTACAAGAAGCCGGGCGAGGACGAGGACGACGAGGACGCAGCCGCGGAATGAGCACCGAAGCAGGGAAGACTCCGGACGGCCTGGTCATCGTCGACAAGCCGTCCGGTTTCACTTCGCACGACGTGGTCGCCAAGATGCGCGGGATCGCCAAGACCCGTCGCGTCGGCCACGCAGGCACCCTCGACCCGATGGCGACGGGCGTCCTCGTCCTCGGCGTCGAGAAGGCCACCAAGCTTCTCGGCCACCTCGCGCTGACCGAGAAGGAGTACCTCGGGACGATCCGTCTCGGGCAGTACACCCTCACGGACGACGCCGAGGGCGAGATCACCTCGTCGGCCGATGCCTCCGGGGTGACCCGGGAGGCCGTCGACGCGGGGATCGCCAAGCTGAGCGGCGAGATCATGCAGGTCCCGTCGAAGGTCAGCGCCATCAAGATCAAGGGCGTGCGCTCCTACAAGCGCGCCCGTGACGGCGAGGACTTCGAGATCCCGGCCCGGCCGGTGACCATCTCGTCGTTCCAGGTCTACGACATGCGGGAGGCCGAGGCCGAGGACGGCACCAAGGTCGTCGACCTCGTCGTCTCCGTGGTCTGCTCCAGCGGTACGTACATCCGCGCGCTCGCCCGCGACCTGGGCGCCGACCTCGGCGTCGGCGGCCACCTGACGGCGCTGCGGCGCACGCGGGTGGGCCCCTACAAGCTCGACCGGGCGCGGACGCTGGACCAGCTCCAGGAGGAGCTGACCGTCATGCCGATCGGCGAGGCCGCCGCGGCCGCGTTCCCGCGCTGGGACCTGGACTCCCGGCGGGCCTCGCTGCTCGCCAACGGAGTGCGGATCGAGATGCCGGACGCGTACCAGGAGGGCCGGACGGTCGCCGTGTACGGGCCGCAGGGGCAGCTGCTCGGGCTCGTGGAGAGCAAGGGCGGCAAGGCGAAGTCGCTGGCGGTCTTCGTCTGAGGCGACGGCGGGCCCTGCCGCTGCGGCGGGCTCTGCGCCGCGGAGCCTCGGAGTTTCGACGTGGAGCGGTGAGGACACATGGACTGCTGTTCACCGCTCCACGACCCCCCTCGGGTAGGTCTTTGTCCACCCGGAGCTCCGTATTCACCCGTCCGTGCAGGCGCTCGGAGTGAATGGAGGGAGCGTAGGGGGGCGCGTTCGCCCCGCGTGCTTTTCGCGCTGATCTTCACTTGCCTACCGTCATGACCACGGGTCCCGCGGCAGGGGAGTGGTGCGGCGATGACGGACGAGGTCACGAGCGGTGAGCGCGGTACCGGGGCGGAGCCCGGTGGTTCCGGCGCGGGCGCGGGTTCCGGCGGGGGCGGGGACCGCGCGGGTGCGGCGGAGCTCGTACGGGTCTGCGACGAGGCCGGGCGTCCGCGCGGCGGCGGGTTCGTCGCCGACGACCGCGGCACGGTGATCACCAGCCACGCGGCCGTCGACGGACCGGCCCCGGTGGTGCTGCACGGCCCGGGGGACCGGCGCTGGCCGGCGCGCCCGGCCGACGTCACCGCCCTGCCGGAACTCGGACTGGCCCTGGTGCGCACCGACGGGCTGGGGCTGCGGCCGCTGCCCGTCGCGATGCGCGAGGTGATCGCTCCGGGCACGTACGTACGCCTCCCCGCCCGGGGCTGGCGCCAGGCGCGGGTGCTCATGGCGGGCGCGGAGGTCACCTACACCGCGGCGGACCGCGCCCACCTGCTCCCCGCCACCGTCGAGCTGGCGATCGGCACGGACGGCCGGGACGCCCTGAGGCACGGCGGCGGTGCCTGCGGGGGGCCGGTCCTCGACGCGGACACCGGAGCGGTGCTCGCGGTCCTCGGCACCGCTCTCGCCCCGGAGCACCGCTCCGGCAGCTTCGCCGTCCCCCTGCGCGCGGCCGCCGCGGCCGCGCCCGGCGGTCCCCTCGCCGACCTCTTGCAACGCAACTCCGCCACCGTGCCGGGCTACGGGGCCGACCTCAACCTCGCCGGCGCGCTGGAGCTGACCGCGATCACCCTCGGCTCGGCGTTCCCCGCGGCCGTCGGGGCCGGGCCCGCGCCGCAACCCGTCCACCGTCCCGGCATCGCCGCCGGACTGGCCGCCTTCACCGCCGGGGACCGCCCGGTGCTCGGCCTGGTCGGCCTTCCCGGCACCGGCCGCACCACCGCCCTCGCCGCCCTGGCGGCCGACCGCGCGCGCGGGCCCCGCCCCGCGCCCACGCTCTGGCTGCGCGGGGCGGACCTGCGCGCGGGCGACGCCTCGCTGGCCGACGCCGTCACGCGGGCGCTCGCGGCGGCGGCCCGCATCGTCGGCGCCGGGGGAGGGGGGCCGGTGGAGCGGAGCACGGCCGAACGGGTCGCCGGGCTCGCGGGCGCCGCCGGGCGGGCGCTGCTGGTGGTGCTGGACGGCCCCGAGGAGATGCCGCCGGAGCTCGCGCACCGCCTCGGGCCGTGGACCGCGGCCACCGCCGGGTGGTTGCGCGGGACCGGGACCAGGCTGGTCGTCGCCGCCCGGCCCGAGTACTGGGAGGGGGCCGGGGCGCTGTACCCGCCCGGGGCGCTGCACACCCCGGACCGCCCGGCCCGGCGGCTGCCGCCCGCGCTGCCCGTCGCGGACCTGACGCCGGCCGAGGCGGCCACCGCCCGCGCCCGCCTGGGGATTCCGGACGACGCCGTGCGGGCGGCGGACGCCCGGCACCCCCTCACCCTGAGCCTGCTCGCCGGGATCCGTGCCGCCGAGGTCACGGCGGGGCGGCCGGGGCGCGACGAGGTCTTCGCGGCGCACCTGGACCTGGTGGCCCTGCGTGTCGCCGTCCGCATCGCCGCCGCCGCCGACGACGACCGGCGCCCCCCGACCGGGGCCTGGCCGGGGGGCGGGGTGGGCCGCGCAGGCACCCCCCGGCCGGGCTCCGGGGCGTCGGCCGGCGGCGCCGCTCCCGGCGGGCCGGGGGACCTCGGGCACCCCGGTGGGCCCGGTGCGGCCGCGTCCCGGGGCGCCGGGCGCGGCGACCCCGACCCGGGTTGCTCCCGGGGCCCCGGGGGCGCCGCGGGCTGTGGCGGCACCGGGGGTGGGGGGTGCGCGAGCGAGGGCGGCGCGGGGTGCGCGGGCCCGGGCGGCCCCGGGCACCGGGGTGCCCCGGATCCCGAGCCCGCCGGGGAGTCCGGCGGCGCTGCGGGGTCCTGGGGTCGGGTGGCCTCCGGGGCTCCCCGGGATCCCGCTGCCGGCGGTGCGGGTGCGGGGTCCCAGCGGAGCGACCGGGCGGGACACGAGGGTGGCGCCGGAGCCGGCGGTGGCGGCGGGGGCGCCGAGGACCCCGGCGGCGTTGCGGGATTCTGGGACACGGCGGCTTCCGGGGCTCCCCGGGATCCTGCGGGTGCCGGTGCCGGTGCCGGGAACTCCGGCGGTACTGCGGGGTCCGCGCGGAGCGACCTCTCGGGGTACGCGGCAGCGGCGGGCGCGCGGGGTGCCGAGGGCGTCGGCGGTGCCGGGCGTGCCTGGGGTGCCGGGCGTGACGGAGGTGCCCTGACGGTCGGCGGTACCGGGGGCGCCGGGCGGGCCGGGACCGGTGGGGGTGCCGAGGGTGTCGGGTGGGCCGGCGGTGCCGGGTGCGCAGGGACTGTCGGGGGCGCCGAAGACGTCGGGCGGGCTGACGGTGACCGGAGCGTCGGCGCTGCCGAGGGTGCCGGGTCCGCTGGGACGGGTCGGGGTGCCGAGGGCGCCGGGGCCGACACGGAGTCCGAAAGTGCCAGGGGGCGCGTGGATGCGGGTGGCTCCGGTCGCACGGGGTTCCAAGACCCGGCGGACAGGGGGTCCCCCGGCGAGGCGGGCGCCATGTCCGAGGGGCCAGGCGCGGGCTGGGACGGCGGGTTCGACGGAGCGGGCGCCGGGTCCGGGATCGCGGGCTCGGGAGCCGGGTGCAACGGGCTGGGCGCGAGCGAGGGTGGCGGGTTCGAGGGCTCGGGAGCGGGCGCCGGGGCCGGGTTCGCGGGCTCGGGTGCCGGGTGCAACGGGCCGGGCGCGGGTTCGGGCGGCGGGTTCGTGGCGGCGGGCGCGGGCCGGGGCGGGGGGTTCGAGGAGGTGGGTGGTGGGCGGGTGTACGGGCCCGGGGTGCGGCGGTTGGCGGTGCGGGTGGCCGGGCGGGTGCACGAGGCCGCGCGGCGCTGCCTCGGTCCCGGGCAGGGGCAGCTGGACCGGGCCGCCTTCGAGGAACTGTTCCCCTGGCGCACCGGCTGGGCCTCCGCCGTGCTCACCGAGGGCCTGCTCGTCCCCGCCGGCGCCGGCTACCGGTTCGCCCACGAGGAGTTCGCCGACTGGCTCCAGGCCGGCCACCTCGACGTCCCCACCGCCCTGGACGCCCTCGTGCACCACGGCCCCGCCACCCCCGGCCCGCCGGTGCCCCGCCACCGTGCCGGGCCCGTCCTGGAGGCCCTGCGGCGGCTCCCGGCCCCCGAGGTCCGCAGCTGCCTGACCCGCCTGGTCGGCGCCCTCAACGCCTTCACCGAACACGGCCCCGTCCACCCCGACCGCGTCTGGTGGGCCGCACGGCTGCTGCGCGGCACCCTGCTCGGCGCCGCCGACGCCGCCCCCCAGCTGCCCGTCCTGCACGCCCTCGCCGAGCACGTGGCCCGGGCCGGCCCCGGCGCGTTCGACGGCCGGTTCTGGAACCGGCTTAGGCTGCCCGAGTCCGACCGCCTCGACCTGCTGCGCCGCCTGCTGCCCTCCGACCACCACTACCTGGAGGCCGCGGCCCGCCGCCTCGCCCGCTCCCCGCAGCTCGTGCTGCCCCTGATCTGCGCCTGGTTCACCGACGAACGCAGGCTCCGCGGCCGCCCCGGAGCCACCGTCGCCACCGCCGCCCAGGCCCTCCTGCACACCCACCGCGCCCTCGCCGTCGACGACCTCGCCGAGGCCCTCGTACGCGCCGCGCACCCCCGGGCCGACGAGCTGCTCGCCGTCCTCGCCGAGGACGAGCCCTCCGCCCTCTCCCGCGCCGTCGACCGCTGGGCTCACGACGAACGCCCCGGCCGGCGGGTGGCCGCGGCCGCGTACGGACTGGCCACCGCCCCGCACGTGCGCACCCCCGCCGACCGCGAGCTGCTGCGCCACGCCGCCCAGGCGCTCCTCGCCCGCCCCGGGGACGTCACCCTGCACGGCAGCGCCCTCGCCGTGCTGCTCCGCGACCCCCAGGTACGGGCCCGCTACCTGCCCGAAGCGCTCGACTGCTTCCGCGACCCCGCGCACGGCAGCCGGCTGCCCGCCACCGCGCTGGTCGCCGCGCTGCCCGTACTGCCCGACCAGGACGCGGTGTTCGCCGCGCTGCGGGCCCGGGCCGACGGGGAGGTGCTCCGCGCGCTGGCCGCGCTCACCACCCCCGGCCTGGCCCGCCGCGCCGCCGACCTCGTACGGGAACACCTCGCGGCCCGCCCCGAGGACGCCCCGCACGCCGCCGCGTTCGCCGACCGGCGCCTGGAGCAGGGCCCGGCCGCCGGACCGGTCCTGCGGCCCCTCGTACTGGACTGGCTGCGCACCGCCCCGCCGCCGGTCCGGGCCGAGCTGGCCCGGGTCCTGGCCGCACCGGGCGGCGAACCCTCGCGGACGCTGCGGGGCGAGCTGGCCGGCGTACTGCTGCGCGAGGAGCCCGATCCGGCGGTCCTGGGCGCCTTCCTGGAGGCCCTCGCCGCCGCGACGCCCGCACGCCCGGAGGAGCGCACGCGCGAGCTGCTGCGCCGCACCGGTCGGCGGCTGCTGTGCCTCCCCGGCGGGCCCGCCGTCTTCGAGCACCGCACGGTCGGGCTGGCCCGGACGGAACCGGCCTTCGGCGCCCTCGTCGGCCGCTGGCTCGCGGACGCCGGGGCGGAGGCCGCGGCGCTGCTCGGGCCCGGAGCCCGGCGCACGCTGGAGGGACTCAGCAGGACCGCACCGGAGGTCACATGAGTCCTCCCGCGGCCCATCGGCGCCCCAGCCGGACGCCGATGCGGGGCCCCGGCCACGGACATGGCAGTCTTAGACCTGCAATCGGCAAGCAGTTCAGGGACTCAACGGTTCGGGCGAGGAGCGGTCACAGTGCAGCGCTGGCGTGGCTTGGAGGACATCCCCCAGGACTGGGGACGCAGCGTCGTCACCATCGGCTCCTACGACGGTGTGCACCGGGGACACCAGCTGATCATCGGACGGGCCGTGGCGAAGGCGCGGGCGCTCGGCGTGCCCTCGGTCGTCGTCACCTTCAGCCCGCACCCCAGCGAGGTCGTCCGGCCGGGCAGCCACCCGCCGATCCTGGCCCCCTACGACCGCCGCGCCGAGCTGATGGCGGGCCTCGGGGTGGACGCCCTGCTGATCCTCCCCTTCACGGCGGAGTTCTCCCAGCTGTCCCCGGCCGACTTCATCGTGAAGGTGCTGGTCGACAAGCTGCACGCGCGGGCCGTCATCGAGGGCCCGAACTTCCGCTTCGGCCACCGGGCCGCCGGGAACGTCGACTTCCTGCGCGAGCTGGGCGCCACCTACGACTACGAGGTCGAGGTCGTGGACCTGGTGGAGCGCGGCGAGGCGGGCGGCGGGGTGCCGTTCTCGTCCACTCTCGCCCGCAAGCTCGTAGCCGAGGGCGACATGGAGGGTGCGGCCGAGATCCTCGGCCGTCCGCACCGGCTCGAAGGCGTCGTGGTGCGCGGAGCGCAGCGCGGCCGCGAGCTCGGCTACCCGACGGCGAACGTCGAGACGCAGCCGCACACCGCGATCCCGGCCGACGGGGTGTACGCGGGCTGGCTGACGGCGGACGGCGAGCGGATGCCGGCGGCGATCTCGGTCGGGACGAACGTGCAGTTCGACGCCACCGAGCGGACCGTGGAGGCGTACGCGATCGACCGCGTGGGGCTGGACCTGTACGGGATGCACGTATCGGTCGACTTCCTCGCCTACGTGCGGGGCATGGCGAAGTTCGAGTCGCTCGAGGGGCTGCTGGAGGCCATCGCGGACGACGTGAAGCGGGCGCGGGTGCTGACGGAGACGTACGACGACGCCGAGCGCTGAGCGCTGAGCCGGGCACCCACGAACGAGAGGGCCCGT
This sequence comes from Streptomyces sp. NPDC048507, assembly GCF_043199995.1. Classification (NCBI taxonomy): domain Bacteria; kingdom Bacillati; phylum Actinomycetota; class Actinomycetes; order Kitasatosporales; family Streptomycetaceae; genus Streptomyces; species Streptomyces sp. NPDC048507. The sequence continues at coordinate 25,000 of NZ_JBICWZ010000005.1, read as the reverse complement.
ACCGTCCCCGGGGACGGTACGGGCCCTCTCGCGCGCGGCCCTCAGCCGAGGCGGGGGTCGCGCGGGGGCTGGCCCGGGGGCTGCTGCCAGGGCTGTCCGGGCTGCGGGTAGGGCTGGCCGCCGCCGTACGGGGGCTGCTGCGGCTGCTGGTAGGGACCTGCGGGCGGCGGGGCCTGCTGGGGGTAGGCCTGGGGCGGCTGGGGCGCCTGCTGCGGGTAGGGCTGGGGCTGCTGGGGCTGCTGCGCCTGCTGGGGCGCGCCCCAGTGGGCTTGCGCGGCCTGCTGCTGGGCGCGTCCGAAGTCCTCGGCGACCAGGGCGGAGAGGGTGAAGTACGCCTCCCGCGTCTTCGGACGCATCAGGTCGAGGTCGACCTCGGCCCCGGCCGCGAGGTGCTCGTCGAACGGCACGACGACGACGCCGCGGCAGCGGGTCTCGAAGTGCTGCACGATGTCCTCGACCTTGATCATCTTGGCGGTCTCGCGGACCCCGGAGATCACGGTGAGGGAGCGCGAGACGAGGTCCGCGTAACCGTGGGCGGAGAGCCAGTCCAGGGTGGTGCTGGCGCTGCTCGCGCCGTCCACGGACGGGGTCGAGATGATGATCAGCTGATCGGCCAGGTCCAGGACGCCGCGCATGGCGGAGTAGAGGAGCCCGGTGCCCGAGTCGGTGAGGATGATCGGGTACTGGCGGCCGAGCGTCTCGATGACGCGGCGGTAGTCCTCGTCGTTGAAGGTCGTCGAGACCGCCGGGTCCACGTCGTTGGCGATGATCTCCAGGCCGGACGGGGCCTGGGAGGTGAACCGCCGGATGTCCATGTACGAGTGCAGGTACGGGATCGCCTGGACCAGGTCCCGGATCGTGGCGCCGGTCTCGCGGCGGACCCGGCGGCCGAGGGTGCCGGCGTCGGGGTTCGCGTCGATGGCCAGGATCTTGTCCTGACGCTCGGTGGCCAGGGTCGCGCCGAGGGCAGTGGTGGTCGTGGTCTTGCCGACACCGCCCTTGAGGCTGATGACGGCGATGCGGTAGCAGGACATCACCGGGGTGCGGATCAGTTCGAGCTTGCGCTGGCGGTCGGCCTCGGCGGCCTTGCCGCCGAAGCGGAAGCCGGAGCGGGCGGGCTTGGGCTTCTGCTTCGCGCGCAGCAGGCGGTCCGAGGACAGCTCGACGGCGGCGGTGTAGCCGAGCGGTGCGCCGGGGCCCTGGCCGGGCTGCTGCTGGTACGGGCCCTGCGGCGGCTGCGGCTGAGCCTGCGGCGGCTGCTGGGGGGCCTGCGGCTGCGGGGCCCAGGCGGCGGCGCGGGGGTCGGCGGGGGCCTGCTGAGGGGGGAATCCGTAGCCCTGCGGGGGTTGCTGCTGCTGCTGGCCGGCGGGCGGGAACCCGTACCCCTGGGGCGGCCCCGAGGAGGGGAACGCGGGCGGCAGCGGCGGCAGTTCACCCCCGGGTCCCCCGAACGGAGGATCCGCGGGAGCGGGCGCGGCGGCGTACGGTCCCTGCGGAGTCCCTTCCGGGGGAGCGGGGGGAGCCGGTACGGGCGCACCGGCATCCGCCGGCCCCGGGAACGGCGCCGGGGCGTCGGCCGCCCCCGCCGGGCCCCGTCCGGCGAACGGCGCGGGGGCTTCGCCCTGGGCCGGGTACGGCGCGGGGGTGTCGGCGGTGGGCGGGGGCGTCGGCGCGGCGGCCGGGCCCGGGAACGGCGGCGCGTCGGCCGGGCTCTGACCCTGGCCCGGGAACGGGGGCGCGTCGGCCGGGGCCGGGCCCTGTCCCGGGTACGGCGCGGGGGCTTCGGCGTCGACCGGGCTCTGACCCTGGCCCGGGAACGGCGGGGCGGCTTCGCCCTGCCCCGCTCCAGGGAACGGCGCGGGGGCTTCGCCCTGGGCCGGGTACGGCGCGGGGGTGTCGGCGGTGGGCGGGGGCGGCGGCGCGCCGGCCGGGTTCTGACCCGGGCCCGGGTACGGCAGGGCGTCGGCCGGGGCCGGGCCCTGTCCCGGGTACGGCAGGGCGGCTTCGCCCGGGCCCGCTCCGGGGAACGGTGCGGGGGCTTCGCCCGGGCCCGGGTACGGCGGGGCGGCTTCGCCCTGGGCCGGGTACGGCGGGGCGGCTTCGCCCTGGGCCGGGTACGGCGGGGCGGCTTCGGCCTGCCCCGCTCCGGGGAACGGCGCGGGGGCTTCGCCCTGGGCCGGGTACGGCGCCGGGGCTTCGGCGGTGGGCGGGGGCGGCGGTGCGGCGGCCGGGTTCTGACCCGGGCCCGGGGGCGGCGGCGCGTCGGCCGGGTTCTGACCCGGGCCCGGGGGCGGCGGCGCGTCGGCCGCGTCCGGCAGGACGTCGGCCGGGGGGCGCGGGGCCGGCGGGGCGATGCGCATCGTCGGCGGGGACACCACGTCCGACGGGCGGTGGGGCTCGAAGCCGCTGCCCTCGGGCAGCCCGGGCAGTCCGGGAACCCCCGGCACCGGCGCGGCCGGCGCGGGCGCGCCCTGCGTGTACCAGGCCGGCGGGGTGTAGTCGATGGTGAACTCGCCCGTCACATCGGGCTCCGCGTCGGACTGATCGTCCGTCGGGACGTCCCACGTCCCGCCGCGCCTCTCGTTCCGATCGCCGCTCACTGGTCCTCCTGGTCTGTCGAACACCGGTCGGCGCCCACCTCGACGCCGCGCCCGCGCTCAGCCTAATCGCGCCCCGCGCTCCGCAAGCCCCGAGGTCGCGCCCCCGCACTCCTGCCTACAGGCCGCCCGGTCCCTGAGCAACCGTCATTCCCGTCCCTCAGTCGATCCGCCGCGCGGCGCCCAGCAGGCCCGTCTCCGTTTCCGTGCCGCGCGTCATCACGAACGTGCGGTCCCGCCGCGTGCACCACAGCGTCACCCCGTCCCCCAGGGTCGGCAGGGACTCCACCGCCGCCCCCGGCAGCCCCATCAGCGCGCCGATCCGCTCCGCCTCGTCGGGGGACACCCGCTGCACCCCCACCAGCGAGGAGTTCCGCAGCAGCCGCGGCGCCGTCGGGCTCAGGTACGGCAGCAGGGTCAGCACCGACTGCCACGGCCCCGCCACCACCCGTCCGCGCGGCGGCCGCATCCCGCAGTCCCGGATCACCAGGACGGGGCTGCCCGCCGACGCGCCCTGCGGCGGCACCCGCCCCACGTCGTGCAGGGTCACGCACTGCTGTCCGCCGCCGGCCGCCTGGGCCAGGGCGGACCACACCTGCCCGCGCCCGGTCTCCACCGCGACCCGGGCCCCCGTCGCGGCGGTCCGCAGCGCCAGCACCTGGGCCGTCCACAGACCACCGATCAGCGTGACCTCGTACGGCGTCGGCCGGTTCACGCCGAGCACCGCCGGACGGCCCTGCGCGTCCACGCCGATGACGACCCCGTCGTCCCCGACGGGCACCGCCAGCGCGTCCAGATCGGCCGCCGCCACCACGTGCCGCTCCCGGCGCGGGCCGGCCAGCCCGAAACCGCCCCGCAGCGGGCCCCTCAGCGGGCTCCTCACCGTGCGCCTCCCAACGGCAGCGAGGCCAGCAGCCCCGGCACCTGTTCCCGGTCGAGCCGGACCAGCCCGGTCTTCACGCCCCGCGCCGTGCGCTCCAGTTCCCGCCGGGCCGCGACGAGCTCCTCGTCGCTGCGCCCGGTCACCCGTACGTGCCCGGTCAGCGTCACGCCCCGCCGTTCGGCAGGGGCCATCGTGAGGCTGAAGTTGGTCGCCAGCGCCGGCAGGGACGTCAGCAGCGCCACGAACTGCGGCAGCCCGGCGTCGCCGCCGCCCAGCTGCGGCCAGCGGGCTATCCAGTACGTGGTGTGCCGCCGGTCGTCGCAACGCCAGGTCCGCGGGGTCTCCTGCGTGCGCCGCCCCGTGCCGGCCGCCCGTCCGGCCTGGGTGATGGCCATCGGGTTCGCGCAGGACGAGGTCGCCAGCGCGCCCGTCAGCTCCTGCTCGGTCAGGACGGTGGCCAGGAACCCGGCCCCGGCGAGCCGGCTCGCCAGCTGGTCCGCCACCCGCACCAGGCAGCGCTGCGCCCCGGGCAGACCGCCCCCGCGAGCGGCGACGGCCTCCGGACACAGCTCCGGGTCCAGCTTGAGGGCGATCCACGTCAGCCGGACCGCGGGAGCGCCGGTCTGCGCCTGGAGCGGGCCGTAGTTGCGGGCCGCCATCGACCGCTCGGGCAGGTGCGGGGCCGGGGCGGGCTGGGTGTGCTGCACCAACTGCGCCGACTCCAGCCGGATCCCGTCCACTTCGAGGACGTCCCGTACGGCGGACAGCGGCAGCGGCCGGTCCGTCCGCCCGGGGCGCAGCGCGGTGGCGTCGGTGTCCACCTGGACCACCGCCGTCAGGAAGGTGCCGTCCCCGACCATCCCGACCGGGCGCCGGTCACGGTCGTTGAACGTCAGGGTCCGCAGCGCCGGATCGGCCTCGACCAGCGGCGCCAGCCCCGGCTCGGTCCCGGCGGGCACGGCGAGCGCGGCGCTCCTGCGCCGCCGGGCGCGCAGCGCGAGCGCGCCGCCGATCCACTCCGGCAGGGAGCGCTGGTGGCGGCGTACGAGGGCCAGCAGGACCAGCACCAGCGCCGCCGCGCCGGCGGGCACCAGCAGCAGCGGCTCCACCACCCACGCCACGAGCAGCGCGCCCGCGGCGAGCTGGAGGAGGACGAGCTGTTGCAATCGGAACGGGCCGAAGCGGCCCGGACCCGACCTCGGTTGCGGCGTCACACCGCCCCGCGCGGGTGCGGTCGCGGCCGCCCGCGGCTCCGTCGCGGTGGCACTCATGCGCGCCCTCCCCCTCTCGGGGGCGGACCGCCGGCCCCGGTGCCCCGCGGCAGCCGCCGCCAGGCCCCGGGCCTCCCCGATCCACCCCAACACGCCCTGATGTCCCCGGTCCGGCCGGGAGCCCGGCGGCTGTCCCAGCCCACCCGCCCCCTGCCGACCCTCCGTCAAGAGGCATAGTAGGTCCCCGGTCCGACGACGAAGGCCCGGGGAGCGGCCCCACCGACCGGGCCGGGCGGGGAGAAGCAGGCGGTCATGGCATCACGACGTGATGAGCTCAACGCGTACACCTTTGCGAAGCGGCGCACGGTGGCCGCGTTCCTCCAGCCCTCCGCCACCGGCTCGGAGGAGGGCGCCCCCCGGCCGCTGCGCGCCGTGGTCCCCTCCGTGGTGATCGGGGCGCTGGTGGTGGCGGGCTTCGGGGCGTGGGGCATGTTCAAACCGCAGGCCCCCAAGGGCTGGGCCGAGCCCGGCACCGCCGTCATCGTCGGCAAGCAGTCGACGACCCGGTACGTGGTGCTGACCACCAAGACCGGCGGCAAGGAGCAGACGCGGCTGCACCCGGTGCTCAACCTGGCTTCCGCGCGGCTCCTCCTCGACCCGCAGAAGTTCAAGGTCATCCAGGTCGAGGACAAGGTCCTCGACGCGGGCGAACCGCCGCGCGGCCCCATCATCGGCATCCCCTACGCCCCCGACCGGCTCCCCGCCCGGCAGGACGCGGGCAAGGCCAAGCGCTGGGCCGTCTGCCAGCAGCCCGGCGGCAACGGGCGCGGGGTGCAGACCGCCGCGTTCGTCCTCGCCGACCGCGAGGCGAAACTCCTCGACGACGGGCGCCGCACCACCGAGGGCCAGGTGCTGTACGTGCAGAGCACGGGCGGGGCCAAGGAGCGGTACCTGGTCGACCCGGCGGGCACCAAGTACCGCTTCCCGGAGGGCAAGCCGGACTCCGGGACGCTCACCACCGCCCTGGTCGGCACCGGCGCCACCCCCCAGCCCGTCACCGAGGAGTGGCTGGCCACCCTCAACGCCGGCGACGACCTGGCCTTCCCGCAGCTGCCCGGCACGCCGGGCGCGAACGCCGCCGTACAGGGGCTGGGCAGCGCCGACGCCAAGGTCGGCATGGTGCTGACCGCGCAGACCGGCTCCGGGACGCAGCACTACGTCGTCCTGCCCGACCGGGTCGCGCCCGTCTCGGAGTTCGTGGCCTGGCTGCTGATCTCCTCGCCCGCCACCGACGTCCTCAACATGCACGGCAAGCCCCACGAGACCGACCTGCAGTCCCTGAACCCCGACACCCCCCCGTTCGAGGACGACGCCCGCTGGCCGCGCCGGCGCGGCCAGCAGGTCAACCGGGTGGCCGACGTGCCCGGCGCCCCGCAGGGCGGCGAGCGCCGCGACACCGTGTGCAACGTGCTGCGTTCCGTCGACGGGCAGGGCGGCCAGACCCTGAGCACCTGGGCCGGGACGGGCTTCCCCGTCGACATCGCCGCCAGCGGCACCAGCTCCTACGTCACCCCCGGCACCGGCCTGCTCTACACCCAGGTCCAGGGCCGCCAGAGCACGGCCGGCGGCGCGCTGTTCCTGGTCACCGACACCGGCCTGCGCTACGCCGTCCAGGCCAACGGCGACAGTGACGCCGCGCAGTCGAAGATCGGGGCTCCCGACCCCCAGGCGCCCGGCGGCGCCGGAGACGGCCGTCCCGAGGCCAGCCAGGCGCAGATCCGGCTCGGCTACGGTGGCGTCGTCCCCGTCAGGGTGCCCATCGCGTGGTCGGAATTCCTCTCCAAGGGGCCGCGCCTGGACACCAACGCGGCGCGTCAGCCCCAGGGTTCGTGAGGAGAGCGGCCGTGCCCCCGACCTTCCGCGCCGTGCTGGTGAGCACCGCGTTCGCCCTCGTCGCGCTGAGCGGCGCCCCCGCCGCGGCCGCCCCCGCGCCCGGGTCCCCGTACGGGCTGGGGCTCGACGGGGCGGGGGAGTGCACCTTCCCCATGAAGAAGCAAATCGCCGACCGCCCCTGGGCCCTCCAGCGGCTCATGCTCGACGCCCTGTGGGCGCGGACCAAGGGCAAGGGCGTACGGATCGCCGTCATCGACACCGGTGTCGACCGGGCCAACCCGCAGCTCTCCGGCGCCCTCGACACCGGCGCCGGACGGGACTTCCTCGACCCCAAGGGCGGCGACGGCACCAACGACACCGTCGGCCACGGCACCAAGGTCGCCGGACTGATCGCGGCCCGCCCCCAGGAGGGCACCGGCTTCGTCGGCGTGGCCCCGGAGGCCACCGTCATCCCCATCCGTCAGAACGACGGCCAGGGCAACGGCAACGCGGCCACCCTCGCCCAGGCCATCGACCACGCCGTGGCCAAGGGCGCCCAGGTCATCAACATCTCCCAGGACACCGACGCCCCGCTGACCCCCGACTCCGAACTGGCCAGGGCCGTCCAACGGGCCCTGGACGCCAAGGTGGTGGTCGTCGCCTCCGCGGGCAACGACGGGCTCTCCGGGCAGAAGCACCGGACCTACCCGGCGGCCTTCCCCGGCGTCCTCGCCGTGGCCTCCTCCGACCGCAACAACGAGCGGGCGGCGTTCTCCCAGCCTGGCGACTTCATCGGCGTCGCCGCCCCCGGGGTCGACATGGTCTCCACCGTCCCCGGCTTCGGGCAGTGCGTGGACAACGGCACCAGCTTCTCCGCGCCCTACGTCGCCGGAGTGGCCGCCCTGCTGCGCGCCGAGCACCCGCAGTGGACCCCGCAGGAGGTGGTCTGGCAGATCCAGAACACCGCCGAACGGTCCGTCAAGGGCCGCGACGACTACGTCGGATGGGGCGTCGTGGACCCGGTGCGGGCGGTCACCCAGGACGCCGAGCCCCCCCGGGCCCCCGTCCCGGACCCGGGCCCGCCCCCGGCGGCCGCCCCCCGCGCCGCCGAGCTGGCGCTCACCGAGACCGCCCAGGAACGCGAGGAGCGGATCGGTACGTACGCCCTCGGCATCGGCGCCGTGCTCATCGCGGTGATCGCCGCCACCGCGACCGTGGTCCGCGAAGCCCGCTCCCGCCGCCGTTTGCAGTGAACGGTCATGGTTCGTCGGCGCAAGCGGGCCACCGGTGTTGGGCGTGTGACCCGAACTGACTAGAGTGACCGCAGGCTTCACGACTGTGACCGGGGGACGCGTGAAGCGGAGGGGGAATCGCGGCGCGTGTGGCTCCGGTCCGCGCCGCGCGGGTCCGCTCCGCCACGCGATCCCCCGGCTCTGCCGGGGAATTGAGAAGTGAGGAGCTTCGGATGACGAACAATTTCGGACTTGCGGACGATCCGGTCGTCAAGGCGGCCAACAAGATCTCCGAGACGGCGAGCGCCGTGACCACCCAGGCCCGCGAGCTGGCCGACATCCTGGCCACCGTCGGCGCGGGCTGGACCGGCGTCGGCGCCGACGGCTTCGCGAAGGCCCAGTCGGACCTCAACATCGACCACGACGAGATCCGCCGGCTGCTCGGCGTGCTGCACCACGCCGTCTCGCAGACCAAGAACCTGACCAACGCCCAGGACGACGAGGTGCGCGCCGCGTTCCAGTCGATCGGTGCCGGCGGCGGGGGCCGTTCCGCCCTCGACGGCATCTGATCGCGGCGTAGTCCCCAGCAACCCAGCGCGAAGGAGAAGAACATGTCGGGCAACGACGGCCACACCCGGGTACGGTACGAGAGCGTCCAGCAGATGGCGGACCGCATCCGCGTCGTCTCGAAGAACATCCTCAAGGACCTCGACGAGATGGAGGCGGCCGTCAAGGTCGTCACCGACACCTGGGACGGTGAGGCGCACATGGAGTACGTCAACCTCCAGACCAAGTACCACCGCAGCGCCGACCACATGCAGCAGGAGCTCGAGAAGGTCGCCCGGATCATCGAGCAGGGCAAGGGCGACTACCGCGCCACCGACGTGAAGGCCTCCCGCCTGTTCACCGAGGCCTACTGAGCCCCGGTCCGCCCGCGCGGACACGCGCAGCGCGAAGGGGGCGCGCCCGCACCGGGCGCGCCCCCTTCGCGCGTGCGCGGGCTCAGCCTCAGGTGAGGTCGAACTCCCCGTCCCTGGCGCCGAGCACGAAGGCCTCCCACTCGGCGGCCGTGTACCGCAGCACCGTCTCGCGGTCCAGCGAGGACCGCATCGCCACCGCGCCCTCGGGCAGCCGGGCGATCTCCACCCGCTCCTCGTCCGGACTGGTCCCGGGCGGCCCCTGCCACTCGACGCCGCTGATGTCGAGCGCGTACAGCTCGTCCTTCTCCTGCTGGGTGCCCATGTGCGGCCCTTCCCTCGGTCGTGCGGTGCTGCGTCGGTCTTCGCTGCCGATTATCGGCACAACGCGCGCTCCGGGGGCCCGTTCCGCCGGAAACGGCCCCCGGTGTGCGGGCGCCGCCTACAGGCCCGGCATCCGGCCCAGCTGCACCAGCGAGGTGCCCCGGCGGCGCGAGACGAAGTAGCCGCGGCCCGGCGGCATCGGCCGCGGCCGGACCGTACCGAGCAGATCGCCCTCGGACGGATCGCCCGACAGCACCACGCCCTGGGCGCCCAGCTCCTTGAACCGCTGCATGAACGGCTCGTACAGGGCGCGCGAGGCACCCGCCGAACCGCGCGCCACGATGAAGCGCACCCCGGTGTCCCGGGCGAAGGGCAGGAACTCCACGAGCTGCGCCAGCGGATTGCCCTGGCTGGTGGCGACCAGGTCGTAGTCGTCGATCACGATGAACACGTCCGGACCCGTCCACCAGCTGCGGTCCCGCAGCTGCTGCGGCGTGACGTCCGGGGGCGGCTGGCGCCGCGAGAACACCCCGCCCAGCGCCTCCATGTGCATCTGCAGCGAGCTCGCCATCGGCGCGTACTCCAGCAGGTACTCCTCCGGCAGCGCCCCGAGCAGCCCGCGCCGGTAGTCGCCCACGACCAGCTTGGCCTGGTCCGGGGTGTAGCGCTCGGAGATCTGCCGGGCGATGAGCCGCAGCAGGTTCGTCTTGCCCGACTCGCTCTCGCCGAAGATCATGAAGAACGGGTCCGTCTCGAAGTCGACGAACACCGGCTCCAGCGCCGTCTCGTCGATGCCGATCGCGATCCCCCGCTCCGGGAACTCCCCGCCCTTGGGCAGCCGGTCGGCGTGCAGCAGCCGCGGCAGCAGCCGTACGCCCGGAGCCGCCGGTCCCGCCCAGCCCGCACGCACCGCCGCCACGAAGGCCGCCGTGGCCTCCGAGAGGCTCTCCGCGTCGTGCGAGCCGTCCACCCGCGGCAGCGCGCCCAGGAAGTGCAGCTTCTCGGGGACCTGCCCGCGCCCCGGCATCCCCGTCGGCACGTTGGCCGCCACCCGCCGGTCGAACTCGGAGTCCATGACGTCCCCGAGCCGCAGCTCCAGGCGGCTCAGCATCTGGTCCTTCAGCGCCGCCCGCACCTCCATGTACCGGGCCGCCGTGATCACCACGTGGATGCCGTAGCCCAGACCCCGGGCCGCGAGGTCCGTGACCACCTGCTCCAGACCCTCGTACTCGCCCCGGAAACCGCCCCAGCCGTCGACGACCAGGAACACGTCGCCCCATGCCTCGCCCGGCAGGTCGCCCGCCGCCCGCCGGCGCCGGTAGGTCCCGATCGAGTCGATGCCGTTCGCCCGGAAGAACTCCTCGCGGCGGGTCAGCACCCCCGCCACCTCCGCGACCGTACGCCGCACCCGCTCCGGATCCAGCCGCGAGGCGATCCCGCCCACGTGCGGCAGCTCCGCCAGCGACGACAGGGCGCCACCGCCGAAGTCCAGACCGTAGAACTGCACCTCGCGCGGGGTGTGCGTGAGGGCGAACGAGGAGATCAGCGTCCGCATCAGCGTCGACTTCCCCGACTGCGGACCGCCCACCACCATCATGTGGCCCGCCGCACCCGAGAAGTCCCGGTACAGCACCTCGCGCCGCTGCTCGAAGGGCTTGTCGATCAGACCCAGCGGAACGACCAGCCCCCCGGGCCGCGTGTACCCCTGCGCGTGCAGCCCGCGCTCCGCGCCCGTCGCCAGCGCCGGCAGCAACTGGTCCAGCGGCGGTGCCTGGTCCAGCGGCGGCAGCCACACCTGGTGCGCGGGCACCCCCTGCCCCTCCAGCCGGCCCACGATCACGTCCAGCACCGTGTCCGCGAGCGCCTCGTCCTCCCGGGCCGGCCGCGCCGCCGGGTACGCCGGGTCCGGGGCCGCGTACACCACCGGCACCGGCGCCGCCGTGAACAGCACCGGCCGCCGCTCCACCGGGAACGGCCCCACCGACAGCTCCGGACCGCCCGAACGGTAGGTGCCCGAGACGTACGCCGCCTTGAACCGGGTCATCTCGTCCGTACCGAACTTCAGGTAGCCCGAACCGGGCACCGAGGGCAGGTGGTACGCGTCCGGCACGCCGATCGCCGTCCGCGACTCCGCCGCCGAGAACGTCCGCAGACCGATCCGGTACGACAAGTACGTGTCCAGCCCGCGCAGCTTGCCCTCCTCCAGCCGCTGCGAGGCCAGCAGCAGGTGCACGCCCAGCGAACGGCCGATGCGGCCGATCTGGATGAACATGTCGATGAAATCGGGCTTCGCCGTCAGCAGCTCGCTGAACTCGTCGATCACCAGCACCAGGGACGCCAGCGGCTCCAGCGGGGCGCCCGCCGCGCGCGCCTTCTCGTAGTCGTGGATGTTCGCGTAGTTGCCCGCCGAACGCAGCAGCTCCTGGCGGCGCTGGAGCTCCCCGCGGATCGAGTCGCCCATCCGGTCCACGAGCGTCAGGTCGTCCGCCAGGTTGGTGATCACCGCCGCGACGTGCGGCATCTGCCCCATGCCGGTGAAGGTCGCACCGCCCTTGAAGTCGGCCAGCACGAAGTTCAGCGTCTCCGAGGTGTGCGTGACCGCCAGCCCCAGCACCAGCGTCCGCAGCAGCTCCGACTTGCCCGAACCCGTCGCGCCCACGCACAGCCCGTGCGGGCCCATGCCCTCCTGCGCGGCCTCCTTCAGGTCCAGCATCACGGGCGCGCCGTCCTCGCCCACTCCGATCGGCACGCGCAGCCGCTCCCCGGCGGAACGCGGCCGCCAGGTCCGCGACACGTCGACGGCGGCCGCGTCGCCCAGGTTCAGCAGATCGGTGAAGTCCAGGTTCGCCAGCAGCGGCTCGTCGTCGTCACCGCCGCCCGTGCGCAGCGGCGCCAGCTGCCGCGCCAGCGCCTCCGCCGCCGGCAGCGACAGGGTGTCCGGAACGCCCTCGTACACGAGGCCCGCACCCGACTCCAGCCGCAGCCGGCCCGGCCGCACCACGACCGACAGCCCGCCGCGCGGCTCGTCCAGCTCGCCCGCCACCACCTCGACGACGGTCACGCCCTGCAGGCCCTCCGCCGCCGCGAACACCGAGTCCGGCGGTACCAGACCCCGCCGGGAATCGGAGTCCAGCACCACCACCAGGTGCGGCTGGTCCAGTACCGGGGACACCTCCCGGCTGAACCGGGGCCGCCCCTCCAGCCGCGGACCCAGCAGCCCCTCCAGCTCGGCCAGGTCATCGCCGAACAGCCGCTTCGTACCCGCCCCGTCGACCTGCCCCGGCACCTGCGCGTGCGGCAGCCACTTCACCCAGTCCCACGAAGGCACCGCGCCCCGCGCCGCCACCACCGCCACCACCAGGTCCTCGGGGGAGTGCAGCGTCGCCAGCTGCGCCACCAGCGCCCGCGCCGCACCGCGCGCCGACTCCGGCTCCCCGGACACCGTCACGTGGTAGAACGCCCGGACCGACACCGCCACCGGCAGCCCCTCCAGCGAGGAGTGCACCTTCAGGAAGCGCTGCATCGCCCCCGCCGTCAGCGGCTCCAGCTCGTCCACGGGAGCCGTGTCCGGGGCCACCAGCGCGGTCGCCAGCCGCTGCGCGCCGAGGCCCAGCCGGGCCTGCCCGAAGTCCGCGTCGCCGACCCGCCGCTCCCACAGCCGCGAACCCTCCGCCACCACCGACCACAACTGCTCCGGAGCCGGGTGCAGATAGAGCTGCGCGTCGCGCTGCGCCCGCGCCGTCCTGCGCACCTGACGGCGCGTCTGCGCCAGGTACTTCAGGTAGTCCCGGCGCACGTCCGCCATTTGCCCCTGCGTACCGCGCCGGAACCGCACCAGCTGCGCGATCACCATGCCCACCGTCGACGCCAGCATCAGCACGCCCATGATGCGCATGAACGGCGCGGCGCCCGGCATGAAGAAGAAGACGACCGACGAGCCCATGCCGAGCATCGGCAGGAGCTGCATCAGCATGCCCTCCTGCTGACCCCGGGGGAGTTCCGGCGGAGCCTCCAGCCTCAGCTCGTCCGAAGGCACTTCGGGCGGCAGGGACCGGGGCGGGCGCTTGACGACGATCTGGCTCACCGGAGCATCAATCCCTCGAAAACGGACGGGACATCGCAACCGGCGCCCCCAACTCCCGGGCGCGGAGGGGGTCTCCTCCGCGCCCGGCGATCCTACTTGCCGACCGCCACGGCCCCGCCGGGTAGGGTGACGCGCGCAGTATGCGCATCCGCGAATCGGCCGCCGCCACCGGCGCCAACCAGGGGGGTCACACAGGTGAGTACGGCCGAGGCGACGGGATTCTGCAGGGTGACCGTCGTGGCTCCCGACAGCCGCATCGACGTCGCCCTCCCCGAGGACATCGCCGTCGCGGACGTCTACCCCGAGCTGCTGCGCCTCACCGGCCAGACCCAGCCCGTCGGCGCCCCCACCGGCTTCCACCTCGTACGCCGCTCCGGCGCCGTCCTCGACGGCGCCCGCACCCTCGCCGCCCAGCAGGTCCTCGACGGCGAGGTGCTCAGCCTGCGCCCCTTCGCCGAGTCCCTGCCGCCCGCCGTCTTCGACGACGTCTCCGACGCCGTCGCCGCGGCGGTCGTGCGCGACCGGCACCGCTGGAGCGACGGCATGCTGCGCGGAGCCGGCCTGGCCGGAGCCGCGCTGCTCCTCGTCCTGCTCGGCTTCGTCCTCTGGTACGCCGACCCGCTCCGCCACGACATGCACGGCCTGCCCGGGATCATCGCCGGGGCCGTCGGCGTCCTGCTCACCGCCGCCGCCGGAGTGCGCGCCCGCGTCTACCGCGACCGCGGCTCCGCCGTCGCCCTCGGCCTCGGCGCCCTCCCGCACCTGCTGATCGCCGGCTCCGGCATCGTCGCCGCCGCGGCCGGCCAGGGACCGGGCCGGCTGCAGTTCCTGCTCGGCTGCGTCTGCGTCCTCGTCGCCTCCGTCGCCCTGGTCGCGCTCACCCCGCACGGCGACGCCCCCTTCGTCGCGGCCACCTTCCTCGCCGCCACCGGGACCCTGGCCACCTTCGCCGCCATCGCCGCCGACGGCTCCGCCACCGCGACCGCCGCCGTCTGCGCCCCCGTCGCCATCGGGCTCGTCGCCTTCCTGCCCGGCCTCTCGGCCCGCTTCGCCCGGCTGCCCATCGGATACGCCGCCCCGCGCAGCGCCGTCGACGACTACGAGACCCCGGACCGGCACGAGGGCACGGCCCGCCGCGACCCCGACGCCGCCGAGGGCGCCGCCGGCACCGACCCCGGCCACGACCCGGCCGCCCGGCTGGACGCCGAACAGATCGCGGCCCAGGCCCGCCGCGGCCACGAGATGCTCCTCGGCCTGGTCGGGGGCTGCGCCGCCGTGGTCGTGGGCTCCGCCGCCGTCCTCGGCTTCTCCGGCAACACCTGGGGCCGGCTGCTGGCGCTGGCCGCCGGGCTGGCGATGCTGCTGCGGGCCCGTCTCTTCCGCTACACCTCACAGGTGGTCTGCGCGCTGGCCGCCGGCCTGGCCGCCGTCGCCCTGCTGGTCCTCGGCCTCGCCCTGCGCCCGCCCGCCCCCCTGGTGGCCGAGCTCGCCCTCCACCACGACCGCGGCGGCCTGGACCTCCGTACGATCTGGCTCTCCGCCGCCGTCGCCGCCGGCGCGGCCCTCCTCGCGGGAATTGCGCTTGTCATTCCCCGCAAGGGCCTGTCACCCTTCTGGGGAAGGCTGCTCGACCTCACCGAGGCCGCGGTGCTGCTCAGCCTGGCCCCGCTCGCCCTGGCCGTGCTCGACGTCTACGTCCGCGCCCGCTCTCTCACCAGCTGAGACTGCCGGGACCCGGCAGCCTGGTACGCTGTGTGACGGCCGTTTGTGTACGCGCCCCCGGAAATCCTCTGGAGGCTGCGCTCAGCGGACCCCGCCTCCCGAGTAACGGAAGCTCCCCAGAGAATTCGACCTGGGGCACTCGGTGGCAACGAAGACCTATTACGAGGAGTACGCGTGCCGCTCGACGCCGCAACGAAGAAGCAGCTCATCGCAGAGTTTGGTGCCAAGGAGGGCGACACCGGCTCCCCCGAGGTCCAGGTCGCCATGCTGTCCCGCCGCATCTCGGACCTGACCGAGCACCTCAAGACCCACAAGCACGACCACCACTCCCGTCGTGGTCTGCTGATCCTGGTCGGCCAGCGCCGCCGCCTGCTGCAGTACCTGGCCAAGAAGGACATCCAGCGCTTCCGTACGCTGGTCGAGCGCCTCGGCATCCGTCGCGGTGCGGCCGGCGCCAAGTAAAGACGCTGTGAAGGGAGCGGTTCCCACATCGAGGGGGCCGCTCCCTTTGCTGTACGTGCGCGACGCACCCGACGCTTTGTAGTGTGGGACACAGCGCACAACTGAAGAGGAGGAGCGCCCTCCCTACGCCGCCGGTCCTCGGTAGTGGCATCCGGAAAGCCCCGCGACGGGGACAGGAACCGGGTGCTTCGATCGAAGACCGGCCCGCACGCCAGGAGCGCTTCTCCGCCACCGTCCCCCACCACACGGGTGGTGGACGGAGACGACGAATATGGAGAAAACGCTAGTGGAGAACGAGACCCACTACGCCGAGGCCGTCATTGACAACGGTTCCTTCGGCACCCGCACCATCCGCTTCGAGACGGGCCGTCTGGCCCGCCAGGCCGCCGGCTCCGCCGTTGCCTACCTGGACGACGACACGATGGTGCTGTCCGCCACCACCGCGTCGAAGAAGCCCAAGGACCAGCTCGACTTCTTCCCCCTGACGGTGGACGTCGAGGAGCGCCAGTACGCGGCCGGCAAGATCCCCGGTTCCTTCTTCCGCCGCGAGGGCCGCCCCTCCGAGGACGCGATCCTCACCTGCCGCCTGATCGACCGCCCGCTGCGCCCGTCCTTCAAGAAGGGCCTGCGCAACGAGATCCAGGTCGTCGCCACGATCATGGCGCTCAACCCCGACCACCTGTACGACGTCGTCGCGATCAACGCCGCGTCCGCGTCCACGCAGCTGGCCGGCCTGCCCTTCTCCGGCCCGATCGGCGGCGTCCGCGTCGCGCTGATCCGCGGCCAGTGGGTGGCCTTCCCGACGCACACCGAGCTCGAGGACGCCGTCTTCGACATGGTCGTCGCGGGCCGCACCCTCGAAGACGGCGACGTCGCGATCATGATGGTCGAGGCCGAGGCCACCGAGAAGACCATCGCCCTCGTCAAGGGCGGCGCCGAGGCGCCGACCGAGGAGATCGTCGCCTCCGGTCTGGACGCCGCGAAGCCCTTCATCAAGGTCCTCTGCAAGGCCCAGGCCGACCTGGCCGCCAAGGCCGCCAAGCCCGAGGGCGAGTTCCCGGTCTTCCTGGACTACCAGGACGACGTGTACGCGGCCCTCGAGACCGCCGTCAAGGGCGAGCTCACCCAGGCGCTGACCATCGCGGGCAAGCAGGAGCGCGAGGCCGAGCTGGACCGCGTCAAGGAGATCGCCGCCGAGAAGCTCCTCCCGGCCTTCGAAGGCCGCGAGAAGGAGATCTCCGCCGCCTACCGCAGCCTGACCAAGGCCGTGGTCCGCGAGCGCGTCATCAAGGACAAGGTCCGCATCGACGGCCGCGGGCTCACGGACATCCGTACCCTCGCCGCCGAGGTCGAGGCCATCCCGCGCGTGCACGGCTCGGCGCTGTTCGAGCGTGGCGAGACCCAGATCCTGGGCGTCACCACCCTCAACATGCTCCGCATGGAGCAGCAGCTGGACACCCTCTCCCCGGTGACCCGCAAGCGCTACATGCACAACTACAACTTCCCGCCGTACTCGGTCGGCGAGACCGGCCGCGTGGGTTCGCCCAAGCGCCGCGAGATCGGCCACGGCGCGCTCGCCGAGCGCGCGATCGTGCCGGTCCTGCCGACCCGCGAGGAGTTCCCCTACGCGATCCGTCAGGTGTCCGAGGCCCTCGGCTCCAACGGCTCGACGTCCATGGGCTCGGTCTGCGCCTCCACCATGTCGCTGCTGAACGCCGGTGTGCCCCTCAAGGCCCCCGTCGCCGGCATCGCCATGGGCCTGATCTCCCAGGAGATCGACGGCAAGACCCACTACGTCGCCCTCACCGACATCCTCGGTGCGGAGGACGCCTTCGGCGACATGGACTTCAAGGTCGCCGGCACCAAGGAGTTCGTCACCGCGCTCCAGCTCGACACCAAGCTCGACGGCATCCCCGCCTCCGTCCTGGCCGCGGCCCTGACGCAGGCCCGTGACGCCCGCCTCCACATCCTCGACGTGATGATGGAAGCGATCGACACGCCGGACGAGATGTCCCCGAACGCCCCGCGGATCATCACCGTCAAGATCCCGGTGGACAAGATCGGTGAGGTCATCGGCCCCAAGGGCAAGATGATCAACCAGATCCAGGAGGACACCGGCGCCGAGATCACGATCGAGGACGACGGCACCATCTACATCGGTGCCTCCGACGGCCCGGCCGCCGAGGCCGCCCGCGCCACGATCAACGCGATCGCCAACCCGACCATGCCGGAGGTCGGCGAGCGGTACCTGGGTACGGTCGTCAAGACCACCACCTTCGGTGCCTTCGTCTCCCTGATGCCCGGCAAGGACGGCCTGCTGCACATCTCGCAGATCCGCAAGCTCGCCGGTGGCAAGCGCGTGGAGAACGTCGAGGACGTTGTCGCGGTCGGCGCCAAGGTGCAGGTCGAGATCGCCGAGATCGACCAGCGCGGCAAGCTCTCCCTGATCCCCGTGATCGACGGCGAGACCGCCGACGCCGAGGCTGACAAGGACGACTCCGACAAGTGATGTCGCGTAGTTCCCGTGTGACGGCCCGCCCCTCTTCGGAGGGGCGGGCCGTCGCCCGTACCCAAACCCTGCTCACGGGGCAGAACGGCATCGGCACCGTCCGGCGCACCGTCCTGCCCGGCGGGCTCCGCGTCGTCACCGAGACGCTGCCCTCCGTCCGCTCCGCCACCTTCGGCATCTGGGCGAACGTGGGCTCCCGTGACGAGACGCCCACGCTCAACGGCGCCACCCACTACCTGGAGCACCTCCTCTTCAAGGGCACCGCCAAGCGCAGCGCCCTTGACATCTCCTCCGCGATCGACGCGGTCGGCGGCGAGATGAACGCCTTCACGGCGAAGGAGTACACCTGCTACTACGCACGGGTGCTCGACACCGACCTGCCGCTGGCCATCGACGTGGTCTGCGACATGCTCACCGGCTCGCTGATCCGCGAGGAGGACGTGGACGCCGAGCGCGGCGTCATCCTCGAAGAGATCGCGATGACCGAGGACGACCCGGGCGACATGGTCCACGACCTGTTCGCGCAGACCATGTACGGGGACTCGCCGCTCGGCCGCCCCGTCCTCGGCACCGTCGACACGATCAACGCCCTCGGCGCCGACCGGATCCGCCGCTTCTGGAAGAAGCACTACGACCCGACCCGCCTGGTCGTGGCCGCCGCGGGCAACGTCGACCACAACAAGGTCGTGCGCCAGGTCCGCGCGGCCTTCGACAGGGCCGGCGCCCTGCGGCACACCGACGCCGTCCCCGTCGGCCCGCGCACCGGCACCAAGCGGCTGCGCACCGCCGGCCGCGTCGAGCTGGTCAACCGCAAGACCGAGCAGGCCCACGTGGTCCTCGGCATGCCGGGCCTGGCCCGCACCGACGAGCGCCGCTGGGCCCTCGGCGTGCTCAACACCGCCCTCGGCGGCGGCATGTCCTCCCGGCTCTTCCAGGAGGTCCGCGAGAAGCGCGGCCTGGCCTACAGCGTGTACTCGTACACCTCGGGCTTCGCCGACACCGGCCTCTTCGGCGTGTACGCGGGCTGCCGTCCCAGCCAGGTCCACGACGTACTGCGGATCTGCCGCGACGAGCTGGACAAGGCCGCCTCCGAAGGACTCACCGACGAGGAGATCCGGCGCGCCGTCGGCCAGCTCTCCGGCTCCACCGTCCTCGGCCTGGAGGACACCGGGGCGATCATGAACCGCATCGGCAAGAGCGAGCTGTGCTGGGGCGACCAGATGTCCGTCGACGACATGCTGGCCCGCATCGCCCGGGTGACCCCGGACGAGGTCCGCGCGGTCGCCCAGGATGTACTGGCACAGCGGCCCTCGCTCGCGGTGATCGGCCCGCTGAAGGAGAAGCAGGCCGCCCGCCTCGGCGAAGCGGTCGCCTAGTTCCGTACGGACACGAAGGAAGCAACATGAGCAAGCTGCGCGTGGCAGTCCTCGGGGCCCAGGGCCGCATCGGCTCCGAAGCCGTCAGGGCGGTCGAGGCCGCCGAGGACATGGAGCTGGTGGCCGCCCTCGGCCGGGGCGACAAGCTGGAGACGCTCGCCGAGGCCGGTGCCCAGGTCGCGGTCGAGCTGACCACCCCCGCCTCGGTGATGGGGAACCTCGACTTCCTCGTCCGCCACGGCGTCCACGCCGTGGTCGGCACCACGGGCTGGACCGAGGACCGCCTCGCCCAGCTGGAGACCTGGCTGGCGGGCTCCCCGGAGACCGGGGTGCTCATCGCCCCGAACTTCTCCATCGGCGCCGTCCTCACCATGAAGTTCGCCGCCCAGGCCGCCCGCTACTTCGAGTCCGTCGAGGTCGTCGAGCTGCACCACCCGAAGAAGGTCGACGCCCCCTCCGGTACGGCGACCCGCACGGCCCAGCTCATCGCGGCCGCCCGCGCCGAGGCCGGCCTCGGCACGCAGCCCGACGCCACGGCCACGGCGCTGGACGGCGCCCGCGGCGCGGACGTCGACGGGGTCCCGGTCCACGCGGTCCGCCTGCGCGGCCTGCTGGCCCACCAGGAGGTCCTGCTCGGCAGCGAGGGCGAGACCCTGACCATCCGTCACGATTCCCTGCACCACAGCAGCTTCATGCCGGGCATCCTGCTCGGCGCCCGCCGCGTGACGCAGACCCCGGGCCTCACCTTCGGCCTGGAAAACTTCCTCGACCTCGGCTGATGAGGCAGTAGCAGCATGCGCGCGAAGATCACGTACTTCCTCACGGCCGCCGTCCTGGTCGTCTACTTCGTCCTGGTCGGCAGCCGGGGCCTGATGCTGCTCCAGCAGGGCACCTGGCTCACCGTCACCTTCGGTGCGGCCGTGCTCGTCCTGCCGGTCATCGGCATCTGGTTCCTCTGGATGAACACCCGGTTCGTCACCCGGGCCAACCAGCTCGCGACCGAGCTGGAGGCCGAGGGCGGCCTGCCCGTCGACGAACTGGAGCGGGACCCGTACGGCCGGATCCTGCGGGATTCCGCCGACGAGGTCTTCGCGCGCCGCAAGGCCGAGACGGAAGACGCGCCGGGGGACTGGCGCAGCTGGTTCCGCCTCGCCGTCGCCTACCACGACGCCCGCGACACCCCGCGGGCCCGCAAGGCGATGCAGCGGGCGATCGCCCTGCACGCCGGGCGGCCGACCGCAGAAGGGCCCGTACGGGTCTGATCCCCGTACGGGCCCTCGCGGACGGCTCGCCGCCGCCGGATCAGGCGGGCACGGCCCGGTACTCCTGGGCCCAGGCCTCGACCTGCCCCGCGGCGCGGTCGAAGGCCTCGCCGCGGGCCAGGAAGTCGGCGCTGTGGTCGGTCAGCAGGACCGGCAGCTCGGCGCCGCCGCGCCCGGCCAGCGTCAGGGCCTGGCCCTGCACGGTCCTCGGCAGGCCCAGCCAGCGCACGGGCTGCTGGACCGTGCGGACCCCGTCGATCTCGCTCCAGGCGATCGAGCGGGTGGTGAAGAAGCCGACCCGGCGCAGACCCGAGGGGCTCACCCAGACGCCGGTGCGCAGCAGGCGCAGCGCGGATCCGATCACGGCGAGCGAGGCGACCGCTGCTGCGGCGGCGCCACCTGTGGTGCCCGCGAAGGCGATGATCACCGTCGCCAGCAGCATGAAGGCGGATACCAGGAGCAGTACCGCCGCACCCGCCACCCGCCAGGGTCCGGGCCGGTAGGGACGTCGCCAGCGTTCGGGATCCGCGTGCGGGAGGGCTTCGTCCTCGTGAGCGTCGAAGACGCCGTCGGCCGTCAGGAAGGGCAGGGGCACGGCAGGACCTCACTCACATGCACGTTCGATGGGGCTGTGCCCGTGAGGCTACCGCCCCTGGGAGGCCTCCGACTGCTGGCCCTTCTCGGTGGCCTTGTACGGCTGCAGTGCGGGCATCCCGAAGAGCAGCGAGCCGACGAGCCCCGCCACCACGGTCAGGCCGACCAGACTACGGGCGGTGATCTGGGTCATGCTCAGACTCTCGCGCGGCGGCGGAGTGACGTTACTGCGGAATCGGTCGGCCTCGGCGACGAAGGCGAACGGGACGGGTTCGCGCCGGCGAAACATGGGAGCGGATCTCCTTGCGGTCAGGCCCCTGGGGGCGGTCGGGACGGGACGGGCAGCGTTCTCCTTGTAGGACGAGCGGGCGGTCCAATCGGTGCCTGAATTCGGGACATTAACCAAAATTTATGGCGACCCGTCAGCTGAACGAGTGATACCGGGCGCGCCCCCGGGTCGGCTCCGGCAGGCCCGCGCGGGAGCGTTTGCGCGAGCGCCGGAGCGGGTGGGTCAAGCCCGCACCGCGGACCCGGGCGATCTTCGAGGGCGGTGGTCGCGTTGCCCCGCAAGGTCCGATGCACGCCCGGCGTACAGATGTACGGAGACAAGTCCCAAGTGTCCGTATTGCGGCGTTTCGGAAAGTTCATCTAGGCTGATCAAACGGACCCGGCACTGCTTGAACCCCCGAGCAGGCAGTGCCGGGCTCCAACCCAGTGTTGACGTCCCCCGAGGGGACACCGCGAGCGTGGCAGCGAGTAGCGTGTTACCCATGGCTCCGATCTCGACTCCGCAGACCCCCTTCGGGCGGGTCCTCACCGCCATGATCACGCCGTTCGCGGCTGATGGCGCACTTGACCTCGACGGCGCGCAGCGGCTCGCCGTCCACCTGGTGGACGCAGGCAACGACGGCCTGATCATCAACGGCACCACCGGTGAGTCGCCGACGACCACCGACGCGGAGAAAAACGACCTCGTACGAGCCGTACTCGAAGCGGTCGGCGACCGCGCCCACGTCGTGGCCGGCATCGGCACCAACGACACGAGGCACACCCTCGACCTGGCCCGCCAGGCAGAGCGCACCGGCGCCCACGGCCTGCTCGCGGTGACCCCGTACTACAGCAAGCCGCCGCAGGAAGGCCTCTACCAGCACTTCAAGGCCATCGCGGACGCCACAGAGCTGCCCGTGATGCTCTACGACATCCCGGGCCGCAGCGGTGTTCCGATCAACACCGAAACCCTGGTACGGCTCGCCGAGCACCCCCGTATCGTGGCCAACAAGGACGCCAAGGGCGACCTCGGCCGTGCCAGCTGGGCCATCGCGCAGAGCGGCCTGGCCTGGTACTCCGGCGACGACATGCTGAACCTGCCCCTCCTGTCGGTCGGCGCGGTCGGCTTCGTCTCCGTCGTGGGCCACGTGGTCACCCCCGAGCTGCGTGCCATGCTCGACGCCCACCAGGGCGGCGACGTGCAGAAGGCCACCGAGATCCACCAGAAGCTGCTGCCCGTCTTCACCGGCATGTTCCGCACCCAGGGCGTGATGACCACCAAGGGCGCGCTGAACCTGCAGGGCCTGCCCGCGGGCCCGCTGCGCCTCCCGCTCGTCGGCCTGAGCGACGAAGAGACCGCGCAGCTCAAGATCGATCTTGCCGCCGGCGGGGTACAGCTCTGACAACAGACTTCACAACTGAACAAGCAAGAACGAAACAGACAAAAGCAAGTGCACGAATGACATGCGCGCGCCGCCGCGTGCCTCCAGGGGTACGTGGCGCGCGTGGTGAAGGAGAGACTTTTGAGCCATCCGCACCCTGAACTGGGCCCGCCGCCGAAGCTCCCGAAGGGCGGCCTCCGGGTCACCCCGCTGGGCGGCCTCGGTGAGATCGGCCGCAACATGACGGTCTTCGAGTACGACGGCCGTCTGCTCATCGTCGACTGCGGCGTCCTCTTCCCCGAGGAGGAGCAGCCGGGCATCGACCTGATCCTGCCGGACTTCACGTCGATCCGGGACCGCCTCGACGACATCGAGGGCATCGTCCTCACCCACGGCCACGAGGACCACATCGGCGCCGTCCCCTACCTCCTCCGGGAGAAGGCGGACATCCCGCTGATCGGCTCCAAGCTGACCCTGGCCCTCATCGAGGCGAAGCTCCAGGAACACCGCATCCGCCCCTACACCCTCGAGGTGAAGGAGGGCGAGCGCGAGAACCTGGGCCCCTTCGACTGCGAGTTCGTCGCCGTCAACCACTCCATCCCGGACGCGCTGGCCGTGGCCATCCGCACCGGCGCCGGCATGGTGGTGTGCACCGGCGACTTCAAGATGGACCAGCTGCCGCTGGACAACCGCCTCACCGACCTGCACGCGTTCGCGCGTCTGAGCGAAGAGGGCATCGACCTCCTGCTCTCGGACTCGACGAACGCCGAGGTCCCGGGCTTCGTCCCGCCGGAGCGCGACATCTCCAACGCGATCCGCGGCGTGTTCGCGAGCGCGCAGAAGCGGATCATCGTGGCCTCCTTCGCGAGCCACGTGCACCGCATCCAGCAGATCCTGGACGCCGCCCACGAGTACGGCCGCCGGGTCGCCTTCGTCGGCCGTTCCATGGTCCGCAACATGGGCATCGCCCGTGACCTGGGCTACCTCCGGGTCCCGGCCGGTCTCGTCGTCGACGTCAAGACCCTCGACGACCTGCCGGACGACGAGGTCGTGCTGGTCTGCACGGGCTCCCAGGGCGAGCCGATGGCCGCGCTGTCCCGCATGGCCAACCGTGACCACCAGATCCGGATCGTCCCCGGCGACACCGTGATCCTGGCGTCGTCCCTGATCCCGGGCAACGAGAACGCGGTCTACCGCGTGATCAACGGCCTGACCCGCTGGGGCGCCAACGTCGTGCACAAGGGCAACGCCAAGGTGCACGTCTCCGGCCACGCCTCCGCCGGTGAGCTGCTGTACTTCTACAACATCTGCAAGCCGCGGAACCTGATGCCGGTCCACGGCGAATGGCGCCACCTGCGCGCCAACGCCGAGCTCGGTGCCATGACGGGCGTCCCGAAGGACCGCATCGTCATCGCCGAGGACGGCGTGGTCGTCGACCTGATCGACGGCAAGGCCCGGATCTCCGGCAAGGTCCAGGCGGGCTACGTGTACGTGGACGGCCTCTCGGTCGGCGACGTCACCGAGGCCTCCCTCAAGGACCGCCGCATCCTCGGCGACGAGGGCATCATCTCGGTCTTCGTGGTGGTCGACAGCACCACGGGCAAGGTCGTCAGCGGCCCGAACATCCAGGCCCGCGGCTCCGGCATCGAGGACTCGGCGTTCGCCGCGATCCTGCCGAAGATCGAGGAAGCCATCGCCCGCGCCGGCGCGGACGGTGTGGCCGAGCCGCACCAGATCCAGCAGCTCATCCGCCGCACCATGGGCAAGTGGGTCTCGGACGGCTACCGCCGCCGCCCGATGATCCTCCCGGTCGTCGTCGAGGTCTGACCTCGTCCTTCGCGGTGACCACACGGAGCGGGGCCCCTGGATTTGCATCCAGGGGCCCCGCTCCAGTACGTTTACCTCTCCACCCCCGCACGGACCCGAGCACACACGTGTGTCCGGCCCCCGGGCGCGAGCGGGTGGGATTCCAGACCAGGGAAACCTGATAAAGTCTGGCTCTCCCGAAAGGGAAAGGCCCCCCGAAGGCCATTGGAATTCGAATCCAGCCGGAAACGGCACGGAAGAGAATCTGATAGAGTCGGAATCGCCGGAAAGGGAAAGCGCGAAAGCGCGGGACCTGGAAAGCACCGAGGAAATCGGGCCCGAAAGAGTCTGATAGAGTCGGAAACGCAAGAACAGAACAGAACGAAAGCCCGGAGGAAAGCCCGAGAGGGTGAGTACAAAGGAAGCGTCCGTTCCTTGAGAACTCAACAGCGTGCCAAAAATCAACGCCAGAAGTTGATACCCCGTCCACTCCGGTGGAT